>CAZGRI010000050.1:0-13898 GCA_964528205.1 uncultured Dehalococcoidia bacterium | reverse complement strand
GATCTAATCGTCTCTTGGACGGACCCCGGACAGTTGCAAATGAATTCCTACGCCAATTTGGTCTTGACTATGGGGTCCGTGTCAGATGGTATGTTGAAGGATACACGGAGTACGGAGCCGTATCTTGTGTGTTCGGAAACTACAGCGGGATTGACGTGGTCAATCTGAGGGGAGACGTTGTACAGGAAGGGGGACGTGGAGTGGGGTTTAGGGCCAGCCTCCTGAGCGATTTGAAGGCAAATGTGTTCAGCATAATCACGGTAGATAAGGATAGAGAGGATGTCATCCGCGTACTAAGAAGAGCTGCAGAAGACGATCTGATATGTGGACGCGTATTCCTGTCCGATCCCGACATCGAGCAAGCGAACTTCTCCCTGGTGGAATTGGAACAGGTTCTTTGGGACATTGCAGTCGAGAACGGTGCGACCCCGTCAAGCCGGGATGCCCTTCACGATGCAATAGTCGGTGTCAACTCTGGTAAGGAGCTTTGGTCTAAGGCGAAGAGCGCTGTCCCTGAATTGAGGATGGCTGGGAAAGGTGAGGTGTGGGGCGAGAAGCTCATGCTCTTTGCGACGGATAATCCCGACCTGACCGACGAGTCTCATGGGACTAAGAAGCTCAGACCTCTGATTGAAGCAGTTAATGTTGCGGCCCGGGCGCTAGGCTCCAACTATCAAGGGGCTCGGTCCCTGTACAAGATTGACCCCCAGAGCTTGACCATCGTGGAGCGCCTAGGCGCGGACGTTGATCGATGAACCCCTGAGCCAACATGATGCACGAGGTAAGCTGTCAAGCTGCTTATCAGCGTACTCTTCGCTGCCGGTCTGCTTGACGAGCCCGAATTCCCCGCAATTATCCGCGGCCTGGCTTATTGAGGGCCTGGCTCGCGCCCTCCCTGACCCAGGACGTGTCTGGGCCGACGGTGAGGAACAGGCAGCCCTCGTCGTTCCAGCGCTGGCAGTCCTCCGCGGAGCCGTTCCAGATTCCCGGGGCTTTGCCGGTCTCTTGGCACGCCGCGATGATACGCCGGATAGCGTCGGTGTGGGCGTCCGCTCCCTCCTTCGTGCTCGGATCGACCCCCAGCGAGCACCCCAGGTCACCGGGGCCTATCCAGCAATCGTTACTCGAGGGCCTGCCTTATGAACTCGTCAATGCGAGCGTTGGCTGTTTCGGCGATCCCGATTGGGGAGGAGTTGAAGCCGTGGACTCCCCCGGGATAGATCGCCAGCTCAGCTTCGTTACCTGATGCTAGCCATCGGCTGTGCATGAAGAGGGTGTCGTCCAACAGCGGGTCCAGCGTGCCAACCGTAAACAGTCCGGCGGGCATTCCCGAGAGGTCCGCGTAAAGGGGCGATACATCCGGCTCTCGCCTTTTCGTCTCTGGCACGAAGTAGTCAAGGTACGAACGGATAGCCGGCGTGTTCAAGACAAGGTTTCGTTCACCCCAGTTCAGAGCACTCGGAGTCATGGACAGGTCGTACGCCCCATACACTAGATTGGCGGCCGCGAAGCCGGTGAACCGGTGCCGGTCTCGCATTCGCAGCAGCGTGACAGCCGATAGGTGGGCGCCCGCGGATTCGCCGCCGATCACGAGACGATCTGAGTCGAACTCGGCTTTGGCGTTTTCGGCAAGCCAGACGGCGGCGGCCTCGCAGTCGTCCGGACCCGCCGGGTACGGATGCTCGGGTGCCAAGCGATAGTCCACGCTGACGACGGCTACACGGCAGCCATCGGCGATCGCTTCGAGCCGTGGGTCCTGGAGGTGAGCACGCCCTACCACCCACCCTCCTCCGTGGATATGAAGATACACGCCCTTCACTACGTCGGGCACAAACGTCCGGAGAACAAGGTTTCCGTCGGGGCCTTTTATCGATCGCTCCTCCGCCATCTCGGAGAGGATGACCGGCCCCGTCCGGCTCTGTCCCGACTCCCTGAGCCGTCTCGTCACCTCAGGCGGCTGCGTATGAGCGGGCGGCTCCTTCGCCAGTATCGCTTCGAGCTCCGCGTTGAAGGAGGCCGTCTCGGCGTCTATCATCGCCGGATCGAACGGACTTGAGCCGGTCGTGGTCATCGTCGCCACCTCGCCTTTGCCAGGTCGCTCCATCAGTGCTTACTCAGCGGACCTAAGTCCCGCGGCCCAGCTCTTTGAGGGCCTGGCTCGCGCCTTCGGCGACCCAGCTCTTGTCGGGGCCGACCGTCACGAACAGGCAGCCCTCGTCGACCCAGCGCTGGCAGTCCTCTGCGGAGCCGGTCCAGATGCCGGGGGCCTTGCCCATCTTTTGGCACGCCGCGATGATGCGACGGATAGTGTCTGTGTGGATGTCGGCCCCCTCCTTCGTGCTCCGGTCGACCCCCAGCGAACGCCCCAGGTCACCGGGGCCTATCCAGCAGCCGTCGATGCCATCCACGCCCATGATCTCTTCCGCCGCCTCTACTCCCTCGACGGTCTCGATCTGGACCGCCAGGAACACCTCACGGTCGATCCACTCGTCGTAGTCCGGCCCCCAGAAACCAGCTCCGAACGCGCCCGACGACCTGGAGCCGAGGGGTGGGTACCGGACGGCTGTCGCGGCAGCCCGTGCCTCCTCGGCCGAGTTGACCATCGGCACGACGACGCCCAGGGCGCCCATGTCCAGCAGGCGACCGATGCGCCCGTAGTCGTTCTTGGCGACGCGCGCCATCGGAATCGACGGACCCAGGGCGATGCTCCTGAACGCCGACATCGTGGACTGCTCGTCCCACGCGCCGTGCTGGTTGTCCACGATGACGAAGTCGAACGCCATCCCCGCCAGCAGCTCCGCGGACATGATCGATCCAAGCCCGACCTCGCCCCCGATCGCCGGCTTCCCCTCGAGCATTCGCTGTTTCGCCGTGTTGACGGCCATTCTTCCCTCCTTCTGTTTCGATCTCTCTTGTTGGGCTGATTATGCGGTGACTGCTTGTTCCCTCCCACCCGCCCGGTATGTGGGGGGACACCCCCCACAGCCCCCCCCGTTAAGGGACACGGTCACCTTGCTAGACGCAGTTGCGTGCCGGGGCTGAGGTGCTCTCCATGAGATACCTGGACGACCCTATAGGGGCCTCCGCGACGGAGTCCCGCATACGTGAGGAGAGACAGTAGATCGAACGGCGACGCCGGCTAGGACCCGCTGACAAGGTTGTCGCGGATGTAGTCGAAGTTGATGTCCTGTCCCAGGCCCGGACTGTCGGAGAGGTGAACGTACCCCTCGTCGTCCATCGGGTCCTCCAGCGCGTTGAGCCACGGGCGGGGCTCCTCGTAGTCCAGGAACGGATGCAGCAAGCCGCGCTCGTAGAACTCCCCGGGGATGCCCATGGCCCCCAGGACCTGCAGGTTGGCGGCCCCCGGGCCGTGCATCTCCATCGCGATTCCGTGGGACTCTGCCAGGTGGACGACCTTCATCAGCGGCGTGATGCCTCCCACATCGCTCACTCCGCCGCGGGTGATGTCGGACGCTCCCCGGACGATCCACTCCGCCCTGGTAAACATCTTGCCTTCGGCGGCCTCAGGACCCAGGACAGGGATGTCTAGCTGCTCCGACAGCCACACGTAGGAGGAGACGCTGTGCTCGTCCATCATCTCCTCGAACCAGTGGTAGTTGAGCTTCTCCAGCTCCTTGCCTATGTAAAGTGCTTCGGCACGACTGTAGAAGTGGTAGGAGTCCAGCATTAGAGGAACGTCCGGACCGACGGCCTCGCGGACCGCGGCGCAGGCCTTGACGTCCAATCTGGGGTCCGCCGTCGGCGGGATCGGTGGCATCCAGGTGTGAAGTTTGATCGCCTTGTAGCCGCGCTCGATCATCCACTCGGCGAAGCGCCCGTACTCCTCTGGCGTGCTCAGGCCGCCGGCCATCTCGTCGCCGCACATGGTGCTGCCGTAGGCCGGCACCTTGTCCCGATAGCCTCCCAGGAGCTTGTACACCGGCTGCCCCAGATAGCGTCCCGCCAGGTCCCACAGGGCCAGGTCGACCGCGCTTAGCACCTGGTCCGTCAGAGTGGCGTGCAGGCGTTGCCGTGTCTTGAGAGTCTGCCATATCCTCTCCCGGTAGAAGGCATCCTCGCCCACCACGATGGGCTTGACGACAGACTCGATAAGAGGCGAGTCCGGGCCGAAGGCATACCCCTCGGCGCCCTCGTCGGTGACGACGGTGAGCATCGTCTGCGTGGCATCGCGCTCCTCGCCGGGGTGAGCGTGCCCCTCGGAGTCCGGGACGACTCTCGTCCTGTATCGAAAGGTCTGGGTCCTGATGTCGACGATCTTCACTGTCCGTCACCTGCTTCCACAGCGCTCTCGCTTTGTAATTCCGGACTTAATGTCGTTAACAGTACCGTTCGCCGGGTGCCACTGTCATCCCGAGGAGTCCTTTCCCAAAAAGTCGATGAGGGATGTGCCCGCGGCCTTAATCGGCACTGGTGCGGACTCCGACTCTTCGGAGGCGGCGGGATACACGTCGTCGCCATCTATCGTACCCCTCACCGCCGGATTCTTCTCTCCGCTCAGAAAGACAGTCTATGTATCGGCCAATATGCTTGGTTGAGCGCCGTCACCCCGAGGGCGTCTCGGTGTGGCTACTTAAGCTCGACGAGCAGAATCCGGGCCTCCTCGGAGCCGGTGTTTACCGTTCTGTGGTCCTGGGCCTCGGAGAACATCGCCTCGCCGGCGTTGAGCTCGGCTTCGAAGCTCTGGCCATTGGCGAACGTGAATTTGAACTTGCCGCCGGTCATTGCGTAGGCTAGTACGTCGGGGTGACTGTGCATCTCCGTCTTGTCGCCGGGCCCACCCCGATACTCGAGCAATCGGAGTCGCTCGTTCTCGAATACTGTCCTATAGTTGTCGGGTGCAATCGAAACCGCATCTCCCATGGACTGTCCTCCCCCGACGTTAATTAGCCCGTCCGGTGGGGTACAGAGGGCATCATAAAGAGGGGCCAAGTCCGTGTCAACAAGCGGCGTACGTCCGACGCGGCCGGCGTGGCGCAGGAGGGGAAATGAAGATCACCGACATTACTATCTCCGTGTTCGAGCTGCCCAGGGAGATACGACCGTTCGACTTGGTGGAGACGGGTAGCGCGGCCGATAGACGATGGGTTGGCAGACCCGTCGCGGGTGAATCCACGGGCCCGTTGCACGTGCTTCACGTCCGGACCGACGAGGGAATCGAGGGAATGTGCACGGTGGGGGACGTCCGGTACACGGTCATGCCCAGGGATGTACTGGAGCAGCTGCGCGTCCTAGCGGTCGAGTCCGACCCGGTGGACCGGCAACACCTGTACGGCAAGCTACGAGCGGCCACCCGCCGGATGTTCGTGCCGCCCGGATGGTATGGTGCCTTCGACAACTGCCTCTGGGACATCGCGGGCAAGGCCGCCGGGCTGCCCGTTTACAGGCTCATCGGTCAGGCGCGCGACGATACGCCGGCCTACTACAACATCAGAGGCGAAACGGTCGAGGAGGCTGTGGAAGACACTCTCAAGGCCGTCGCGGCCGGCTTCGCGGCGGTCAAGGACCACTTCCACAACGGCGCGGACGAGAACATCGAGTGGATGCGCGCAGAGCGAGCGGCGGTCGGGCCGGACGTGGACCTGATGCACGATGCCGCCGGTTGCGGCTACTCGCTCGAAGATGCTCTCAGGGTGGGACGCGCCCTCGAGGAGCTGCGCTTCCGCTGGTTCGAGGAGCCGCTCCCGGACCGCCATCTGCGGGACCTCCAGGCGCTGTGCTCCGAGCTGGACGTCCCGGTGCTCAATCCCGAGACTCTGATGAACGACGCGGACCTGAGCGCCGAGTGGCTGATGTCAGGGGCGACCGATCTCCTCAGGGCCAACGCCCGTCACGGAACGACGCCGCTGCTCAAGCTGGCGACCCTGGCAGAAATGCGTGGCACCACGGTCGAGCTCAACGGTCCCGGGGGCCTTTTCGGGCTCCTACACGCACAGATGATGTGCTGCATACCCAACACCAGCTACTACGAGTACTTTCCCGGCGGCTCGCGCGACGAGGTAGGCAAGGAGATCGGCCTGCTCAACCCGCCGGTGCCGGTAAACGGGCGAATCGCTCCTCCCGACGGACCGGGCTGGGGCGCGGAGTGGGACCGTCCATTCTTCGAGAAGACGAGGGTCGCCGAGCTTTAGTCTGCTTGATGCTGATGGACGAACTGGGCCTCGCGCCGCCACAGGTCGACCGAGTGCAGCCGAAGTTGGACAACGTCGCCCGGTGCGCGGTCCGGAGGCAGCTCGACCCTCACGCGGGATGGGTACTTCAACAGCTCCGCCAGCGCCTTGCGCCTGGGCTGATTCTCCAGGACCACGGCTTCGAAAACGGCATCTGAAGGTCCGTCCTCCTCCCCGTCGTCCTTGAGATACGTCTGCCTGAGATATTTCAGGAACCAGTACCGCTTCCGGTCCTCCTCCAGGCGGGCCAGGTCCCGTAGCTGGACATCTGCCCGCTGTCCGACCGACGCCACCTCCTCGGGGGCGTAAAGCGGCCGCCCGGCCAGAATGAAGTGGCTGATCTGGCGCTGCATCACCAGGTCGGGGTAGCGCCTCAACGGCGAGGTTGCCTGGATGTAGGCTGGGACCCCGAGCCCGCCGTGCTCTGCGGGTACGGGGCCCAAGTCGGCAGGCGCGAGACGACGCATCATCCGGTACCATCTGAGCGGGCCTTCGGGCGTCTCCTCGACGACGTCGGATAGGTCCGGCGTCTGCTGCCCGCGGTATGTCGCTGGGATATCGTTGCTCCGGCAGTACTCCGCCAGCAGCGAGTTGCACAGGATCATGAGCTCGGAGACCATATCCCGCGACGGCGTGGACCGCTGGACGACCCTGACCTCGACATGGTCCGGCTCACTGGCGCTGATAGACATCTCCGGCCGATCGAGCATTACCGCGCCCCGGCTGTCGCGTTGCTTCCGTAGTCCATCGGTCACACGACGGACCGACTCGAGACTAACGTGCCACGCGTGTTCGATGTCCGCCATCGCCTCGTCCGCGTCATGGTAGGAGAGCCCGGTATCGACCTGGACCGTTCCTCGCACGATTTCCGATTCGACCGGTTCGGTCAGCTCGTCGAGCCGGACCAGGACACTCAACACCGGCCTGGCGTCCCCTGGAAGCAGGCTGCCCTTTTCCTCGGACAGCTCTGGCGGGACCATGGGGACCTTACCCTCCGGCAGATACAGCGTCGCCATCCTGCGTGCGGCCTCTTCGTCAACGGCGCCGGCGTGGGCCACGAGAGCCCCGGCGTCGGCGATGTGTATGCCGATTCGAAGCGCTCTTCCCGACTCGTCCATCTCGATTGAGACAGCGTCGTCCCTGTCCCGCGTCGTCGCGTCGTCGACCGTAAAGGTCGGTAGGGAGGTCAGGTCCACTCGCCGAGGGTCGTTCAGCAGAGTCTCGATGTCGACCTCGGCTGTTTCCTGTATCACGTCGGGAGGGAATCCCACCGGCACGTCGGCGCGCACGATCTCAAGTGGCTCGTCCTCGATGAACACGCCCGACCGGACCAGCAGGTCGAAGGCCAGCCGCTGGAGGTCGTGGGTACCGCTCCTAACCTGTTCCAGGACCTTCCGCGCCGGGGCGCTCCGCGTGTAGTCATCGCCGTAGGTCGCAAATCCCTGAACGTGCTCCATCAGGGCTTGCTGGTAGGGCGTCATCTCCAGCGGCAGCAGAGACTTCGACAGGTGCTCGGCCAGAGACTCGATGTCCTGCGTCTGCGCGGCCTCCCTTTGACGGCGGGTCTGGATCTCGGTCACCGACGCCAACGTACTGGGGACGTAGCTGTCGCCGTCGGCGGTGAAGTAGTCGGTGCCGCGGTCCAGGTGAAGGAGCAAGGCCACCCGATCGGCAAGCTCATGCCCGCCGCCCCAGTACAGGTCCGCCATCTCGTCCAGGCTCAGCTTTCCGGACTCGTCGCGGACGACCTCCCAGACCTCCGAGAGGTCTATCTCGGAGGCCGACGCCTCGCATCTGGACCTGAACTGGGCCAGGTCATCGTGTGCTTCGACCGTCATCCCGGTGGCAAGCGCCACCCGGTCGACCGGCACCCGGGCCTCGCGGTTGCGTCCGACAGCCGCCTTTATCCGGCCGTCGGAAACCCCAAGGCTTCTGGCAACCGTCAGTCCACCTTTCAAACGGACGACGACGATCTCTCCGGAATTCATTCCCCCCTCTCATTCGACCGTGTCGTGGGACACCCATCATAACCGATCGCACCGAGGCGCCACGTGGTCTCGTCGGTCGGGGTTTCATGCACTCGATCTGAGGGTGGACCCAGTTCGGATGACGGCAGCGGACCAGTGGACAGTGAAGCAAACCTACCCGGGTGCGTCCAAGCTGCGGCCGGGCTGGGGACATGACCGCCGTGGTGGTCTTTAGAGCAGTGGCCTAGGCGGACGCCGGAGGGTGAAGACGGGCGCGGGTTCTAGCCCAGGTCGGCCAGTCTGGGCATGACCTCGTTGGCCAGCATGGTCATCGACTCGACCCAGGCCTTCCTGGGCTGCCACTCATGGCCCATGGCCAGCAGGACTCCGAACCCTCCAACTTCTTGGTACAGCCCGCGGAGCTTGTCTGCGACATCATCAGGGCTGCCAACGATCCAGACCTCGTCCAGCAGATACTCAAGAGTCACGTCCGAGTCGGGCATATCCGGGTCGTTCTTCATCAGGCCCAGCATCTTCATCCGAGGCAGGGTGCGGAAAAAGTAGCCCTCGAAGTCCCGTCCAATCGTGCCGTTCAACGCCTCTGTCCGCGCCTTCTCGGTGGTCTCCGCAATGTAGACTTCCCGTGCGATCCGCCAGGTGGACCGGTTCACGCCGCGTCCGGTCTTCTTGGCCCCGACCTCCACAGCCTCCCAGTGCGACGCCAGGTGGACTGGAGGGACGATGTTGATGCTCATGGGGATCCAGCCGCGCTCTCCCGCCACCAGCAGCGTCTCCGACTTCGGCGAGACGCCCGCCACGCCGATGGGCGGGTGAGGCTTCTGGTACGGTCGCAGATGGACCCGCTGCCCGGTCTCCGCGATGGTCTCGGGAACCGTGAAGCTCCAGTACTTGCTTTCGTAACGTCCGGGCTGAGGATCCTCCCACAGCTTCAGGACCGTGTCTATCGCCTCGCGGGTCATGTCGCGCTGCTCCCCGGTTGTGGGGTCGAAGCCATGGACCGCGAAATCGCCCGGAAAGCCGCCGGAGCCCACGCCCCAGTGGAAGCGACCTTTGGCCATCTGGTCGAGCTGGGCGATGCGGTGCGCGATCATGAAGGGGTCATGGTTGGGCATGCATGTAACTCCCGTGCCCAGGACGATGTTTTCCGTCATGCCCAGCGCCTTGGCGATGAACAGGTCGGGCGCGGGGATGTTCTCCCACTGGGCGGTGAAGTGCTCGCCGATCCAGGCCTCCTTGTAGCCGAGCTGGTCCAGCACCACCATCTGCTCCAGGTCGTCGTCCAGGGTCTGGGTGATGTTGGACCCGGGAGGGTGCAGGGGCATTGTGAAGTATCCGAGTTCCATGTGGTCGCCTCCGCTTTGCTGGCCGCAGTATAAGACAGCGCCAGTGGGTTCTCAAGCGCGTGTAATCGTTCAAGGAAGGACCGGCGGAATTGTTGAACACACCAGCCGCCGTCATTCCGGTGAAAGCCGGAATCCAGAAGGCTTGCGAATTTCATTCACACGGTGAACCTACAACAAGAGATGAAACCGTCCTACTCTACATCCTCTGCGAACAAACCCGACGACACGTTGTACGTCGGAGTCACGTCGAATCTCGTCCGGCGGGTCCGGCGGCTTAAGAACGGGTTGGAGGAGGACTCATAAAGCGTTACAGTGTATACACGCTCATCCGGTGTGAGTTGAGTTAAACGAGGAGAGTAGACTGACCTGGCGGGACTGTGCGAGGAGAGCATCGACCTGGATTCCGGCTTTCGCCGGAACGACGAGGTCGGGGCACTTGCCTGAGCACTTACTAGCGGTGAAGTCTCAATGAGTCGGCGTGACCAGAGAGCGGTCGAGGTCCTGAGGGACCTGGGCTCGCGACCGGCCGTTCCCTTCTACGAGGATGGGCCCGCCCGGTACCTGCTGGACACCTTGCGCAGGCTGGAGCCCCCGACTGTTGCAGGCGGGGCATTCGCGGGTGTGGACGTCAGCCGGGACGCGTACGGCAATATCGTTGCGCACTACGCCAACCTGCCGGAGCAGCGGCAACCCCCACTAGCCCTTGTGGCGCACATGGACCACCCGGGCTTCGAGATAACCGGCGCGAGGACAGATGGCTTGCTGGCAAGTGTACTGGGCGGAGTCCCGGTCGCGTCGCTGAAGAAGCCAACGCCGGTCCTGATACTGACGTCCGACGGCGAGAGGGTCCCGGCCACGACCGCGCCGATCGAGGACGGCCAGGCCGACGAGCGGACCGTGTTGGTCAGGCCTCGGACCGACGTTTCGTTGACGCCGCCCCTGCCTGTAGTGTTCGACCTGCCCGACTTCGAGCTCGACGGCGAGACGATACGTATGAGGGCGGCGGACGACCTGGCCGGGTGCGCCGCCATCCTCGCTGCGCTGGAGCGGGTGGTCTCGATTGGGGTCGAGGCGGACCTCTACGCGGTGTTCACCCGGGCCGAGGAGGCCGGCCTCTACGGCGCGAGGCTCATGGCCGAGGCGGGAACCCTGCCACCGGACACGATCGTCGTCTCCGTGGAGTCAAGCGCGGTGATCCCGGGAGTCTCACAGGGCGAGGGCCCGATCATCCGGACAGGCGACGCCTCGTACACCTTCGACGTCGATGCCGAGCAGGTGCTGATCGCCGCCCGCGAGGGCATCCGAGAGCGCGACCCGGGCTTCCGGTCTCAGCGCGCTCTTATGAGCGGCGGGACGTGCGAGGCGACTGCCTTCGCGCTGTACGGGTACCGCACGACGGGCTTGGCGTTCCCCCTGGGCAATTACCACAACGCCACGACCACCATTCCCGACCCCGAAGGCGGCGTCGGCGCCGAATACATCCGGCTGTCCGACTACCTGGGCGGCGTCAGGCTGATAGCCGAGGCCGCCGCCAGCGTGGCCAAGCGCAACGACTCGCCGACGCGACGCTGCCTGCGCCAGGTTCCCGACGCCGCCCGCCAAAGGTTGGAGGAGTCGGCCTCCTAAATCGTAGGGGCGGTTCGCGAACCGCCCCTACAGGAGCCACTAATCAGGGCATGGGCACTAGGGCTCCGAGCGGTCCCAGCCGTCGACGACCCAGTAGCCGATCTTGGGGACCTCCACAACCGTCGGCAGGCCCTGGGCACGCTTGAGACGCTGGATGTTGTACAGGTGCGTCGTCTCCTCGAAGTAGATGTGACGCATGGTGGCCTCAAGTGTCATCAGGGCCGTGTCCGGGTCGTCTGACGGCAGGATCCCGCTGGGATGCGCTTTCTCCATGAGCTGCCACCCACGGTCGGAACGCGGCCTCTCGTACGTCTGGGACCGCAGGAACGCGACATCGCGCTGTTTGAGCACCCGCTGCACCAGGTCGATGCCAGCCTTCAGCCGGTCCATGATCACCGATAGCTCCCAGTAGCGGGTCTCGTCCATACGGCGGTCGAAGTCGGAGTCGGCGATACCCCCGACGTCATCGACACCGTGGTCGCCGTCAGGGAACAGCGTGTCGCCCCATCGGAGCAGCAGCCACCGGTAGATCAGCGAGGACATGTGGCTCAGCTGGCGGCGGATGCTCCACTTGCTCCACTCCCACCGGCTGGACTCGAAGTCGACCTGTTCGTCGGTCAGTCCCCGGACCTCGGCGTAAATTAGGTCGTACAGTGACCGGTACTCGGGGAACAGGTCCGTGCCGGGCGAGTCCTCGGTGATTTGAGGCTGGGTCATCGCACCCTCCTGCTTTGCGTGCTGCGTGTGGGTCAGAGTCAAGCACCAGCGGACGTGCCGAGAGCCGCCTTGAGCTGGTCCAGCGATATGTTGGCGCCGCTGGATATCAGCACGACGTTCTTGCCGGCCAGGCGGTCTTTCATGTTCACGGCGGCGGCCAGCGACGCCGCGCCGGCGTGCTCCGTCAGCGTGTGCGTCATTTCCAGGTGCATGACGATGGCCCGCTCCATCTCCTCCTCGGAGACCAGGACGAAGTCGTCCAGGAGTTCTCGCATGATGACCTGCGTAAGCTCGTAGCCCATGCGTGTCGCCAGGCCCTCGGCGGCGCTCTCCATGGGGGCCTCGACAACGCGCCCCTCCTTCCAGGAAAGGTAGGCGGCCGGGGCCCTGGCCGCCTGCACGGCAACCACCTCGATGGCGGGATTGACCGCTTTGGCTACGATGCAGGCCCCACAGGCCCCGCTGCCCCCGCCCAGGGGCACCACGATCACGTCGACGTCGGGCAGGTCCTCGACTATCTCCAGCGAGTAGGTGCCTACGCCGGCGATGAGCTGGGGCTCGTTGACCGCGTCGATGTAGCGGTACCCCTCCTCTCGGGCCAGCCGCTCGATGTACTCTCGAGAGTCGTCGTACACGTCGCCGTGGAATACGACCTCGGCCCCCAGGTTGCGCATCGACTCGACCTTGACCGGGTTCGCGCCCTCTGGGACCGCGACGGTGGCCCTGGCTCCGAATAGCCTGGCTGCGAATGCGATGGATTGGCCGTGGTTGCCGCTGGATGCGGTGGCGACGCCGCGCCGTCGCTCGTCGTCGGATAGCTGCGACACCAGGTTGATGCCACCTCGGACCTTGAACGCGCCGAGCCGTTGGAAGTTCTCGTGCTTGACGTAGACCTGCGCGCCCAGGAGCTTGTCCAGCGCCAGGTGCCGGAGCAGTGGCGTCCTGACCACGTGCGGGGCGATCCGCCCCCGTGCCTCCAGGACATCGACTAAGGTGGGCCTTTCCATACCTAACACCTTTCAGGATGTATTGCGCTTCCGGTGCGATACCTTATCACATGCCCGACCGATGAACATGTCATCTCATTTGAGACCTAGGTAGGAATCCTCAGATTAGGGCCGGCGATCGAGTCGCTGGCTCACCACGCTAGTGGTTCTGGCGGAGGTGCCTGACGATCTCCATCATCACCTTGCAGTCGGCCTCGTTGTAGTGTGCGATGTCTTGCATCAAGTCGGTCCGGCTCATCGGCTGCCCGGTGCGCCTGGCCTCCCGGTCGCACCACCAGGCGCCGACCATCGCGCCGAGACCGTCGGTGGGGCCATCGTCCCAGGACGTATCGATGAGACCATGTGAGTGCATCGCCTTGGCCACCGTCTTGAGGCCAAAGTTCAGCGCCCCGCGGACCACTACGGGCTCCTCGCGCATTACCCTTGTCAGGAGATCGAACCATCTGGGGGATGGCCAGTCCGGCCGGTCATGGCGGCGTTTGGCCGAGTTGTACTGGGTCTCGAAGCTGCCCCTTTCGGCGTTCGACCAGTGGAGCACGGGAGGCTCGCCGTCGGGGTCCAGGCGCCTGCGCACGGACTCCATATGCCCTAGCCACCTATCGATGATCCGTGCTTCCTGGTTCTCGGAGAGCTGGTCCACGACAAAGGACTCGAAGGCCCAGCGACCGGACTCGACGTGGCCGCATCCGATCATGAATATCAGCGGCTGGCCGCCTTTCTCGGGCAGACGGGAGAAGTCGTCGGCGAGATCGCTGACGGTCTCGAAGTCGACGTAGAACTCCAATGACGGGACCCGGTGCCACTCGTCACGGGCCGCGCGGACCCTGCCCGGGCTCACGGCAGGCCCTTCGGTCGCCGCGTTGACCTGAAGTATCCCGTCCAGCACTAGAGACCGCCTGCCGGGTGTCACGCCCAGCACGTCGGGCGTCACCTTCGGGTCCGTCCACCGGTATATCCCGGCGTCGTGGCCCAACCCACGCCCCCGAGCCCCCACACCCCAGAGCTCGGTAAGGTCCTCCAGACGCTCGG
>CAZGRI010000049.1:0-14044 GCA_964528205.1 uncultured Dehalococcoidia bacterium | reverse complement strand
AATCAACGAGCAGATGTACATCTGTACGATGATCGAGGAGGATGAGGGTTTCAGGAACCTGCCGGAAATCCTCGAGGTGGAAGGGATACACGTTTTCAAGTTCGGTGGACACGATATTCTGCTGGATATGAAGTTCGACGATCAGAAGATGACAGATTCACTTCAAACGGCGACGGAGTTGATTCACTCCGCTGGCAAGGATGTGGATTCCGACGTGCTGTGGGAATCCCCAGTGGTTGATCTTTTCATGGAATCAGCGAAGGAGTTCGCAGCTCAAGGCAGGGCCAAATAGGCGAAGAGCAAAGATGGTCGCGGTGGGCAAGGTGGACTTCAATCTGGATAAAGTGGAATGAAGATAGAGAGCAACACGCGCTTTCCGTGGATATCCGATCGGGATACGGTTGAGAACAGCCGCCTCACGGCATTCATGCGCTTTGCCGGCGCCGAGGACTATGACGCGCTGGCTCGCCGGGCTGCGGCTGGGATAAGCGGGAGTACGATTCATGGCGACAAGGTTGGAAGGTAAGGTAGCGATCGTCACGGGCGGGAACAGCGGTATCGGCGAAGCGACCGCCCATCTCTTCGCGAGGGAGGGAGCCAGGGTGGCCCTCATGGCCAGGAGGGAAGAGGAAGGCCTGAAAGTTCAGGAAGCCATAAAAAGGGAGGGCGGAGAGGCAACTTTCGTTAGATGCGATGTCACGGACCGCGAGGCAGTCGATGCGGCTGTCGAAGAAGCGGTCTCCAAATACGGGTCCGTCAACGTCCTGCTCAACAACGCCGGTATCGCCGGGAGACAGGCCTTTCCGGACGAGGACGACGAAAGTTGGGATACGACAATAGGCCTAAATCTGTCCGGTACCTTCTACATGTCCAGGGCCGTGTGGCCCCGCATGGTGGAGGCAGGGAGCGGCGCCATAGTCAACGTGTCCTCTATTACGGCCGCATACGGGTTCAGCAAGAACATCTACGACCTTACCGGCAGCGTACCGTCGTCCTCGTACTGGGCGTCCAAAGCAGGGGTAGAGGCCTTTACCAGGTACACGGCGAGCATGGGAGGACAACACAACATCAGGGTCAACTGTGTTCGCCCGGGCCAGATAATCACGCCCGGCTCCACAAGGGACGGGCATACTCATGTGTCCAAACCGGCCTTCGACATGCTGCAGATACTGGACGGTCCCGGCTATCCCGAAGACGTCGCCAACCTGGCGCTTTTCCTCGTGTCCGACGAATCGCGGTTCATCACCGGAGAGATCATCAACGTAGACGGCGGGTACCCGCGGAAGCTGTAGCCTCGACTGTTCGACCACGATCCGCCGTCAATCGACTACCACCCCGGAGAGAGGTAGCGAACGTGCAATCCATGGGAACCTCAGGTGGCTGATAGCTGGCCGAGGACACGGTGCTGATACCGGGCGTAATCACCCACTCCAGCAACATCGTGGAGCACCTTGAGCTCATCGCCGAGCGCATCTTGCGCTACGTCAGGCTGGTAGGGCGGGAGAACGTCGTCGCTGGGGCCGACTGCGGTTTCTCCACGTCGGCCACCTATCGACCCGAGGTTCATCCCACCGTGGTGTGGGCCAAGTTCCAGGCTATGGCCCAGGGCGCGCGCCTGGCGATTGGCCAGCTCTGGGGATAGCCCCCGATTGAAGCTGTGATGTCGACCGTCCCCCGCTCCGCGTCCAACGGTGCAGGACCCGGTCGTGATCTGATATCCTCAGGCCCTCCTGTCATAGCCCGGCGCTCTTAGGGCTGACAGGCACGCTTTGAGCCGTCACACAACATTTACGTCATTGGAGGAACGAGAATGAATGGCACCGACGCAACAGCCGAGATACTCAGACGAGAAGGCACGGAATTTCTGGCATGTTTTCCCTCTCATCCCCTGATCGATGCTTGTTCCAACGTGGACATTCGTCCCATCATCTGCAGGCAGGAGCGGATGGGTATGGCCATTGCGGACGGCTTCAGCCGGACCACCAACGGCAGGCGAATCGGCGTTTTCGCCATGCAGACCGGGCCCGGCGCCGAAAACGCCTTCCCGGGAGCCGCCCAGGCATTCTCGGACAATGTCCCCTTGCTGCTGGTCCCAGGAGGCCCCGCCACCACCCGGTCCTTTGTCTCTCCCGAACTCAGCGCCGTGGACAACTACGCCCATGTCACGAAGTGGGCTGCGGAGATCAACCACGTGGACCGAGTACCGGATTTCATGCGCAGGGCCTTCTATCAGCTGAGGACGGGTAAGCCGGGCCCGGTGCTCATTGAGGTCCCCCGCGACATATGGGTCGGCGAACTGGATGGGGATCTCGACTATCGCCCGGTCAAAGGAAACAGGACGGCGCCCGACCCCCAAGACGTGAATGAGGTGGCCCGGGTCCTACTAAAGGCCGAGAACCTGGTTATCCACGCCGGGCAGGGCGTGCTCTACTCAGAGGCCACGGACGAGTTGGAGCAGCTCGCCGAGCTTCTCCAGGCACCGGTCATGACCACGATGCCGGGTAAGAGTGCTTTCCCGGAGAACCATCCGCTGGCCCTCGGCGCCTCAACGGGCAAGACACCCAAAGCCGTCGCGCGCTTTCTGAATCAGGCCGACGTCGTATTCGGAATAGGGACCAGTCTTACCCGCACCGGCTTCGGCAGGACGATCCCTCCCGGCAAGGTGATCATACACTCCACGAACGACGACACCGACGTGAACAAGGATTACAGAGCGGACCATGCGCTGATCGGCGACGCCAGGCTGGTGCTGCGCGGGCTGATCGACGAGGTCGACAGGCAGACCGGCGGCATCGGTAACCGCAACGACGGCGATGTGGCGCGCGAGGTCCAGGCGGTCAAACGAGAGTGGTTGGACGAATGGATGCCTCAGCTCACCTCAGACGAGGTACCGATCAACCCCTATCGAGTCATCTGGGACATGATGCACACGGTTGACCGCGCGAACACCATCGTCACTCACGACGCTGGAAGCCCCAGAGACCAGATGGTGCCCTTCTGGGAGAGCGTCGCCCCGCGCACCTACATGGGCTGGGGCAAGTCGACCCAGCTCGGGTACGGTCTCGGGATAACAATGGGCGCGAAGCTGGCGGAGCCGGACAAGGTGTGCATCAACGTAATGGGCGACGCCGCCATCGGCATGGTCGGCATGGATATCGAGACCGCCGCGAGGAACAACATCGGGATCCTCACCATAGTGCTTAACAACGGCGCCATGGCCATTGAGCGCAGTTCCATGCCTCTGGCCCACGAGAAGTACGGCTCGCTATTCGTAGGAGGCAACTACGGCGACGTAGCCAAGGCGTTGGGCGGTTGGTCGGAGCGGGTCGACAAACCCGACCGGTTCGTCCCCGCACTCAAACGGGCGATAGCGGTGACGAAAACGGGCCAGCCGGCGATGGTCGAGTGTCTGACCAAGGAGGGTTACGACTTTTCCATGTATCCTTAGGCGAACCCAAAAGGCAAATCGCATCGTGTCGTGGCCCGCACCCGGCGCGGTACGACGCGCTTATCACGGAGCAGACCATTGACCCGGATTGCCGTACTTGACGACTACTGGCAAATAGCCTCGCAACTGGCCGACTGGGGCTCACTGGCCGGCGTCGATGTCGACTTCTTCCACGATTCGCTGCTGGACCACGACGCCCTTGTCGAGCGGCTTCTTCCGTACGAGGTGCTGGTCACAACTCGTGAACGCACGCGGTTTCCGCGAGCAGTCCTGACCCGGCTTGTCAACCTCAAGCTGATCGCCGGGACCGGCGGAAGGCAAGCCAACGTAGATCTGAGTGCCGCCAGCGAATTGGGTATCACCGTTTGCATCACCGGGGGAGGCCCTTCCCGTGGAAATGCCACCGGCCGAGCTCACTTGGGGGCTAATCCTCGCGGTCACACGCCACATCGTCTTGGAAGACGCCCAGATGCGGCAAGGCAAATGGCAGACCCGAGTAGCAGAGGGCCTCGGCGGCAAGACCATAGGTATCTTAGGCATGGGGCGTCTTGGAACGCGGGTCTCGCGGTATGGCAACTTCTTCGACATGGATGTGATCGCTTGGGGGCCAACTCTGGACGCTGAGCGCGCCGCAGCCAATGATGTAGAGTTGGTGTCCTGGGAAGACTTGTTCGCCCGATCCGACATCCTCTCGATTCACGTACCGCTGACGAAGCTCAGCCGCGGCTGGGTGACATCGAAAGAGCTCGGGCTGATGAAGCCGTCAGCATTCCTCGTGAACACCTCCCGTGGCCCGATCATCGTCGAAGACGATCTCATCGCTGCGCTGCGGAACCGTCAGCTTGCTGGTGCCGCACTCGATGTTTACGACGTCGAACCACTTCCCGCGGACCATCCGCTACTTGAGCTGGACAATGTGCTCCTCGCGCCCCATCTGGGTTACTCGACGAAAGCGACGCTCCAGAGCTTCTTCGTCGAATCGGTGAAGAACGTTCGCGCCTGGCTGGCTGGCAACCCGATCAACGTGCTGGAGCCATAGTCCCGCTCGTCAATGCAGGGCCCCCGTCCCGTACAGCCACGCCGCTCTACTGCCAGCGGTCTAGCGTCCTTCACAACGTTCCGGGTGACATGCGTCGACGAGGCAGTCAGAGGTCCAGCGTCAACAGCTCCTCGGCGAATATCAGCTCGCCGTCGTAGATCCGCTTGATGTCGCCGATGCCCTTTTCCATGGGGCCGTGGGCGGCCAGGTTGGGCCCGATGTGCACCAGCGCGAGCTTGCCCACCCCCGCCTCCTGGGCCATGCGGGCCGCGCCCATGGTGCCAGACACTCCGGCCGACTCCTGATTACGCTCCATCGCCTCCTCCTCGTCCCAACACATGCACAGCATGACGTCGGCGCCTCGCGCCAGGTCCACCACGGGCTGGCAGGGCGCGGTGTCGCCGGTGAACACGATGCCGCCCTCGGGGGTGTCGAGCCTGTAAGCGAGCGAGTCGAGGTAGGGCTGGACGTGGTCCGCCGGCGCGGCGGTCATCTCCCAGTCGGTCGATGAATGGACGAGTCCGGGCCCTATGTCCTTTGCATGGACCTCCGGCGGCCGTCGCGGGAGCACGCCGCCACGGTTCATGTAGACCTGCTGGCTGGCCGGGTGGTTCACCCTGGCGTTCCAGTCGTGGGCGAAGGCGCCGTCGTTCTCGTCCAGCAGGCGGTGGGTCAAGGTCTCAGTGAGGGTGGGGCCGAACACCTGAAGAGTCTCCTCCTTGCCGATGCTCTGGTCCCAGCGACACAGCAGGAAGCAAGGATAGTCCACGTCGTGGTCGAAGTGGTGGTGGGTGAAGAACAGGTAGTCGATCTCCGTGGGCCACAGCCCGGCCCTCACCAGCTTGTAGGTCGTGGCGGGGCCGCAGTCCACCATGAGCTTCTCGCCGGCCACCTCGACCACGCTTGACGAGCCGAACCTGGTGCGGGTCGGTGTGGGTGTCCCGGCGCCGAGCACGTGAATCTTGGCCATGGCTACACACCTCCACAGAGAGGACTCTCCCCACCGCGACGACCTGCCGCGATCAAGGATCGGGAGCGGAGTCGGGCACGAACGCCCGGCGGTCGATGTCTAGGGAGCCAGAAAACTGTCTGCGTCGAGACCCTGCCTGGCAGGACGCTTCGAAGCGCGCCTGCTGTCGCTCCCTTGTGACGTGGGATAGAACCGTGCGCGTGCCCTCGGCTGAGCGCTTCGCGAACCTGACGTGACTGCCGGTCTGGCCTCGCCGGCGCGGATAGGCCCCTCTCTGCTCCCGACACGGCCAGGGTCTCCAGCCCTCGACCCTTGCGTTGAGGGGCGCCAAAGGCCCATCCCGTCAAGTCACGAGCTCGGGTGACACCCCAGCACGACGCAGTAGACTGAGGATAACCCTTCGGGGTCCAATTTGCCACTCCGCTCGGACACCCTTTGCCAGCAAGGAGGCACCAGACAGACTGGCTTGAACAGATAGGAGATCTAAGGGACGACCGGCAGGATGATGCAGGACGGACGGCCGGCATCATGGAAGACCATCTGCTGGGCCGTCGCCAGCTCTGGGTCTGCCCAGTCCTCCTTCCCGGTATTATGGTTGCGGTCGAAGTTAGGAAAGTCGCTGCTGGACAGGTCCACGCGGACTCTGTGGCCGGCCTTGAACAGGTTGCTCGTGGGCAGAAGCTCGATGGTGAACTTGTATACCTCGCCCGGATTCATGAGAGTGGGCCGGTCGAACCCGTCCCGGAACCTGGTGCGTACGACGCCATAGCAGAGGTTTCGGGCAAAGCCGTCCGGGTGCACGTCGATCAGTTTGACGATGAAGTCGGTGTCCGGTGCACTGGAGGCGGCGTAGAGAGTGAGCACTGGCACCCCTGTGACCTCCACCGGCGTCTCCAGTGGCTCGGTCTGGTACACGAGGACGTCGTGGCGGTGGTCCAGGACGCGTAGGTCGTGTGCCTCGTCGTGGCCACTGGGAGCGAACAGTGACATCACGGGGTCTCGGGGGTCGTACACATAGCTATCGTGCGGTTCCTCAGATGGGGAGCCGAGATTCAGCGAGCCGTCCCCGCGAGGTGTATTGGCGCGGCCGTCGCTGTGAAGGTAGAAATTTGTAGCCTGAGCCCTCCTTAGCGGCCACTCGTCTTCGTCCCGCCATTTGTTGGCCCCCATGACGAATAGGCGGACCGGCGCGGTATCCATCACCCCGTTCTGCTCGCCCTTTAGCCAGTAGTCGAACCAGGGGATGATGAGGGAAAAATAGTCCACCTCGGCCGCGGGGCCGAAGTCGACCTCCCCGGTCTTGCGCGTCAGGTCGGCGGTGTGTGTCCAGGGGCCAATGATGAGGCGCTGACTCCGCCGGGTCTCTTCCGTGGCTCCTCTTTCCCGCATTCCCTTGAACATCTCTACGGTGCGCACGAGTCGGTCGTACCATCCCGTGCGATGGTATATTGGGATGTCGATCTTCCTGAAGTCGTCCTCGAAGTGCCACCTGTCCTCTTGATGGTGAGCCAGCCAATCGTGGAACCGCTCCCTCAGGCCTCCCACCGCCTCTAGCGGCAGGTCCTTTAACGGCAGGAACCAGAGCCACTTCTCCCGATTTACGTGCTCCTCAAGATGTGTGTAAGCCTCAACCGTCATAGGGCCGTGGGGCTCATCTAGGAATCGCTGAGTATCCGGGGCCATGGATCCCAGCAGCCACTGGAGGGCGCGGCCTGGGCGGAAGATGCCTCCCAAATGCCAGTCCGTATGGCGGCGACCCTGGCCGCCAGTGAACATCGTCACCAGATGAGGCGGTTTCGTCGATGCAAGGGCCCACTGGGTCCACGACGCGTAGGAGTACCCGAATGTGCCTACCCTGGAGTTGGACCAAGGCTGGTCCGCCGCCCATTCGACGGTGTCGTAGCCGTCTTCAGCGTCTTTCCAGTCGGCGCTAAATAGCGGATAGAACTCCCCGTCTGATGCCCACCGGCCGCGAATGTCCTGTGCCACCACCGCGTAGCCTGCCTCGGCAAGTCCTTCATAGATGGGGACTGTTGGGGGACGTCGCTTGTTGTATGGGGTCCGAGATACCAGAGTGGGGAAGGGCCCGGCACCATGCGGCAGATACACGTCGGAACGCAGGATCGTGCCGTCGCGCATCGCGGACGGGACATCCTCCTGGACCACAAACTGCCTTGTCGTCATGTCTCGTGACTCCTTTCCCGGACTCAATTGATTGTCCAGAATTGGGGAACCGTCGACGTCGGCATGAGCGCGACCATCCCACATACGGCGAGCAAACTGTTAGAGTTCCCGAATCTCGTTTCACTTTCTAATGTAGTGTCTCGTAAACAGCTTGCCACAGAACTCGTCATCCCGGCGAAGGCCGGGATCCAGTCGGTACGTCTCTGGATTCCGGCTTACGCTGGAAAGACGCGCAGGTGGGCGAGCCGATGGAAGCCCGGCTGCCGTAAAGCCATCTGCGAGACACTACACTAGACCCAGACGTAGACCGAACTCTAGATGGCCGAATCTTCGCAGGTTCCATTCGTAAGTCAAGAGTCATAGATGATCGCAGGCGACCTGTCCCTGATCGCGGGACCGACAGCCATGGTACTTCGGGTCGGTGTATGATGTCGTTTCGGTGAAGGTCTTCAGATCGTCAGGGTCCGAAAGCGCCGGCTTCTACGAACTCGGACGGGAAAGAGGTAGGTATGAACAGTGGAACACTGAGGCTTGCCGTGGTGGATTCAGCTACCCAACGGCCTACACCGGCCCGGGTGGAGCTGGTCGACGATAACGGCATTGGCCACGTCCCCGAAGACGCCCTACCCAACGGCGGCGACTGAAGCGACCGCGAAGAACCGGCGTGGTTGACGCTGGAAGAGGCACTGGGTGAGTTGTCCGGGGAGGTGGAAAACCCTTTCACCGACACGACGCAGTTCTATATCGCGGGTGAATCAGAGATCAGTTTGCCGCCGGGCAACTACAAGCTGAATGTCTACAAGGGCATCGAATACGGAATGGTTGCGGCCCAGGTAGAAATAGCGTCGGGTGAGCGCGTCGAGCACAAGGTGGAGATGTCGCGCTGGATCAACATGGCCGAACAGGGCTGGTACAGCGGGGACGATCATTTGCACATAGCGCGACCCGTGGAAGGGCTCAATCCGTACATTTCCAAGATCATGCAGGCGGAGGACGTCAAGGTAGCCAACCTCCTTCAATTCGGCCTTGCGCGCCGATTTCACAACACGATCCAGTACGCTCATGGCCCGGAAGGCGTATATCGTGAGGGCGACTACATATTGGCCACCGGCCAGGAAAACCCGCGAACGCATTTCCTGGGCCACGTTATTACGCTGGGAGCGAGAGCGCCCATCAATCATCCCGATGCATACCTGGTCTACAGGCTCTTTTTCGAGGAGGTGCGGCGACAGGGAGCGTTGAGCGGATTCGCTCATTTCGGCGCGGACCTGCTGGGCGGCCATTACGGCCTCGCGGTGGTCCTGCCACACGATCTGCTGGCTTTCCTTGAAGTACTGCAATTCAATCGCCCGAACTACTCCACCTGGTATGACGTTCTCAACCTGGGATTTCGAGTGACACCCACCGCAGGCACGGACTATCCATGTGCGGGCGCCACGATTCCTGGCAGAGAGCGGTTCTACACCAGGATCGATGGGACTCTTACATACGATAATTGGCTGGACGGCATCCGCGCCGGCAGGACCTTCGTAACCAATGGGCCTATGCTTGAGTTTCGAGTCAATGACAAGGAGATGGGCGAGGCGTTCACGCTTGAAGACCCGACGTCCGTGGCTGTGGAAGGTCGTGTGCGGTTCGACCGCTCCCGCGATGCCGTGGAGCGGCTCGAACTAGTCGAGAACGGGCGTGTTGTTCGTAGCTTCCCGATGGGTGACGATTCAGGAGAGATCAGCTTTGAGATCGAGCATCCGGTGCAAGAGACTTGCTGGCTGGCTCTTCGCGCCTCGGGCGACAAGATTGGCGAGGTGGACAGGCCCACGGTTGGGCGCCCTTTCGAGCCCACCTCGGCGGCCCACTCCGCCCCGGTGCATGTCGTTCTGAGAGGTGCGCCTCGTCTTGCGGACCATTCGCGGGCGCGAGATGTGATGAGCACGTGGCTGGCCCGCCTGGAGGACCTGGAGGTCCGGCTGGGACAAGACAACATCGAGGCCCTGGCCACCAAGCTTGGAGAGTCCCCCTCGGACCTGGCCGACGAGGGTGTTCTTCGCAGGGACCGTTCCGCCCTGATCGACGAGATCCGGAAGGCCAAGGACTACTTCATGCATAGCCAGCACTAGATTCGTAGCCATGGTTGCGCCGCTCAATGTAGGCTACTGCAGTGGCTAGTCCGGGCAGCATGGTCTTCAACCAAAGGGAGATGTAGTGTCTGAGCTTACGCTGGTCGACCTCGTTCGCAACGGCACGACGAACGCTGAGACAGCGGCAACTCTGGCGTCCATCGCGGCCGAGCGGCAATCGTTCATGGTAGTGGCCGTGCCGAGGTTCGCAGGGAAGACCACAGTCGCCGACGCCATGCTGCATTGCGTGCCGGCGAACGTGCCAGTGCATAGGCTGAGTGGCGACGAGGCGGAGATGGACCGGCTGAAGCGCGACGGTGGCGGTGGCTACCTGGTGGTTGGTGAGTTCAGCAGGGCGCCCGTTCCAAGCTACATTTGGGGCCCACCGGTGCGGAAGGTGTTCGAGACGATGCGGGTGGGCTACTCGCTTTCCACGGCCCTGCACGCGCCCTCAGTGGGCGAAGCCTACGCCGCCATTTGCCGGGCCAACGGCGTGCCAGACGAAGACGCCTCTCGCTTGACCTACATGGTCTACATCCAGCGGATGGGCAACGAGGAGGACTCGTTCTGGCGTCGCATCGCCGAGGTCCATGAGGTGGACCGAGTCGTGGACGGCAGGCCGCAGGGTCGTCTGCTCTATCGCTGGCGGAAGCGGGACGATAGATTCGAGCAGGTGGAAGAGCCCCGGCTTCTCGATGTCGACGCACATAGGTTGCGCGAGCGTGCTCTCCGGCTCACCGAGCTGGCATCATCGGGCCGGACTAGCGTGGAAGACGTGCGGTCCGTGGTAGCCGGGTCACAGCGCTAACCCACCGCTAGCCTATTATGTGGTTCGTACAGCTCCCGGCGATGACCAACCTCCAATCTCTCGGGCAAACTTGCTCGAAGGCCAGAAGCCGAAACTGACGCTGTGGCTCGGGCTATTAGAGGCTTAGACTGTCCGCCTTGGTGTATAAGCATACACTCCGAAATGAGAATACCCAGCGCAATTGGAGAGGAGTTCCATGCGGCTAACTCAACGAGAGATGATCCTGGGCGTAACATCCAAGTGGCAGGGGGAGCGCGCTCCAAACGGCCGGCCACTGGTTCCGGACGACATCCTTCAACGGATGGAGAAGGTGACTACGGAGGAAGCCTGGTCTGTCCTGTATGGGAATGGCTATACGGAGCAGTTCGAGGGCGGCTGGAAAACACTAGACCCGGACCACGTCCTAGTTGGGCGTGCGGTCACCTGTCGGTACGTGCCCGGGCGACCGGATATCGAGGAAGTGGTGAACGCACTGGGCGAACGGGAGGGCCGGATCGGCAGCCAGAACTCGTGGGCGATCGACGAGTTGGTCAAGGACGACGTGATCGTCGTCGACTTGTTCGGCAAGATTCGTGATGGTGGGTTCGCGGGAGACAACCTGGCGACCGCGATCAAGGTGAAGACAAACCGGGGAATGGTCATCGACGGCACCGATCGCGACGTGCAGGGCATCGTCAAGATTCCGGAGTTTGGCGTGTTCGTGCGAGACTGGCATCCGTCGGCATTCTCCGAAGTCACGATGGTCGAGATCAACGGCATCACGCGCATCGGGAGCGCAACCTGCATGCCCGGCGACGTGGTTCTGGGGACCATGACCGGGGTCATATTCATCCCGCCGCATCTGGCACAGGAGGTTGTCGAATACTCGGAGGAGACGCGGGCGCGCGACGAGTTCGGTCAGCAGCGGATCGCCGAAGGTGTCTACACACCGGGTGAGGTGGACCGAGTTTTCTCCGAGGAAATGGAGAGGGACTTCCGGCAGTGGCGCACCAGCCGGGGAGCCTAGCGCCTACACGTCACGTCATCGGCCTGGTGGCCCGTTACTCGCTTGCGGGAATCTCCAACTCGGATGCTAGGCGCGGTCACGCCGGACCCCAACCGCCCAGACACTGTCTGATCGTTTGTCTTGACTAGACCCCAAACTGGTCCGCAAGTGACATTTCGATATGCAGAGTGGGTTTCCCGCTGCCGGCTGGCGGCCAGGCCTGGATCTTGTGAGATCTAAGGACCAGGGGGACCTCTCGAAGGTTTCAGCGAGTCGTCCTCGTTTCTCTGTCGCTTCCCCGTCCGCAGGCCTCTCACGGCGAACTCACCGGTTGAGGCGACCACGGCTGTGCTGGTTGGCGGTCCTTTCTGGCCTGGGACGGGTATTCTTCTCCGGCAGGCGGATGAGCTGCCCTTTGTGGATACGGATAGGGGAATCGCTCCCGGCTGGAAGGCTGGAGCGTTGCTATCCCAGCAGCGTACCGGCCTCCGAATCCGGCTCGATCGTGCCGCGCCGGCAAGGATGGGACCCCGTATGCCGTGAACAACCGTCCCATCTATCGTTGCGAGCTGCTCGGGTCGGCGCCCCCTGGTGGCCGAGGCCTGAGGCGGGCGGGGCGTCGTGAAACGCGCCATACCAAGGCGGCGGTAGAGCCCAAAGGGCAGCTTCGTCGCGGCTTGATCGACCAGCAGCCTGCCTGGGCCGTGTTTCTTTACCATTGGGCCGCTGACTGCATATGCAATGGCTCCGAAGACCGGCACGAGGGCGAGGAGCATGACTGGAACCGAGTGGACCGATCGGGCCACTCGATATTCCTCCCCACCGATCCTCCCCCTGACGAGGTCGTGTAGCGCTTTGAGGCGGAAACCCAACGTCCAGGCGAAGCGCGCCAGGCTTCGCAGCCCTGGGATAGGGATGGCTATTGCTACGCTCAACACCATGTGAGCACCCATGTGCGCTGCAACTGCGCTCATGTCGGGCGTTGCCAGGTTCCGTCGAAGCAAGGTCGCTGACTCTTTGTCGATATTCCCTTCTCGCTCCCAGCGGTCCACGGCCGACTCCATGGAGGCTATGGCCATTGCCTCTGCGCCAGCGAGGCGACGGCGGATCCCAGCAATTGGTCCGCTCATGTCAAGTCTGCGGTAGACCCACGCCCCAATCCGTCCCCAGATTCTTGGCTCGCTGTCCTTCCATGTCTTTGAAGAGGCTTCGGCAGCCTCGGCGGCACCGTCGAGCTCCTCAAGTCCGTTCGATCCCAGAGTCTCGGCCAGCTCAGATGCATGGGCCCTCACATAGTCGCGGAGCCGGACGAAGTCTACGTCATCAAAGATCGGGAAGTTGGCGTCGCGTAGAGCCGAGCGAAGCTCCTTCCAGGGATAGCTGACCGAGACGAGCGCCGACTCGAGATCGATCAGTTTCAGTTCGCCGTCCGGCTGCCGAATGAAGTTCGAGTAGGCGTGGGGGTTGCCTGGCGCGATCTGCCAGGTGGGCAGCCCAACCTCCTGGAAGTAGGCGTACATCTCCGATAGCAGGTCCTCCACTTCGTAGTTCGACTCTGGTTCGACGCCATGGACCAGCTCTGTCACGAACTGGTAGCCTTGTGTCCCCTCTCGAATCCCGTGTACCGCCGCCACCATGTCGTAGCCGAACCGGTGCTTGGTCAGCAGTCCGGCTATCTTGCGTTTCGCCGCCGCGGCCTCAAGGGAATCCTTGCGGCGCCGATACGGGAACGGCGCCTGAAACGCCAGCCAGTAGAGGGCCCGCACCGGAAACGGAGGATAGTACTCTTTGGTCGCCGTGCCAGCCTGCGTATCCAAATAGACTTTGCTGGCAATTGACCGGGCGACCTTCGTGCCGTTGACTATCTGTTCGGAGTGCTTCTTCCGCGGCCGCGGGATCCGCAGCGTGTCGTGCCTGATGTTCGTGTGTAGCCAGGCTATAAGCGAGACACCGACCAGGCCCATGAGATAGCTGCCGAGAACATCGCTGGGCCAGTGGGCTCCGACGTAAATTCTAGACACGGACGCCAGACCAACCATTGTGATGGCCACCGCCGGTACGACTATGCGCACAGACCTGCGTCGCAAATCGCTGACTGCCAGGTAAGTCAGGACTCCGTAGAAAACGACGGCGCCTGTAACATGGCCGCTGGGAAAGCTCCCACTTTCGATCCTTGAGAATTCGATCGCTCCGCCCATCTCCGTGGAGGGACTCGGCCGGTTCACCACTATGCTCACGAATTCGTTGGTGACCCACAGGCCGCAGATCAGGAACATGGCTATGGCCTCGACGGGGCGCCCCTTCAAGACGAAATAGGTCATCGCGATGAGCCAGAGGGTGATGGCCATTGGGGCGTCGGTGAGGAAGTTGACCAGGCTTGTCAGGGTGCCCAGTCCAACCAGGTCAAGCCCCTGAATCCAACCACTGGTCCGAACGTCCAGGTCTGTGTGGGCTTGCGCGGAAGCCACTGTGCCTAGCAGGACGAAGCCGGCG
>CAZGRI010000048.1:0-14294 GCA_964528205.1 uncultured Dehalococcoidia bacterium | reverse complement strand
AGATCGCCGTCGCCAACTCTCTGAGCGACGTCTACGCGATGGGCGGCAAGCCGCTTCTGGCCCTCAACATCGTCGGCTTCCCGGTGGACCTCCCAAAGGAGATCCTGGGCGAGGTCCTGAAGGGCGGCGCTTCCAAGGCGAAGGAGGCCGGGGTGCTGATCGTGGGCGGCCACACCGTCGACGACAAGGAACCCAAGTACGGCATGGCCGTGACCGGGGTCATAGAGCCAGGCAAACAGGTAACCAACACCGGCGCCATGCCCGGCGACGTCCTTGTGCTCACAAAACCCATCGGCACGGGCATCATAACGACCGCCGGCAAGCAGCAACGTGTGAGCGACGAGGTGCTGAATCGGGCCGTCGAGACGATGGCCGAGCTGAATCGAGCGGCCGCCGAGGCCATGATGGAGGTCGGCGTAAACGCCTGTACCGACGTCACGGGATTCGGCTTGCTGGGACACATGCGGGCCATGACGGACGGCAGCGAGGTCGCCGTCACGGTCTCGGCCGGGTCGGTGCCAGTGTTCGACGGCGTCCGGGAGCTGCTGGCGGAGGACATAGCACCGGGAGGAACGCGCCGCAATCTCCGGTCGCTCGACGGAGTGGTCCGGTGGCACGCATCCATCGACGAAACTACCAAGCTGTTGCTGAGCGATGCACAGACGTCCGGCGGCCTGCTCATCGCGGTGGCGCCGGAGAAGCAGGACCGGCTACTGCGGGCCCTGGAAGTCGGGGGCGTGGCGACCCGTGCGGTCGTGGGCAACATCCTCGACGCCGACGCCCTTGATGGCCACGCCATCGCCGTCACCCCGTGACATCCGTCACCAGGGCTGCCAGGTACCGCAGGTCTCTGGGTGGGGCTGCCGATTCCGGGCGAAGCCCGGGGAGGGCCGGGTGGGAATCAAGATCGAGAGGGGTGTTCCCGCTGGTCCCTTCTTCTGATTGTGCGTCGGAAACCGGCGAGCGATGACGGTTAAGAACCGCATAGCGAAGCTGCTGAGAGAGGCGCTCGAAGAGGCCGAACGGGCCGGCGTGCTTCCGGCCGGGGCCGCCCAGGACCCGGCGGTGGAGCGCCCTCAGAATCCCGAGCACGGCGACTTCGCATCGAGCCTCCCCCTGAAGCTGGCCCGACTGGCTCGACGCAGCCCGTTGGCCATCGCCGAGGCGCTCGTGCCTCTCGTCCCGGGGGACCCAGCCGTCGACAGGGTCTGGTCGGCTCCGCCCGGATTCGTCAACGTCTCCCTCAGCGGGCACTGGCTCGCCGCGCAGGTTGATCGCATACGAAACGCCGGCGGCGCGTACGGCGACTCGGACCTCGGGTCCGGCACCAGTGTCCAGGTGGAGTTCGTCAGCGGCAATCCCACCGGCCCTCTCCAGGTCGGTAACGCCCGTGGCGCGGTCCTGGGCAGCACCCTGGCCAACATCCTGGAGGCCGCCGGCCACAAGGTCCAGAGAGAGTACTACGTCAACGACGCGGGCACCCAGATAGAGCAGTTCAAACGGAGCCTCTACGTCCGGTATCTTCAGGCTTGTGGAAAGGACGTCGAGTTCCCGCAGACCGGCTACCCCGGATCGTACCTGGTCGAACTGGCCGACGACATTCGGTCGGAGCATGGCGACCGGTTCCTGGAGCTTGCCGAGGAGGAGGCGATCTCTGAGCTCGGTGAGCTCGGCCTGACGAAGATGCTCGACACGATTCGGGCGGACGTCGAGCTCTTGAGAGTACGCTACGACGCCTGGTTCAGCGAGCGCAGCCTGTATGACGACGGGCTCCATGACAAGACAATGGAGCTTCTGTCGGCCAGTGGGCATCTGAGCCAGCGGGACGGGGCCACCTGGCTCGCGTCTGCGGCGCTGGGCGATGATCGCGACAACGTGCTGGTACGTCAGACAGGGGCGCCGACCTACTTCGCCTCCGACATCGCATACCACTATGACAAGCTGGTCCAACGGGGCTTCGACCGGGTGATAGATGTCTGGGGCGCGGACCACCAGGGCCACGTTCCCCGGATGAAGGCCGCCGCTGCTGCGCTGGGTGTGGACCCGGACAGGCTGACCATGCTCATCTACCAGCTGGTGACGCTGAGGCGCGGAGACGAGGTCGTAAAGCTCTCGAAGCGGAGCGGCGACATCGTCACCATGAGGGAGCTGGTGGAGGACGTGGGCCCCGATGCCTGCCGCTTCTTCTTCCTGTCCCGATCGGCGGAGAGCCAGATGGAGTTCGATCTCGAGCTCGCCAAGGAGCAGTCGGCGGAAAACCCGGTCTACTACGTCCAGTACGCCCACGCCAGGATCGCGGGGATCGTAAGGCTGGCCCGGGAGAGGGGCATCGACTTCGCCGGCGGAGACCTGTCGTTGCTGACCCACGAGGCCGAGCTGGCCTTGATTCGCAAGATGCTGGTGCTTCCGGAGCTGATCGAGACGATGGCGAGCACTCTGGAGCCGCACCACCTGCCCCACTACGCCCAGGAGCTGGCGACGGCGTTCCACTGGTTCTACCAGCAGTGCCGCGTCGTGTCTGGGGTGGAAGGGGAGGAGGAGATCACCAGCGCCAGGCTCAAGCTCGTCGACGCGGCGCGGACCACGCTGGCCCGCTGCCTGGACCTGATGGGTATGGACGCCCCCGACCGAATGTAGGCCCTAAGCTCGCAAGGGCTTCCCGGACTGAGGTCCGAGGTTACGCCTGATCCCCAAACCCCAAGCAACCATCTCAAAAAGGCAGGCGCCATAGACCCTCCCACCCGCCCTCGAAGGTTCTTGTTACTGGGGGCACATCCCCCAGACCCCCTGTCAGACGGGACACCCCAAACCCTAGACCCCAGACTCCAGCCCCCCGTGTGCCTTGTACCTGCGGGCCAGCTCGATGTAGACGTCGCGGAAGAACCTGGTCCGCTCCACGTGGCGGTCCTGAACCTGGCCCCTTATGCGGCCGGGCACGCCCATCACGATCGACCTCTCCGGTATCTCCATGTTGTCCAGGACCATGGTCCCGGACGCCAGCACGCTGTCGTGGCCGATCTGGACGCCGTCGTTGACGGTTGCGCCGTTTCCTATCAGGACGCGGTCGGCCACGGTCCTGGCGTGACACACCACCCGGTGCGCGATGACGACGTCGTCGCCGATGACCACGTCGGCGTCACCGTGGACCACTGAGTTGTCCTGCACGCAGGTGAACCGTCCTATGGTGATCCTGCCCATGTCGCCACGGACCACCGAGCCCGGCCATACGCTGGAGCCTTCCCCGATCTCCACGTCGCCGACAACGTAGGCCATCTCGCTGATGAACGCCGTGGGATGTATCCTGGGAGTGACCCCGTCGAGGCTGCGTATCAAAAGAAATCCCTCCGTCGGGTGAGATCGTAGGCCATTTTGAGTATGCTATTCTAGTGTAACCGAGGGACGGGACGGAGGCCACAGGCTGGCCGGGTCCGGTCCCAGCCTCAAACCAACGGGAGATCCCCTATGATCCGGACCCTAGGAATTATCGGCGTCTGTGCGGCTGCGACACTGGCGGTTGCCGCATGTTCCAGTCCTCCGCCGGAGCCCACCTCGACGCCGCCTCCTACAAGTACAGCCACACCGGTCAGCACGTCGACACCCGTGCCCACGCCTACGGTTGAGCCGACGCCCACGACAGTGGCGGGCGATCCCACACCCACCCCGGAGCTGGACGCTCTGTTCCTGTACACCCAGGCCGTGCAGCTCCTGACCGCGGGCATGTACAAGGAGGCGATCCCGCCGTACAGCTCGGTGATCAAGCGGATTCCGGACTTCGGCCTGGCCTACCATGGTAGGGCGCTGGCATACTATCATGAGGAGCGGCTGCAACTGGCCCTCGACGACTTCGACAAGACGATCGAGCTCAAGCCGGAGTTCGCCGACGCCTACAGGAACAGGGCTATCGTCCACAGGGACCGGGACGAGACGGACAAGGCCATCGCGGACCTCGATGTGGCCCTGAAGCTGTACCAGCAAGAGGGGGATGCCTTCGGCACGGCCGACGTCAGGCGCCTGCTGGAGCTGATGAGACAGTAGGGATACCCGGCCTCTCAAGCGCGGCCGCCGGCGGGCCTGCGATCATGCGCTTGTAGAGGTGGACAAGCCCTTGCTGACGTCGGGCGGTCAGCTTCGGGGCGTCCTTCTCGGGAAAGAGCCTGCGTCGCATCTCTCGCGTGACCTCGTTGTCGTCCAGCTTTGGGAGGCCCTGGTACACCGCGATCGATCGGCGTGCAAGTTCCGGATCGCGCCTGGCGCTGGCGTACGCGTGTAGGAACGGCAGCACCGCGTTTACGGCCATCTCGCCTGCGCGGCCGCCCCCGATGAACGGAGGGACCGTCAAGCGCGCCAGATAGGCCTTGCCGTCCTCGCGTTTGACCTCGGATACAATCCCTCCCGCCAACCCCTCCTCCAGATAACGGGCCAGAAGGCCTGCTGCGCCGGCGATCCGGTTGATCGGGTGGTTGGCCGGTCTCACACGGAACAGTTTCCAGCGGTTGGCGGATACCGAGCCGGTGTTTGGGAGGTGGTTCAGCACGGCCCTGATCTGTGATGCTTCTCGGCACTGCCTGACCTGAGACAGGAAGCCGGCGCCCCTGATGAGCATTGCCTTGATCGCCAGCAGCCGGCTGCCCTCCGGCTCCCGGTGTAGCCTTGCCAGCAGGTCGAAAGGCACCCGGTCCGACAGCTCGAGGAACGGCCTCCGGTTGGCCGAGTAGCCCAGAGACTCCATCAGCGCGCGGTACAGGGTCTGGTCCGGCGTCCGCCCGGCCGAGTCCAGCTCCTCGGCGAACCCGCGGCTCTTCAAGAGGAAACGCCGGTCCCCGGCCCTGTCTAGGACGTCGCCCAGGTCATGTCCCGGCCCTCCGGACGCGAGATCCGCCCGGTCCGGCTCCTCGGGCTGAAGGCCTGCGACCACGTGGGCGACCGACGCCACCGGGACCCGGATGCCCGACTGTTGACGTGAGCTGGCGTGCCCCCTTGGCGACATGACGATGTGGAGGACCACGGCGTTGTAGTTGGGGTCGTCGGCGTGACGGTGGTGGTACCAGTCCGGCGCCCGGAGATGGAGCTCGACGTCGCCGACGACTCGGGTGCCATCCTCGGTGGTGAGGACGGCGTCCACGAAGTCGGGCCCCGGCCTCGAGCTGGGCCTGCCCGGATAGACGATTCTGAAGCGCCGTCCATCCTCTGTGATCAACCCATCCGCCATCGTGTCGGCGCGGCGCCAGAGATCGCCCAGTCGACGCTCGGAAGCCGGAGCGTCACCCGGATGCCGCATAGTTTGGACTTCTTCTGCCGCAGACATAGCTCTGACCCGGACCTCAGTCCCGGAGGACCGTTTATGGCGTCGTCGAGCTTTATCGTAACTCAATCCGATGACTGACACCAGTTGCGGGGAGTCGGCCGTAATTGAAGCAAAACCAGCGAGCTGCTGTCCATCGCCCCCCACCCCACCAGAGTCCTCTCGGGGTTTATCCTGAGCGGAGCTGAAGGGATCGGAATGACATGGGGCGATCCGTCAATCTTGGTCGATGACCAGGTGGCCATTGTCGCCTGTGAAGCGAAATCCGCAGCCCTATCTTCCGAAAAGGGCGCTAGAAGGGTACGAAGGCGGTCCCGAGAGAGATGTCCGACATCAGGGCGGCTCCGAAGACTACGCTGGCCGCTCCGGCCACCGAAGAGACGGTCTGGCCGACCCACCGGGAGCCGTTTGCAATAGCGAAGGGTACGCCCAGGACCAGTGTGATCGTGGCCATCGACAGCATCGTCCCCAGTCCGAACAGCACCAGGTAGCCCACGCCGGTCCAGAACGACGACAGGGACGGAAGAAGTACCAGCATGACGGCCGCGCTGCCGGCGAGGCCGTGGACGACGCCGATGGCGTAGGACTTCAGCCGAAAGACCGGCCTGCCGACCTTCCAGAAGCCGTGAGCCGTCTCCACGTCGGGCGAGGCCGAGGGATCGTGGGTCGCATGAATGTGGACGTGCGGTCCGTTGTCGTGGGCGTGCTCGTGGGTGTGCAGGCGCCTGCGCCGGAGGTTCCAAAAAACCTGGACGCCCAGCAGCACCAGCATGACGCCCACGCCGAACTCGAACACGGGTGCCACCGTCTCGTACCGGTCCAGCACTACGTTCTTGAAGGCAAGGATCACGATGCCCAGGACCAGCAGTGGGGTGGTGTGTCCAAGGCCCCACGACCCGCCGATCCACAGCCCTCGCCAGGCGCTCTTAGACTCGCCGACGATGGTCGATACTGCCACGACGTGGTCGGCGTCCGTGGCGTGCTTCAGTCCCAGCAAGAACCCCAACACCAGGGCGGCCCATACTCCCGACTGTCCGTCTATCGCCTGAAGGTCCATCTCGTCTGGTCCCCTGCCATTCGGTCCACTCGGTGGGAAAACGGCCGGATGCGTCTCGGCTTCTACCGGTTCGCGCCTGCCTGGCACTCCTGGCAGAACCCGAAAATCGCGAAGTGGTCTACGTCCGCCTCGAATCCGTAGTTGCTCTGGACCTCGCCTCCCAGTCTCTCCAGGTATTGGTGGTCGAGCAGGGTGACGCGATCGCAGCTACGGCATATCAGATGGTGGTGCCTGGTCTTCTCGATCCACTCGTAGCTGGACTCGCCGCCCCCCATGTCGGTCTCCGACAGGAGCCTCATCTCCTTCAGGACGCCGAGGGTCCTGTACACGGTCGAGACGTCGATGTAAGGGTAGGACTCCTTGACCTGGTCGAGGATATTGCCCGCCGTGACGTGTCCCGGCGCGTGCCTCACGGCCGAGAGGATCATGAGACGCTGGGGGGTCAGTCGGTGGCCTGACTCTTTCAGGACCTGGACGGTCGCCTGCTCGCAGCTCAAAGGCCCTTCCTGCAACGATTTGCAAGTGCGATTATATAGCAGCAACCAACAGTTGTCTACGGTCATTTCCGTCGTGCGCAAGGCCTCTCAGGTATGTGGCACATGGCTCCTACAGCAGCCGGGCTTCCACCGGCTTGTCCGCCTACCCTCGTCTTTCCGGCGGAAGCCGGAATCCAGAGACGCGCCGACCGGATCCCGGCTTTCGCCGGGATGACGGGTTCAGTGGCAAGCTGTTTAACTAGACGCCATAATCGGCGCGGAGTACCGGGACTGTGAGCGACGCCCGATAGGCCCGCATCAGTCAGGAGGGTGGGCGACATGCCATTCGGTGGCCTCTTCATAGGCGTTTCCGATACGGCACAGCAGCTGCTCGCTCAGGTGCTTTCCGACGAATTGGAAGCTCAGGGGAAGTCCTTCGCTGTTCAGGCCGCACGGGACCGAGAGTGTGGGCATCCCGTTGAAGTCGTATGGAACCGTGTACCGCTGAAACGAGGTCCCCCGTCTGTCGTCCATGGGACCGTACAGCATCTCGGACGATACGGGGTGCGGCGGCGCGATAGTGGAAGGGCAGGCGAGAGCGTCTATCCCCTCAAAGACCAGTTGAATTCGCCCGTTGCACTCGGCCCTGGTGTTGTTCGCTTCGGCATAGTCGGCGCCGGTCACCCCGGAGCCCTTGTCCAGCCACCCGCGGAACCAGGGGCCGTAATCGTCTCTGCGGTGAGGGTAGTGGTCTCTGTGCGCTGCGACTGCTTCCGCCGAGCACAGGACCGGCCACGCCGGTAGGTAGCTGTCGACGTCCGGCATCTGGATCTCCACCACCTCGGCGCCCAGCCCTCTCAAGACGTCGACACCCGTGCGGACGGCATGGGCGAGCTCGGGATCTACGCCGTCCGACGCGTACACGGGGTCATAGCCGATTCGTACCCCTTTGACGCCTTGTTCGATCCCCGACAGCATGTCGGGAACCTGGTCGGGCAAGGACGTCGGGTCGAACGGATCGTGCCCGCCGATGGCCCGGAGCATGACCGCGGCGTCGGCGGTGCTCCGAGTGATGGGCCCCACGTGGTCGAGAGACTCGGCCAGCGCCAGGACGCCGTGACGGCTCACTCGACCCCAGGTGGGTTTCAGCCCAACCACTCCGCAGCTCGCCGCGGGGAACCTGATGGAACCGCCCGTGTCGCTCCCCAGCGAGCCGAAGCACATGCCCAGCGCCGTCGCAACACCCGATCCGCTGGAGGAAGACCCGGTCCATCGTTCCGTATTCCACGGGTTGAGCGGGATGTCGAAGTCCGGGTTGTAGCCACCCATCGCGCCCTCGGTGAGGTTCAGCTTGCCCAGCAGCACGGCTCCCGCCGCGGCGAGCCTGCTCACGACGGTCGAATCGTAGGAGGGCACGTGGTCAGAGAGGACCTTGCATCCGCCCATCGTCCGCACTCCATCGGTGAAGCACAGGTCCTTCACCGCCACCGGCACTCCGTGCAGTGGGCCCCTGTATTCACCGTCGATGATCTCGCGCTCGGCCCTTCTCGCGGCCTCCATCGCGTGCTCGGCCATCACGGTTGCGTACGCTTTGTAACGACCGTCGAGCCGCCCTATCCGCTCGAGTATTTCACCGGTGACCTCGACCGGCGACACCTCCCTCGACCGGATGATCCCGGCCACCTCTGTGATGGTCCTGAAGTGCAATGGGGTATCGGCCATTGAAAACACGCATCCCTTTTTTGAAGTGCGGGGGAGGCCTATCCGTAAGCTCGAACTGGCCTCAAATCGCGGCGGTGAGCCTGTCTTGCATCCCCTGGGTGGGCACGGGGGCCCACCTACGCGCGGATTGCCGGCGTCAGGGCGATCCGCCGTCGCGTTCGCTCCCCCTACTGCCAAGCCTCTGGCAGGATGGGCTCGGCGAAGCCGTGCTGGTCGGCGGTCCAGCGCTCGATGAACATGCCGTCCTTGTACGACGAGTCCTCCGACTCGTGCAGCGTGTGCCCCTCTCCCAGCCGGGCGACGAGCGGGCCAAGCGCGACCCGGTCCATGACCCCGCCGGGCGCATCCGCCATTATCAAGGTGGGGACATCGGCGCTGGGAGCGAAGCGCATCAGGTCCATGTATGAAAGGGAGTCCGCAACGGCGTCGACGCGGTCCGGCCAGGAACGCAGGTAGTCGTTGATCTCCTCCAGAGGGTACGCGTCGGTCTTTGACGCACGCTTGAGGCTGTCACAGAACAGCGCAGGCGTGCACACGATCTGGGTGGCGCCCGACTTCAGGGCCCCGGTTATCAGGGCGAGGTCGTTGCCGGCGATCATGAGCCTGGACGGGTCCAGCTCAGGCCGCTCCAGCAGGAACTCCAGGCCACGTACGCAGTCCGCTGCGATCTGCCGGAATATGTACGTGGCGGGACTGTCGATGCCGTCAGTCAGCAGTCCGGGGAACATCGCCGCGTAGGGACGGTCCGCGTTGCGGACGCCCCTGGCCGCGATTGACAGGACCATGTACCGGGCCCGTTTCAGGTTCGGCGAGCCCTGGGGAATGGCCTCGTGGACACTGCCGTACTTGGCGGTGTAGTAGATGGCGGGGAAGGGGCCCTCGCCCCGAGGTACGCTCAAATACGCGAAAAGACGGTAAGGCCCGAGGCTGCTGAGGTGAACGCCGTACAGGTCCGCGAAGTCGGTGCATCGAATAGGCACCATGTGGACCTCGGGCCTGGCGGGATAGCTTGCCAGCTCATCCAGCGTGTCCCGCCAGTAGCGATCGAAGTCTTCGGGCGTCACCCGTGCCTTCCGGCTCATCCGTGTCTCTCCGCCGTCGGGATCAAGGGCCGAGATGCTCTTTGAAAAAGGCCTCGACTGTCTCGGCGTGCTGGCTCCTCCCCGCGTCGTGGCCGTGCCCTTCGAACGTGTGTAGCCTCTTTTCTTCACTGCCGATGGCCCTGAACACGGCGAACCCGGTCTCAGGCGGGCACGTGTTGTCCTGGAGGCCGATGTTGACGAGGATGGGGCAGCTTATCTTATCGGCGAAGTTGATGCCGTCGAAATAGGCGAGCGTCTCGTGGACGTCTGGCTCGGTCTCGGGGTGCAGCCTGAGATAGTCGTTGATCTCCTGGTACGGGTAAGTGTGTGTGAGGCCTATGGCGTCAGTCAGTCCGCACAGGTACGGAGCGCCGGCTGCCGCGGCCCGGACCTCCTGCTTCATGGCCGCGGTCGTGATCGTCAGGCCGCCACCCTGGCTGCTGCCAGTGACCCCGATCCTCGACCCGTCCACCTCCGAACGGCTCAGCAGGTAGTCGATGCCCCTCCACGCGTCGACGTAGAACCCGCGGTAGCCGTAGGTGTTGCGGTCGACGATGTTGTGGGTCAGGAGGCCTGGATAGCCGGGGTCGAACTGCGACCGGCTTCTGAGCTTTCCCCTCGGTGCCACCATAAGCGCCGCGTAGCCGCGTCGGGCCCACTCCTTCGGGATAGGCGGGTCGCTGGTGTATCCGGGTAGAGCTAGGATCGCCGGAAGCTTGGCCCGCCTCTTGCGGGGAAGACAGTACCAGCCCGCGATCCTGACGTTGTCCAGACTGTTGTAGAAGACCTGGAAGACCTCGATGTCGTCCGATGATCTTAACGGCTCGTCGACAGTCTCGGGGGCAAGGGGGATAGCGGCCGCTTCGTCGAGGACGCCAGACCAGAAGTCATCGAAATCGCGGGGATTCCTCACCTTGCTTACGAACCTGTGAGGGGCGGCCCTTGCCATCGTCTCTCCTACCGCAATCTGACTGCGCGCCTGGGGCCTAGCACGCGGTGGCGCCGTCTAGACCGGTCGAGGGTCACCGGTCGGGGGTTCTTCGAAGAAGGCAGAGGCTTGCTCTGCCGCCTTGTGCCTACGACCCGGCGCGCGCCGCCGTCGAGTCATCGCGCTGTCGAGCGAGGAGCGCGGCGCGTTTGCGCTCGATGTTGGCCAGCAGCTCGTCGTATGAGTCGGCGAAGGCCTTGACGCCGTCGGCCAGAAGCTTCGTCGTCACCTGCTCCATGCTGATGCCGGCCGCGTCCAGCCCTCGCGTAAGATCGGCCACACCGTCGAGGTCGCGCTCCAGTCTCTCGCTCGCGGTGCCGTGGTCCAGGAAGGCCCTCAGCGTGGGCTCGGGCATGGTGTTGACCGTGTCCGAGCCGATCAGGGCGTCCACGTACATCACGTCGCTGTACTCAGGGTTCTTCACGCTCGTGCTGCCCCAGAGAGTCCGTTGGACCCTGGCGCCCTTGGCTTTGAGTTGAGCGAACCTAGGGCCGGTGAACGTGTCCTTGAAGTCCCCGTACGCCAGCTTGGCGTTGGCGACGGCGGCTCGCCCCAATAGAGACTTCAGAGCGACGCTACCTGTCGCGATACGCTCGTTCAGCTGCACGTCAACGGCCGTGTCGACCCTGCTGATAAAGAACGAGGCCACTGAAGCAACCGGGCCGATGTCTCCCCCGGATGCCGCCAGGTCCTCGAGCCCGGAAACATAGGCCTCGCTGGCTCGTCTGTAGGCGTCCAGCGAGAAGAGTAAAGTGACGTTGACGTTGATCCCCTGGCTTATCAGGCTGCGTATCGCCGGCACGCCCTCGGGAGTGCCGGGCACCTTGATCATGACGTTGGGGCGGCCCAGCGCCGTGAACAGCCGCATGGCCTCGGAGATCGTGGTCTCTGTGTCGTGGGCCAGGTGGGGGTTGACCTCGAGCGATGCGTACCCGTCGGCCCCTCCCGTCCGGTCGTAGATCGGCCTCAGCAGGTCGGCCGCCCCTTGGATGTCTTCGATGGTCAGTTTCTCATAGATCTGGGTGGCGTCGAGGTCCTGCTCCGCCAGGCTAAGAAGGGCGTCGTCGTAGTCGGTGCTGCCCGAGACGGCCTTCTCGAAAATCGTCGGGTTCGACGTGAGCCCGGTTACGCCCAGGTCTATCAGCTCCTGGAGGCCTCCGGACTCAATTAGCCCTCGGCGAATATCGTCGAACCAGACGGATTGGCCGAGCTCCTGGAGTTGTTGCAGGGTATTGCTCATGTCCAACATCCTCTACTGCGGTCAACCGTGTGTGCGACCCGCGGTAGGGCCATTATAGTCTACCGGCAGCGCCGGATGTCTACCGCGCCGCTAGATCGACAGGTCCGGCTCGGGATAACCCCGCGCTTTGGCGTACACCTGGAGCCGCCCGCGGGTGCTGTCCGTCACGATGATCCGGTCTTCGTCATCGACCGCAATGCCCACCGGCCTCCTGAACCTGCCCAGCGGCGTGAGGTCCTCTATCCTGCGGTAGGCCTCCGACACACGAGAGTCGGACTCGACCCTCCAGCGGCCCCACTGTGAGAGGACGGTGGCGTCACCGTACAGGGCTGTCAGCACGTCGCCCTCGGGGTCGTATATCTGGACCCTCATGTTGCCCCAGTCCGTGACGTAGACGTCACCGTCGCTGTCGACGGCCACGTCCGCCGGGTGGTCCAGCGCCGCGCCGGAGGACTCGTTGGACGGGAAGCTAAGCAGGTAGTCTCCTTCCGACGAGAACTTCTGGACCCGGTCGTTTCCCCAGTCGACGACGTAGACGTCGCCCTGGCCATCGACCGTTACACCCCAGGGCCTCTGGAATTCGCCCGTACCGGAGCCCTGGGTGCCCCAGGACAGGATGAAGCGGCCGTCCTTGGTGAACTTCTGGACCCTGCTGTTGCGGCTGTCGACGACGTAGAGGCCGTCGTTGGAGTCGAACGCGATCCCGGAAGGGCCGTCGAGCTCGCCCTCTCGGGAGCCGGTCTCGCCCCAGTGCCCCAGTCGTTCCGCGAAGGGCTCCATGTTAGCCCTGCCCGAATCCTCGACGCAGAACGGGCCGTCCGGGCCGAGCCACGATATGGCGTTGAGGTGCTCATCCGAGCAGTAGACGTTGCCGTCGCTGGAGATGGCGATGCCCGCCGGCCATATGAACTCGCGGTGAGCGAAGTCGCCGAAGAAGTCCTCCTCGATCGTGAGCTTGCAGATACGCCGGCTCGTGAAGCCCGGGGCGTCGATGGGGACGTCCCAGCCCTTGCTGACGACGAACAGGACGCCTCCAGGGGCGGTCGCGATGGCGACGGGAGCGTTGAATCCGCCCTCGGCCGATGTGGTCCGGCGGCCCAGAGCGTGGCTGAAGTGCCAGGTTCGTCCCGCTGCCGTGGTGGTGATCAAAGCTTGGTACCGGGCGTCCGACGGCCGGACGTCAGACCGTACCGCCGTTCTGACGCACGATAGAGGGCTGCTCGAAGCGCCCGCCCACGATCGGTGTCGGGTCGAGCTTCAGCCAGTCCTCGACGATGGCGCCGTAGATGCCACGGAAGTCCTGAGTGGGGACCAGGTCGCCCTGCTGGAGGGCGTCGACCTTGGTGTCGGGATAGACGCTGTACATGCCGCCGTTGACACCGGGGCCCATGGCGAATGCGACGCCCGCGGACCCGTGGTCGGTGCCCGTCCCGTTCTCCCGGACGCGCCGGCCGAACTCGGAAAAAAGGAGCATGATTACGTTGTCGTCCGCGTCGTGAAGGCGGAGGTCGTCCCAAAAATCGGCGATGGCCCGCGATCCCTCGCTCCAAAGCTTGGCGTGGCCGGTGGCCTGACCGGCGTGCGTGTCGAAGTTGCCGTGGTCGGTGTAGAAGACCCGGACGCCGACGTCCGCGGTGTGCATCATGGCTATGTCGCGGAGCCGCTGGCTGATCGTGGCCGAGCCGTACTCCACGTCGGACGAGTAACCCTGGGCGACGGCCTTGAGTATGTCGGCGCCGTTCAGTGCATCCTGGCCGGTCTGGCCGAGATACTCCATCACGGCGTTCGACCCGACCTCAGGGCCGTACATCTGCGCCACGCGCTCCAGCATCCTCTGCCGCTGCTCGGCCCGCTCGAACCCGCTCAGGAAGCCGTAGGTCGAGAGGTCTGCCACTGATGCTACGGACACGCCAGGGGCTGTCATCGCCTTGGGAAGCCCAGGACCGACGTGGACGCCGGTAACCGGGTTTTCGCTCCGCGGGTCGAGGTCTCGGATCACCTTGCCCAACCAGCCGTCGGTGACGAACGACTCCGTTTCACACGTATGCCAGATGTCCATCGACCGGAAGTGAGACCGGGAGGAGTTCTCGTACCCGACGCCGTGGACGACAGCCACGTCGCCGCGGACGTACATCTCGGCCAGCGGGTCCATGGCCGGGTGGAACCCCATCTCGTCGTCCAGCCGCAGGACCTCGTCCTCCGATACCCTTAAGGCCTGACGGTTGTCGTAGTAGTTGGGGTCGGTGTAAGGGATGACCGTGTTGAAGTAGTCGTTGCCGCCTGTTAGCTGCACCACCACGACTACTGGGGCCTTGTCTGCGGTCATTGTCCTTTCTCCTGGTGCCAGTCCCCGGGACTGGTCGCTACAGCGTCATCTTGAGGCGCCACGGCCTAGCAGAACTGGTACTCTCTGGTGGCCGCGATCAG
>CAZGRI010000047.1:0-14357 GCA_964528205.1 uncultured Dehalococcoidia bacterium | reverse complement strand
GTGGCCCTTGAGCCTCTCGATCTCCGCGTCGAGGTCCGGCAGGTTGTTGCCGACATGCTCTATACCGTAGTGTGCGCTGGCGTCGCCGCCGCCCAGCGTCTCGCCGGTCCTGGCGCCGGAGATGTTGAACCGTACGCCGTCGGGTGACTCGCACTGAAGGAACCTGTCGCCGAACTCACGCACAGTGTCGCTTAGAATGTGGAACCCGAAGACCTTGACGTACCAGTTGGCGGTCGCCTCGGGGTCGGGTGCTTTCAGGTGGACGTGGTTGAACTCGTAAGCCAATGGACTGCTCCTTTTCGGTGAATGGGGTTACCGCACGACAGCCTATGGCATGAGCCCAGGGGTGTCAAGAAGAGTCCGCGTAGTGGGGCTTCCGGCTGATGGGTCGTAAGACTAGAGGTTATCCACCACATAAGTTGGCCCGATGCCTACGGTCATTCCGTCCGATTCCCCGGGGGTGGCGGCGTACGGGTCACTGCTTGCTTCTGCGACCCCGCACCACCAGATCCTTCCCTGCCGGTCAGAATGACAGTTGACGAGCGTCCCGGTTACGTAACTGGTTGAGCACCGTGAGTCCGAGGTTGGCGGTGCCGCGTAGACCTGGGAATTGAGTCCCGGGAGACGATCGAGAAATCCAGGCGTCGCTGGGGGCGACGGCGGACTGGGATTACCGGCGTTTGAAGACGTGGCTGCGGGCGGCCCGCGCCTCGCAGGACTCCTTCACCTGGTTGAAGTGTTTGGCGATGACGCGCTCGAACATCGGCTTCGTGTAGAGCACGCCTCCTAGCCAGCCAAAGAGAGGGAACCGCTTCCAGATGAACTCACCGGTGTGAACGAGCTCCGTTTTGCCTTCGACGTCGTGGAACGTGAACTGCTCCACCGCGTAGTCCAGGGGCCCCGACAGGTGTTTGAACGTGATCGACTCCGGCGGGTCCAGCGTGACCTCTTCGACGGTGGTATAGGTAAACGGTCCGGCCTTCGAGCGGAACTCGGCGACCACCGTGTTCCCGTCTCGGGAGACGACCCTGGCGGTCTCGTTGTTGTCGCCGGACATTCGCCCGGAGCCGAAGGACGATAGCTTCTGGTAGACCATCTCGCATGGCGCGTCGATCACCACCGTGTGGGGCTTAAGCTGTATTGGTCTGGTCATGTCAGCTTAGATGACCGGATGTCGCTGTGGGGTTTTCAGTCGCCGGCGCCTGTCCCGCGGACTTGTCGGGCGAAGGCGACTATCTTGTCGGGGTCCTTCACGCCGTTGGTCTCGACGCCGCTGGAGACGTCCACGGCCCAGGGTTGGACTTCGTCGATGGCGGCGGCCACGTTGTCAGGCGACAGGCCCCCCGCCAGAAAGAAGTCGTGGTGCTCCGCTACCTCACGGGCGATATCCCAAGGGAAGCTCAGACCCGTGCCGCCCAGTGCCCCGGGCTCGCGCCTGTCCAGCAGCACCAGGTGACCCCTGTCAGCGATGGCCGAGACGGCCTCGAGCGTCTCGGCGACCGCGGCGTGGTGTGGCCCGTCGACGCGGACCCTGACCTGCCTGATCACGGGAATGTCCACGCGGTCCAGGTAGTCCAGCGTCTCGTCGCCGCATATCTGCGCCAGGTCCAGGCCGCACCGTTCCACGATTCGGTTGACCTCCTCCAGCGGCTGGTTGGCGAACAGGCCCACAAGCCTGGGGCCGTCTTCTCCGTGCACCTCTCGATACTCGGAGATCACGGCCTGGCCCTGCTCTTCGGAGAGCTGACGTCGCACTCCGTGAACGAAATTGAATCCCAGGAAATCGGCGCCCGACTCGGCGGCCACAACCGCGTGGCCCGGCTCTCGGAGCCCGCAGATCTTGAACCTGGTCATACCAGCCCTCGCAACCTGGCGCCGGGGTCGTCCGCGACGACCAACGCCTCGCCGATGAGCGCGGCGTGGGCCCCTGCGTCGCGCAGTCGCGCAATGTCATCCCGGCTGTGGATGCCGCTTTCGCTTACCAGCACCTTGCCCGGCGGCACCAGCGGTGCCAGCCTCTCGGTAACCGCGAGACTCGTCTCGAAGGTGCGGAGGTCCCGGTTGTTGACGCCCACGATCTCGGCCCCGGCGTCCAGGGCGACCTGAAGCTCCTCTTCGTCGTGCACCTCCACCAGACACTGCATCCAGTGCCGCTGGGCCAGCGCCATCAGCTCTTTGAGGTCACTCGCGGTGAGCATGGCCACGATCAGCAGTATTGCGTCGGCGCCGTAGGCCCGGGCCTCGGGCACCTGGTAGGGGTCGAAGATGAACTCTTTGCGCAGCACTGGGACGCCCCTGGGGTGTGCTACCGAGTGGACGGTCGCCAGGTGTTCAATGCTTCCCTGAAAGTGGTCGGCGTTGGTCAGGACCGATATGGCCGCGGCGCCGTTCTCGACGTAGGCTGCGGCCAGGGCCGTGGGGTCGAAGTCGGACCGCAGCAGCCCTTTGGCGGGCGACGCCTTCTTGACCTCGGCGATGATCCTGACCGACTCCCCCATAAGGGCCCCGGCAAAGTTGAGAGGCGGCCTCTGCCGCTCGACGCGGGCCTCCAGCTCCGAGACAGGCGCCTCGACCTTGAGGCGCTCGACCTCGCCTCGTTTGAGCGCAACGATCTCTTTCAGGATGTCCGGGGTGTCCAGCTTCGCCAATTCGGCTCCTGAGCCCCTGATGAGTTCGCTACAACAGCCGACGAAAGTATGTCGCCGATGCTTGGTAGCCGATAGCCGAGTAGAATGGTTCAGCCCTCCTGGTGGCGAGGGCACACAGCTTTGAGCCACGCGATCTTGCCCACCTCTCGAACCGTTTTATCAAGGTCGACCCGACGCCCCGACGCCTCCAGTGCTTATCCACTGCGACCTCTTCGACCCAGGAGACTCGACCGTTGGCGAAGAAGGTCAGGTGATCGAATCCGAGGAGATAGCCCACGACCCCGGGTGGCGCGTGCGCGACGCCCAGCCACGCGTCTTGTCCCTCCAGCAGACACTGGAAAGACGAGTCGAAGGTGTCGCGGTCGAGCTCAAAGGACGTGGCGAAATCACGCGCGACGTCAAAGACCTTGTTCGCGTCCTGTCGCGTCGCGAGACGAACTTCAAACATCAAGTCCTCATGTCAGCCGGCGGTTGGGACCGGCTGTCCGGTCTTCTTAAGGCCGTCAATCGTTAGCTCGGCGGCCTCCTTTGTGTTGTCGAGTGCCTCGCGGCGCGTCGCTCCGTAACTCCCTACAGACAGCGTAGGGACGGTTGCCACGAAGAGTTCTTCTTCGGGGTCCCACTCGATGACGACCGTATATCGTTCGGTTCCCATGATGCGCCTCCTACTCCAGCCCCTGGCTCAGCGAGATCAGGGACTCCAGCTTGGCGAGGGCGCGCCCGGTGTCAATAGACTCCGCCGCCGTCGCGACGCCTTCCTTCAGCGAACCGACGGTGTCGGCGGCCAGGAGGGCGGCGGCCGCGTTTATCAGGACGACGTCCCTTGTGGGGCCAGGTCTGCCCTTCAGGACCGCCCGCAGCATGCGGGTGCTGTCGTCGACGCTCCTGGCCCTGAGGGCGTCGCGCGGCGCGGACTCGAACCCCAGGTCGCTCGGCGAAATGTCGTAGGAGTCGACCGAGCCGGCTTTGACCTCCCAGACGCGGGTCCGGTCGCTGATGGTGATCTCGTCCAGGCCGTCGGCCCCGTGGACCACCAGCGCGTGCTCTGCGCCGAGCCTGCCGAGCACCTGGGCCATCTTCTCGGCGACCGTAGCGTCGGCGACGCCAAGAAGGTGCGACCTGGCCCCCGCAGGGTTGGTCAGCGGTCCCAGGATGTTGAACACCGTCCGGATGGCGATCTCTCGGCGCGGCCCGGCGGCAAAGCGCATCGAGGGATGGTAGCGCTGGGCGAACATGAAGCCGAAACCGACCTCGTCTATGCAGCGCCTGACCCCCTCCGGGCTGAGATCTATCTTGACGCCCAGCGCCTCCAGCACGTCGGCGCTGCCGCAGGCCCCGGACATGGCCCGGTTGCCGTGCTTGGCGACCGCTGCGCCCGCTCCGGCGACAACGAACCCTGCCGTAGTGGAGATGTTGAAGCTGTTGGAGCCGTCGCCGCCGGTGCCGCAGGTATCGATGACGGCCCCATCGACCTCAACGCGCAGGGACTTGTCCCGCATCACCTGAGCCATGCCCGCGATCTCGTCGACGGTCTCACCCTTGAGACGCAGCGCGGTGACGAGCGCGCCGAACTGGGCAGGCGTCGCCTCGCCGCTCATGATCTCGCACATGGCCTGGGCGGCCTGCTCTGTCGACAGGTCCCGTCCCTCCACCACCTCCGCGATGGCTTCCTGTATCATCGTTCTCTCCGTTCGATTATCACGTTATCTTCGTCGCGGGCTTCGAACCCCGCCCCTGCGTTGATCTTATCCTCACAGTGCCCGCCTCGCCGCGTGGTCCGGCCGCGTCCCCTCTCTGCCATGTCACTCTGAGCGGCAGCGAAGAGTCTGGTGGAGGGGCGTGCGCCTGGCCTCGTAGCTATGTATGCCTGTCTGCCCGTCTAACCGTCCAGGAAATTCCTGAGAAGGTCATGGCCGACCTTGGTCATGATGGACTCGGGGTGGAACTGGACTCCTTCGACCGGGTGACGCTTGTGGCGCACGCCCATGATGATACCCTTGTCGGTCCAGGCGGTCACCTCCAGCTCCTCCGGCAGGTCCTCCTTGTAGACGGCCAGCGAGTGGTAGCGAATGGCCTCGAAGGGGTTGGGCAGCCCCTTGAACACGCCCTTGCCGTCGTGGTGAATCATCGATGTCTTGCCGTGCATGATCTCCCCGGCGCCGCCGACGGTCCCCCCGTACGCGTAGCCGATGCACTGGTGGCCCAGGCACACGCCCAGCGTCGGCGTCTCCTGTCCGAAATGGCGTATCACGTCGTTGGATATGCCGGCCTTGTCGGGCGTGCATGGTCCTGGCGACACGACGATTTTCTCCGGGGCCATGTCCGCGATCTCTTCGAGGGTCGTCTCGTCGTTGCGTACGACCTTTACGTCGGCGCCCAGCTCGCACATGTACTGGTAGAGGTTGTAGGTGAAGCTGTCGTAGTTGTCTATTAGTAGAATCATTTCCCCCTGACCTCCGGCGCTGGCGACTGTTTTTGAGGGTGAAGAGCCCCACCCCTAGGTTAGATTACCCACCCAACCCTCCCCGGGCTGCGCCCGGATAAGGAACCACCCCCCACCGATTATGCGGATCACCAATTAAGAATCGTAGCCAATCTATTCCTCGGACTCGGCCTGCTCGATGGCGCGTAGGGTGGCCGACGCTTTGTCCAGGGTCTCCTGGTACTCGGCGTCCGGCTTGCTGTCGAAGACTATTCCACCGCCCGCCTGAGCGTAGGCAACTCCGTCCTTGACGACCAGGGTGCGGATCGTTATGGCCGTGTCCATGTTGCCGGAGAAGTCGAAGTAGCCCACCGCGCCGCCATACGGCCCCCGTTTGTCGGGCTCGAGCTCCGCTATGATCTCCATGGCGCGGATCTTTGGCGCGCCCGACAGCGTGCCGGCCGGGAAGCACGCTCTCAGGACGTCGAAAGCACTGTAGCCATCCCTGAGCTTGCCGGTGACGCGGGACACCAGATGCATCACGTGCGAGTATCGCTCCACGTCCATCAGCTGGGTTACCTCGACCGACCCCGGTTCGCTCACGCGGCCGATGTCGTTTCGGCCCAGGTCCACCAGCATGATGTGCTCGGCCCGCTCTTTTTCATCCGTCCGCAGCCGCTCTTCCAGCGCCAGGTCCTCTTCCGGGTCGGACCCGCGACGGATGGTCCCCGCAATCGGGTGTGTCGCGACGGTCCCTTCCTCGGACTGGACCAGCAGCTCGGGCGAGGCGCCGACGATGTGGAAGTCATCCAGCTCGAGGTAGAACATGTATGGCGACGGGTTGATCGCCCGCAGGGCCCTGTATATCTGGAACGGGTGGGCGGACGTCGGCCTGGCCAGTCGCTGGGATGGGACGGCCTGGATTATGTCGCCGTCGTAGATGTACTCCTTAACGCGCCGTACGATCTGCTCGTATTCGGCGCGAGACATGTTGGACGTGACCGCCGGCGGCGGACTCCCCCCGGGTGGGCCGCCCGAGGCCGGAATCCGGGCCGGCTGCTGCAAGCGGTCCACCAGCTCGTCGATGCGGGCTACGGCCTCCGCATAGGCGCGCTCCACGTCCCCGTCGAGGTGGGCGTGGCTGACGACGCGTATCTTGTGTCGCAGGTGGTCGAATATCAGGAAGGTGGTCGTCAGCATGAACACCGACTCGGGCAGGCCGAGGCCGACGGCCTCCGGCGAGGGGAGCCTCTCGAAGTAGTTGACGGCCTCGTAGGATGCGTACCCGACCGCCCCGCCGTTGAACCGCGGGTAGCCCTCTGTTTGGACAACCTTGAATCGTGAGAGCGCTTCCTCGACCGGCTTGAGCGGGTCGACCGCGCCATACTCCTGTCCAAGGCCGGTCTTCGTAACGCTCAGGGGCTCGGTGCCGATGAAGCTGTACCGAGCTATCCGCTCGCCGCCCTCTACGCTCTCCAGGAGGAAGGAGTAGGGTGGCCTGGCGATCTTCAGGTAGGCCGAAACCGGTGTCTCCAGGTCGGCGTTGATCTCGCGGAAGATGGGCACCAGGTTGCCTTTGTCCGCCAGCCGTTGGACCTCATCAAGTGTTGGGTTGTACATGATTCTTGAATCCTTGACCCTTGCGCTGTGTAGTCGCCATCGAACGAACCTGGGCGATTACTCTGTCTCATCGAAAGGTAGGATTCCCCACCCCCAGGTTGAGTCCCACCCGGGCCCTCCCTTGGGCTTCGCCCAGTCATCGGTAATACTCCACCCCACGGGACGCGTGCACCGGAACGAGCAGGTCGGATGGGTCGTGTGGCATCGGATATGCTGCATTTGAGCTCCCTATGTGTCGGTTGGGAGGACCAGGCCGACGCGGCGCTTCATCTCGTCGACTTTGGGTTCGGCGACGGACCGGGCACGGCCGGCGCCTCGCTCCAGGAGACGGTCCAGCTCGGCAACATCGCCTATCAGGTCGTCGTATCGCTCCCGGATGGGCGTCAGCGCGGCGATTACCACGTCCGACACTGTCTGCTTCAGGTCGCCGTAGCCGCGGGCGGTCGCGAAGTCGGCCTCGACCTCCTCCTCGCTCTTTCCCGTTATCACCTTGTAGATCCCCAGCAGGTTGCTGACCCCGGCCTTTTCCGGGTCGTCGGAGAACCGGATCTCGTTGCCCGAGTCGGTCACGGCCCGCTTGAACGAGCGCTCGATCTCTCTGGGGTCGTCCAGCATGCCCACGGCGTGGCCGCGGATATGGGCGAAGCTCTTGGACATCTTGACGGTGGGGTCGTTGAGCCCCATCACTCGGCCGCCGATCTCGGGGATCACCGGCTCGGGTATGACGAAGGTCTCGCCATAGATGTTGTTGAACCGCTGGGCGATGTCTCGCGCCAGCTCGACGTGCTGTCGCTGGTCGTCGCCGACCGGCACTTCGTCGGCGTCGTACAGCAGGATGTCGCCGGCCATCAGCACGGGGTAGCCGAGCAGACCGGTCGACACGCTCTCGCGGCCCGCGGCTTTGTCTTTGAACTGGGTCATCCTCTCAAGCCAGCCGATAGGAGTCACGCAGTTCAGGAGCCAGCACGCCTCGGCGTGGGCGGCTACGTGGCTCTGGATGAACAGCGTGCTCTTTTCGGGGTCGAGGCCTGCCGCAAATAGTATGGCGGCCAGCGACCGCGTCTGGTCCCGCAGCTCGGCTGGGTCCTGGGGGACGGTCAGCGCGTGCAGGTCCACGATGCAGAAGAAGTTCTCCTTCTCGGCCTGCCTCTCGACCCACCCCTTGATGGCGCCAAGGTAGTTGCCTAGCTGCACCTCGCCGCTGGGCTGGATGCCGCTCAGCACCCGTCTTTTGACTTCTCCCGCTGCTCCGGGAACCTCTTTTGCCGTCTGTTCTTCGGTCTGCATCCAACACCCTCTTCATGCAACAAAAAAAACCCGTCCTGTCAGGGACGGGTTGTATCCGCGGTGCCACCCTAGTTTGCCGCCGGCGTCACTTGCAAGGTGGAACGGCGACATCTCTGTCAGGCACGGAGCGCCAGCTTCACGCGGCCTCGATGCCCTGAGCCCTGATAACGGTGCCCCTTCCGGCCGAGCCTACGGCAGGTCGTGCGACCGTGCTTTCGGTCGGCGGCTCCCGGGTCCATTCGGCCTCCGCGCTGGCGCCGGCTCACACCTTACCCGGCTCTCTGAGCTCCGCTAGAGGCGTACTACTCCCGTTCACAGCCTTTGGTCATATGTAGATTTCAGTCAGTATAGGTATGGGTCTGGCCCGATGTCAAGGAAGCCTCCGACCGTTCTGGGGGTTTTGAACGCAGCCTCTACGAACCCCGGACCTACGGGAGCCGGAACTCTTGTGAGAATCACGGACATTGACCTCCCTCTCAAGCCCCAGATAGAATACCACCGTCCGTCGCGGACCTATCGGCCGGGAGGGTCGGAGGCTGAAGAGATGTTCCGCTCGCTTTTTGGAGGGAAAAAGAGGAGACGCGCATCGGGCTCGGAGTCTTCCCGAGCGGACGAGTCTATAGGGTCGGCCAGAGTTGGGGACGTCGTGGTCATCAGCGGCTTTTCTCCCACTCTTGAAGACGCCTATGTCGTAACCGAGAAGATCAACCGCTACGAGAGTTCCGTCGGTAAGTGGTATGATCTGGTGGGCTCGGACGGAGATCGGCCTATAGCTCTCGAGTGGTCCAACGACGGGGGCCTCACAATATTCGTGTCGACGCAGGGATCCCCGATGGCACTGTCTGCTGTGGGCCTCACCGACGACGAGCTTGTCCGGATGGACAAGGAACAGTCCCTGGACAACTTCCTCGAGTATGAGGGCGAGCGATACTTCTACAGCAATAGCTATGAGGTCTTCCGCTTCGAAGATGACCGCGATGAGGGCGAGGGCTTTTACCTGTGGGAGTTCTTCACGGCGGGCCGGGACAACACGATTGCGGTGGTCAAGTGGGAGGGGGTGCCCTTTGAGGTGTACGCATCCGAGGAGCTGTCCCCAGACCTGGTTAGCGTTTTCAAGAAGTGATCGGAAACCGATCCGACAGGAGACGAGATGGCTGACGCTTTTATAGACACCCTGGAGCTATTTCTGAGAGGTCTCGTGTACGTCGGGATCGGCCTCGTAGTCCTGGGAATCGGGAAGCTGGTCCAGGACCTGCTGACGCCCTACAAGATCAACAACCAGCTTCGCACGAAAGACAACATTGCCCTCGGGCTGAGCATTACCGGCTACTACCTTGGCATCGTGATCGTCTTCGTCGGCGCCGTCTATCAGGATTTTACTCCCATTGTGACCGAGGGGCTGGGGTTCACGACCGACTACTGGCAGGATGTACTGGAGGTCTTCCTGACCTCCCTCGCCGGGATCGCGGCGCTGAACCTCGCGAGAATCGTGGTGGACAGGCTGGTCCTTTACGAGTTCAGCACTGAAAAGGAGATTGTGGAGGACCAGAACGCCGGAACGGGCGCTGTAGAGGCCGGGGTGTACGTCGCGGTGAGCCTCGTCATCGCGGGGTCCATCTCGGGAGAGGGCGGGGGACCGGAGACCTCACTGGCGTTTGCGGCCCTAGGCCTGCTGGTTCTGGTGCTGTACACACTGTTCTACGAGCTGACCACCAGCTTCAACATACATGACGAGATCGAGCGCGACAACGTTGCGGTGGGAGTGGCGCTGGCGGGCAATCTGGTAGCCATAGGCATAGTGGTGCTCAAAGCCGTCTTCGGCGACTTCGTCAACTGGGAGGAGGCGCTGGCGGAGTTTATCACCTTCGCGGTCTTCGGATTCGGTCTCCTTTTGGTGATGAGGCTGGTCGTCGACCTCCTGATGTTCCCGCGGGTCAAGGTGGCCGACGAGCTGGCAATAGACCGCAACATGGGCGTAGCTCTGATAGAGGGCGCGGTGGTGGTCAGCGCAAGCCTGATTCTGTTCTTCGCCGTCTAGGCTCACTCAGAGCCGACCCTGCGCAAGACATCCTGCTCAAAGGCGCGGTCTTGCGCCGCCTCGGCGAGCTCTTCCGCATGGGCGTAGCCAGTCTCGATGACCAGCCCGATCAGGTCGTCGTCCACCCTCGCGTGGTCCAGGACCGGGCGAAGGAGTTCGTTGAAGAACTCCTCCTTGTGAATGGCGTCTCGCCACGTCTCGTCGTAGGCGTCTAGGGTCGAATCGTATAGGAGCAGAAGAAACACGGCCCGCACCGGGTCGACGCCCTCGCTCCCGTAGACCTGCACACGCAGGTCCTCACCGATGCCCGTGCCGAACTCGACCTCCTCGTCGGGCCCCAGCAGGGCGTCGCTGAAGAGGTCGAATCTGTCGATGTACGATTCGGCCTCCACTACCATCTGCTGGATAAGCTCCTCGCCTTCGTCCACAGGCTCATAGACCCCGGACTCTTCGGACCCGGTGATGAGGCCCCTCGACGCAAGCTCGCCGGCGATGGGCAATAGGTCTCGGCTGAGCTTGTCGCCGGAGTCGACCGGCAGGCGAAACCCGTGCTTATCCATGAAGTACAAGAAGGTCCGCCGTTGAAGCCAGGTCATGAGAGCGCCGTCGCCGCCTCCCCAGTCAGCGAACCGGCCCAGCACGTCGTGAGTCTGCTCGATGGCCAGGTCCAGAGTGGAGTCTACGGCGCGCTCCTCGGGCCTTGAGGGGTGAGGGCCGGCATGATCTTCCACGCGGTCCGTCAGACGCACTTGCGGGCCATGTCCGGCGAAAAACCTCAAGGTGCAGTCGTCCCGACGCCATTGAGCGAAGATGGCCGACAGCTCCTCGTAGATCGCGGGCAGATCCGGGTTGGCTTCAACGTCGAGAGCGGACAGAAGACTTTGCCGAGACGCGTCCTCTTGTGGGAAGATCTCATCGAGCAGACCAGCGACGGTGAGCCGTGACATCGCCGGGGGAAGTCGGAGCCGGAACGCGTCTTCGAGACCCATGTCGCCAAGAGTGACGCGAAGCTCGAAGGAACCCTCCGCAGAAGATGATGTCCGAGTGCCACCCCGGTCCGAAGCTACCTGACCGGGTTGATGGACGGGTATCGAGCCGTCCCTCGAGTCATCGGCGCCACTATTCACGGAAGCTCGTCAGGGCCGGATATCAGCCGGCTCTGCCTCGTTTGAATCCAACCACAACTTGAGCGCCTCCGCCTCCTCTGAATCCTCCGGAGCGCGTGCTCCCGGAGCTGGACCCCCAACGGCTTCTCACTCCTGTCCCGCTCTTTTTGAAGGCGCTACTGCTCTTGTTCGAGGCCAGATAGCTGCTCCTTGTGCTGCTGAGGTTCTTGCCGGCGCTGTCATATGCGCTGCCATGGAAGCCCTTCTGCCTCGTAAAGTAGCTGGTGTTCCTGGAGACCTGGGTCTTATAGCCAGACGATCCACGGTAGCTTGTCCGGTCCGCGCGAATCGTTCCGGCGCGAGACTGCGGCGTGCTGTAGTAGCGCGGTCCGGTCAGCGAGGAGATGATCAGGTATGTGAACAGGAAGTCGCCGGCCCCGAAAGAGCTGCGGTAGTATCCGTTCGCCCCGTGGCCTCGGAGCTCATGGGTGTCGTGCTCCTTCACGATGGAAAAGAGCGCATCGTCGGCGTTCGCGTCAATGGTTCCGCTGCCGTCCAGGTCTTCGAAGCCTTCCAGGACCAGAGTGTCGCCATCCTGGCTCGACCGGATTAGGACTATGCCGTCGCCCTCGTAGATCTTGTTGACCTCGCGCTCAAAGTCCGTCGGGCTCTTGGACTTTTTGAAGACCTCTTGCACCTCGTCCAGGTTTATCCGGCCGGCGGCCCCGTCGGTGGCGGCCCACTCATCGAATGTGGGGCCTTGCGTGCATGCGGCGGCAACGGGCCCGGCGACAACCATTGTGCCCGCCAGCATCGCGAATCCGCGGCGACCTAGCTTTCTTTCCATCGTTTGACTCCCCTCAACCGCCGAGACGGGCGGCCCTGCTGCTCCGTTGATCTATCGCTACAACCGGATGTCCCTCAAACCAGTATTGCATGCACATCTTCGGAGAGGCCGATCTCCTCTCCCTCGCCCTCGGTAATACTCTCCATTGGGAATGTCAACAATCTGGGCAAAAACGCATCGATTGTCCGCATCCTGAGGAGCTCATAAGCCTCGAAACCGCGGACGCTTAGCTCGGCCATCGCCGCCTTCACGCTAAGGTAACCCAGCGTGATGTTCAGCAAGGACTCTTCGTGGGCCGACACGTGGTCCCTCCAGAACTCGTCCGCCGTACGCAGGAACAGCAGCTTCTCCAGTCTCGCGAGCTGTACTTCGGGTAGCAGGGCCTGCGCGCCGTCCAGTTTCTCCGTTACGAGATGGGCGACCCCCGCCGCCAGGCTGTCCAGTCCGGTACCGTACAGGCCATCGCAGTCGATGCCCAGGTCCAGCCAGAGCTCCTCAGCCATCGCTTCGAACCGATGGGTGTAGTCGAGAGGCCACTGATCTGCGAAGTGCCGTCGAAGCAAGCGGGCGGCCCATCCCTCGACGAATCCTAGACACACGTCATGAAACGAGCCGGCTTCGACGATATCCCTCCGGCCCCGGTGGTATGCCTTCGCCTGGGTCTCCAGGACTTGGCCGAACTGATGTCCTATAGCTCGGCCGGCCTCGTCGTCGGACTCCGTTCGTTGCTGCACCCGTGCCAGATGGCGCTCCATTCTCGGCCCCTCGTAAAACGTCCGCCCACGGCTGTCCAGGTGAGGGCCGTCCACCAGGCAGGAGGCATTGTCGCCTCGGAATTGCAGGAACCGGTCTTCGAGGGACAGGATGAAGCGCGACGCACCGAAGGCACCCTGCCTTCCGCTCCTGCCCCTGAGTTGCCGGTCCACCCTGGAAGTCTGATTCCTCTCCGTTGCGATGACGTACAAGCCGAGGCCGAAATCGAGCTTGACACGCTTATCGGGGAAGGGTCCGTCCCGCCGGGACACCATCAGCACTCTTGCGCCCGATACGACCCCCGCGCCGTCCGAGACCGTCAATCCGTCGAATGCGTCAATGGCGTCGCGCAGCCGCACCGCCTCCTCTCGTGTGCCGCAGCTCACATCTACACGTCCGACCGGGCCAGTGAGAAGATCGAGCACAAGCCTGCCGAACTCTTCGGCGACGCGCCGGTCCAAGCCAGCCTCCAGGATGATGTCAGTTCCCCTGCCGGCCATGTTGGTTGCGATGGTCACCGCGCCAAACGAACCGGCATTCTTGATTATCTCGGCCTCCGCCGCGTTCGTTACGGCGTTTAGCAGGCTGTGCTCGATGCCGCGCTCCCTCAGAATCAGGCTGAGTTCCCGCGACTGTTCGATCGTAAGCGTTCCCACCAGCACGGGCCGGCCGACCCTCTTGCACGACTCCACCTCGTCCGCGATAGCGGCCAGCTTGTCACGGCGGGTCGAGTACAACCTGGCTCCATAGTCTGTCCGGACGGATGGCCTGCCGGGGTCCACGCATACGACCTTGAGTCCGTACGCCCGTTCGAACTCGTTCTGGGCCTCGAGGGCCGTCCCCGTCATTCCCGAGACGTGGGAGTACAGGTCCATATACCCCTGGACCGATATCTGGGCCAGGGTCTCGCACTCCGAGTTGACGGCCACGCCCTCTTTGGCCTCGAGAGCGGCGTGGAGGCCCCAACGGAACCGGTTTTCCGGGAGTGTCCTCCCCGTGGACTGATCGACGAGGACCAGCCTTCTATCCACGACGATGTAGTCCACGTCGCGTCTGAGAAGGACGCCCGCCCTCAGCATCTGGTGGACCTGGCTCATACGGTTGTTCTGCCGGAAGAGCCGCCGCTGTAATCGGTCCGTCAGCCGTCTTCGGTCCTCTAGCGTCGTGCCCGCGTCGGCCCGGACGAGAGAGAGCCTCCGCTCGAGGGCTGATGTGTCGAAAATCGGCCCCAACGCACTCTCAAGGATATGCTGCCCCTTTGCGGTCAACGTCACGGACTCTCGGCGGGAGTCAACGAGGTAGAGCAGGTCCTTCGCCAGCTCGTTATCACCATAGTCGCGGTCGCGGTCAACGACCGCCGAGACCCGCCTGTGCAAGCGGGGGTCTCGCGCCAGAAGGGATGTGAGCACGTCGCTCTCGACGCCGGAGGCGAGAAGTCTGGCGAGAAGCTCCCTTTCACTTGCAGACCCGGCCGCGGCTTCGTCCAGCTCGGCTTCTATACGCGAGACCGCCTCGGCTTGTAGGCTGAACAGCCCCTCGACCGCCCGCCACGCACTTTCGAACGCCCGCCGGGTACCAGCAGGGTTACCGGAGATGATCAGGGGCGTCCGCGCCTGGTCTATCAGCGCATGGTCCG
>CAZGRI010000046.1:0-14543 GCA_964528205.1 uncultured Dehalococcoidia bacterium | reverse complement strand
GACGGCGGTGCAACCGGGCGTCTACGCCATCGCCTTTCAGCACGGCGCCGGGACTCATCGGGAGTCTGTCCATGCGCACGCCCACGGCGTGGTAGATGGCGTTGGCGATGGCCGGGATGGGAGGGACTATCGGCGCCTCGCCGACACCTCGGAGCCCAAACGGGTGGTTGGGGTTGGGGACTTCAACGATGACCGTGTCGATCATCGGCAGGTCCAGGGTGGTGGGCATTCGGTAGTCGAGCAGCGTGGGATTGGCCATAGCGCCGTCTTCGGTGAAGTAGTACTCCTCGTTCAGCGCCCATCCGATGCCTTGCAGAGCGCCTCCCTGCATCTGGCCCTCCACGTACGCGGGATGGATCGCTCTGCCGGCGTCCAGGAACGTCGTGTATCGAAGGATCTCCACCTTGCCGGTATCGGGGTCGACCTCCACGTCGACGATGTTCCCTGCCAGTTGCGCTCCGCACCCGGTGAACTGGTCGGAGACGGAGCAGCTTATCAGGCCACCGGTCTCCTGGAGCCTGCCGGCCAGGTCCTTGAAGCCTATGCGGTCGGCCGGGTCCTTCGTGCAAACGAAGACGCCGTCGTCGAATGCCACGTCCTCGGGCTGGACCTCCCACAGCATCGCCGCGCGGGCGCTCATCTGCCGGACCGCCTCCTGTGCGGTCGCGATGGCGGCCGCGCCGGTCTCGAACGTTATCCGGCTGCCGCCGGCCATCCCGCTGTAGCCGACCGAATCGGTGTCCGCCAGCGCGGGCGAGACATCCTCGGGAGCGATCCCAAGAACCTCCGCCACCTGCATGGCGATGGCGACCCGGCTCCCGGAGAGGTCGGCGGAGCCTGTGATCAGGTTGACCGTGCCGTCGGCGTTGACGTTAATCGTGGCCGCCGAGCCGGACCCGCTGCCGTTGAGTCTGTAGCCAACGGCAATGCCCCGGCCCCTGTTGGGGCCGTCCAGGGGGGTGGTGTAGTGAGGATGTGCCTTCATGGCCTCCTCGACCTCGGCGCAGCCGAAGCGAGCGTGGGGCACTCCGCTGGGCGCTCGGTCGCCCTCATGGACCGCGTTAACCAGGCGCAGGTCCATGGGGTCCATGTCCAGCTTCTCCGCGATCTCGTCGATCACCGTCTCGACAGCGAAGGCCGCCTGGGGATGTCCTGGGGCGCGGTACGCCTGAGTCTTCTGCTTGTTGCAGACGACGTCGTAGCCGTCTATCAAAAGGTTTTCGATCTTGTAAGGCCCGAAGCCGGTGTAAGCGCCTCCGGCCACCGAGGAGCCCGGGTAAGCGCCAGCCTCGAAGGCGAGATAGAGCTGGGCGGCGGTGATGCGCCCGGCCTTGTCCACCCCTATTTTACAGCGCATGTGGCAGCCCGAGGCGGGACCCGTGCCCTCGAACACCTCTTTGCGGCTCATCACCATCTTGACCGGCTGTCCGCTCTTCTTGGACAGCACGGCGGCGACCGGCTCCAGGTAGCTGACGCCCTTGGCCCCGAACGCGCCGCCAACCTCCATGGGGATGACCTTGACGGCGGACTCCGGGATGCCGACGATGGCGGCGGTGGTTGACCGGACGGCGAAATACCCCTGTGTGCTGGTCCATATGGTCATGTGGCCGTCCACCGTCCAGTCCACCGTGCAGGCGAAGGGCTCGAGATAGCCCTGGTGGACGGCCTGGGTCGAGAACTCCCGCTCTACGATGACGTCGGCCTGCTGGAACCCCTGCTCCAGATCGCCGCGCTTTAGCTGAATGTGGGAGGCGACGTTGCCCCTGACGCCTGTGTCGTCGCCCCTGGCGGACCGGTCGACGGTGAAAAACGTGGTCAGGCCATCGTGCAGCACCGGCGCGCCGTCTTTGAGGGCGTCGTGCACCGTGAGGACCGTCGGCAGCACCTCGTAGTCGACGTCGATAAGCTGCGCGGCCTCCTCTGCTAGGTGGGAACTGGTAGCCGCCACCGCCGCCACCGCGTGTCCCCGGTAGAGTGCTTTTTCATGCGCCAGGCTGTTCTCAGCGTTCATCCTTGCCCCGCCGGTGAAGTCGAGGTCTTGCTGCTGGATGATCGGGAAGTCCGCGGACGTTGCAACGGCCCTCACGCCGGGCAGCGCCTCGGCCCGAGAGGTGTCAATGGAGCGAATGCGCGCGTGGGCGTGGGGGCTGCGCAGCACCTTGCCGTGCAGCAGCCCGGCCATGTTGACATCTGCGCCGTACCTGGCCCTGCCCGTCACCTTGTCCAGCCCGTCCTGCCGAACGGGCCTCGTCCCCACCACCCGCTGGTCGTCGGGGGCTTTTGTCGCGACATCCGTCTTGAGCGCCATCGAGTCCCTCCCTACGATTTTGTGGTGCTTATACTACCACGGCGTACCATGCGCGAAGCGTCGGCTGACGGCGCGGTACTTAGCCGTCGGGGCGCCGTCCGCCCCATAGTGTCTCCGCAATGAGACTCGGCCAGCCCGTCTTGCTCGCGGTGGCGTGCCTCCAGGCGAACACGCCGGCGCAGTCCGGGTATATTCGTGCAAGCCTGCGGATCATGGGGGCGCAGGTCTCGCGGACCTCCCGCTCGGACCGCGGCATCAGGCCCAGGGCCATCATGCCGGGAGGGACCGGGGTCCGGCCCGCTGCGGCGTCGCCAGTGACCAGGCTCTCGTACGCCGCCAACGGGTCGACCACCTGGCTCTTGTCGTAGAACTGCACGTTGAGCCAGTCGATGTTGTTGCCGTTGGGCTTACTCGCCGACGCGGTGCGCTCCAGGATCGGACGTTTGGAGCCGTAGGCCGAGGCGTACCGGTCTCGAACGTCGGTCCAGGGCGGAGCGTGTGTGATGATCAAGTCCGGCATCGCGTTCGCCAGCCGGTTGGTCAGCTCGACCGTCGCATCGTGAAATGTGCTCTCCATGTCGAGATCGATGCCATCGAGCTCGTGCCTGGCGACCAGCCGAGTCAGAAGGTCGACGGATCCGTCCGTATGCTCCTCGACGAGTCGCCAGTCCCCATCGCTGTCCCGGCCGCCGATGGAAACGAGCACCGTCTTCCCATGCCGTTCTCTCAGCTCTTGGACATCGCTCCAGAACCGGTTCAGCTCCGGACTGCTGACATCGCGGTCGCCGTACAGGAGCTGTAACGAGTCGCCGTCGCGCTGCAGGTGCAGGAACGCCAGGACCACGTGCGTGTACGGCAGGTCGCCGATCGCGGCGACCGGAACGTCGGACCCGAATACGTAAATGATGTGGCGCCGTGATTCGCTCATCGGGACACAGAGTCATTATCCATCACAGCGCGGTCTCCAACCAGCCCGTTGCAGGTGCGTATGTGTTGACTGGTGGGCTGGACACACCTATCCTTGGGGCACTTCAACAAGCTCACGAAGGAGGGACACGATGGCCAAGTACGTTACGCTCGTTAACTTCACAGACCAGGGGATACGGAACATCAAGGAGTTGCCCGACAGGTGGGATGAGGCCCGGAAGGGCATCGAGGCAGCGGGCGGCAGCATCGAGTACTACCTGACCATGGGCCAGTACGATGCCGTTGTGATCACCGACTTCCCCAGCGATGAGGTCGGCGCGGCCGCAGCCCTCTCAATCGGAAGCCTGGGCAACGTGCGCACCGAAACTCTCAAGGCTTTCACGGAGGAGCAGACGCGGCAGATCATATCCAGTATGCCGGGCGGATAGGTCCTTCGAGCGAAGCGAACGCCTCCGGTTTGGGAAGGTTAGCATGACCGATCTGAGCTCCATGGCCGGCGCAGTGGGCGCGCTGCTGAAGCAGAACGGGCAGACCGTCGCCGTGGCGGAGTCGTCGGCGGGCGGGCTGATCTCGGCGTCATTGCTGGCGGTGCCCGGCGCCTCCGCTTACTTCCTGGGCGGGGCTGTCGTCTACACCGGTGCAGCCCGAGCAGGCCTCCTTGGCATCGCGGACGACGCCATGGCAGGGATGAGGGCCAGCACTGAGCCCTACGCTCTGCTTAAGGCGAGTACTGTCCAGGAATCACTAGGAACCACCTGGGGGCTGAGCGAGACCGGCGCCAGCGGACCCACCGGGAACCGGTACGGCGACGCCGCCGGCCACGCTTGCATAGCGGTAGCGGGACCCGTCGAGCGAGTCATGACTCTGGAGACGGGCGACGCCGACCGCGAAGTCAACATGTGGGCCTTCGCGAAAGCGGCGCTCAAGCTACTCGAACAGTGCGTCAGGGAGTCTAAGTGAACCTGCCGCCTGGGGCTCGGCCTTTGATATGACCGCTGGGCCCGACCTGAAGTCGAGGCTGGACTCGCTGATGGCGCGGGCCAATGGAGTCTGGATCGCCGAGGCCTGTGGGGTTACCGGGTCCGACACGCCGATTTCCGCGCTGGTCCACCGGGACGCGTACTCGGCCACTGGCGACAAGATTCGTGTCCTGCTTGTCGGCGGCCTCTCGGGCCGAATCGCAGACGTCGAGTCCGCTCTGGGCGCGCTGGACCTGTACGTGGAGGGGCACCGCGACGTGCGCATCGCCCTGAGCGCCGTGCCATGCGCCAACCCCGACGGGCTGCGCCTCAACGCCTCGCCGGGCAACGGCGCGGGCGGGTCTCCGGAGCGCGGCTATCCGCCGGTTGACGGCTACTTCGATCATGCGACCGACCCGGAGGCGCGGTACCTCTGGCGGTGGACCTGTTTCCAGGGGCCGGACCTGGTACTGGAGGTCCGCGACGGGCCCTCGGTGTCCTGGGAGGCCAACGGTGCCGCGCCGGCTCTCGCCGGCCCGCTTGGCGCCGGGCACATCGACCCGGCAGACTCACTCATTGCGGCCCTGGGCGTCGGGAGTCCCAGCGGCCTGGCGCCGGCGCCCGGAGTACGGCTCACGGCGCCACTTCATGCACTTCAAGCAGAGTTGGAACGCCTGTGGTCGGCTCTGTCCGGTACGCCGATCGGGCCGTCACCGGCTGGTCGAGCACTGGAGGCCAGGCGTGGCCGCTCCCCCGTCGACGTCGCGCGAGTCCTGGCCTCGGCCTACGGCCACACGCTGTCGCCGGTCGTCTATACGCAGGGCGTCGCCATAAGCGGACGGCTGAGGCTGGCGGAGCTCGACCCAGAGGGCTACGACCCGGTTCAGGACATCGTCTCCCTGGTCGAGCCGTTGGTCTCGTCTGACGGCGACCTGTTCGGCGACGAACCTGGGACGCCGGACCTGGCGGGCCTGCTCTGGGGCGACGAACTGGCCGAGCTCACCGGCGACCGGCGGTACGCCGACCTGGTCGTCAGCGTGGCCGACCGCTACGTTCCGGCGGCTGCAGGTGAAGCCCCGCCGCCGTCGGATCCCGACTTCAGGACCGAGGACATGTTCATGAACGGGGCCATGCTGGGCCGGGCCTTCGCCATCACCGGGGACCGGCGGTACATCGACATGCTCGCGCGGTTTCTCCTCGACGCGCGTGTGCAGCAGGACGACGGGCTCTTTCGGCACTGCCGCTCGGCCCCCTACTACTGGGGTCGGGGGAACGGGTTCGCGGCGATGGGCTTCGCCGAGACGCTGACGTATCTCCCCGAAGACCATCCCGACCGTGACGCCCTGCTGGACATCCACCTGCGCCATCTCCGCGCCCTGGGCCGGCTGCAGTCCGCCTCCGGGACGTTCCGCCAAGTGCTGGACTTCCCCGGCTCATACCAGGAGCTCACCGCGACATGCATGGTGGGGTGCACCGTGGCCAGAGGCCTTCGCAGAGGCTGGCTCGATTCGTCCTATCGGGAGATGCTCGACGGCTGCTGGCGGGCCGCATCGGAGCGGGTTCAGGACGACGGGAAGATCGTGGACGGGTGCGCCGGCACCGGCGTTCAGTCGAGCCTCAGGGAGTACCTCGACCGGCCCGCGATCCACGGCTTCGACGACCGGACCGGCAGCATGGCCATCTGGTTCGCCACCGAGATGGAGGGCCTCCGCCGGCAGACCGGGTAGCAGAACGCGGGCTTGAATCCTCTGTTGTGCTCAGTGCTTGCGGCGCTTTCTCGGCTATACCGGTTCGAACCTCCACATGAGAAGAGGCTGCCCAGGTGCTAACTTCTCATCCATTCTCCCTTGCCACATAGCCCTCAAACGCCTCCTTACCATCTCTTGACAGCGTGAGCCATAGGCTGGGCGCAACCACCAAAAGGGGGACCACCAGACCGGCGGACGGAAGAAGGACGAACGACGATATCGCCAAAAGGGGGCGCGCGACCGGGCTGCGACGCAAGAGTGCCAGCCCGTTGGCCGCCCCAATGGCTCCGATCACAACGCCCAGCGCGACGAAGACCCAATACCCATCGGCGACCTCAGTCGCCGTGGGGGGGTTGCCCAGAGCGACAGGGAGGAGGCTAACGACGGCATAGGTAAAGGAGAGGCCACCCAGGCCAAGCCAAGCAGCACCCAGGATCTTGAATTTGCGATTCTTGGTCTCGGACATCATCAGTCACCTCCTGGTCTTGTTGACCATGAGGTTATGGGTTCTTGAGGGATTCAGGCCAGGTACTGATGTACCAACCCCGTTAGGCCGAATGAACTATCGACCGTGGACTACAACGGCAGGTCGGCCGACGTGAGCGGGCTTTCCGGGAATCGTGTTTGCCAGGAGGTTGAGCGGTCGGCTGTCGTTCCCGCTCATCGCGTCCGACTCCTTGAACAGAATAACGTCGGACTCGTTCCCCGCGGAGAGCATGTAGAACTAAGAACGGCGAATCCGGGCGGGCTTCGATCATCGGGCGGGACTTCGAAGTCAGGGCACTGGCTCAGTTGGCTCTTGCCGCGGGTCACGTCTCTACGCGGAGGGCCGCTCGGCCCCGTAGGCGTCGGGGTTGACGCACGAGGGCATCGGCGTGCCGTTCAGCGCAGCGATGATGTTCTCGGCCGCCATCAGGCCCATGGCGCGGAAGGTCGCGGACGAGGCGCTGGCGATGTGGGGCGTGATGAGCACGTTATCCATCGACAGCAGCGGGTCGTCGGCGGGTATCGGCTCCGGGTCAGTCACGTCCAGCGCGGCCCCGGCGATGGCGCCGTCGGACAGCGCCCGGCGCAGAGCGTCGGCGTCCACGGTCCCGCCCCGGGACGTGTTTATCAAGAAAGCGCCGGGCCTCATTGCACCAAGCTCACGCTCCCCGATGATGTGGCGCGTCTCGTCGTTCAGGGGAACGTGGACGGAGACGATGTCGGACTCCCCCAGCAGTGACGGCAGCTCGGCGACCCATTGGACTCCCAGACTCTCTTCGAGCTCCGGCCTCCGCGTCCGGGAGTAGTAGAGCACGGTCATGTCGAAGCCGGCCGCCCGCCTGGCGACCGCCTGGGCGATCTGACCGAACCCGACGAGTCCCAGCGTCTTTCCGTACACGTCCACGCCGATGTACGGCGTCTGGTCGAAGATCTTCCACTCCTTGGCACGCACGCGTTCGTACGAGTAAGGTACCCTGCGGGAAACGCCCAGTATCAGGGCGAAGGTGAAGTCGGCGCACGATTCGTGAAGAACGCCCGGCGTGTTGCCGACCAGTATGCCGAGCCGCGTTGCCGTCCCGACGTCGATGTTGTCCAGGCCGATGGCCCGGTTCGACACGATCTTCAGCGCCGACCCCTCCATGACGCCCGCGTCTATCGTGTCATCGATCTCCGTCAGGATGGCCCGGCACTCGGTCGCCTTCCGCGTGACCACGTCGCGTGAAGGCGCAGACGTCTCCGGCCACACCTCGACCTCGAAGTGCGTTCTCAGCAGCTCTATGGCCTCGGGCACCCGCCCCCGCGTCACGAAGACCTTGTCTTTAGTCATCTGCTACTGCTCCCGTTCTTGAATTGCCGACCCTCGGGCATCTTGTCCTACAATTCCTTTCTGGATTGCCGCGACCACCAGCTAGGTATGGTAATCGATTCGCTCAAACGCGTTTCTTGGGTCGAAGCCCGAGGGCCGCGAGGTCCGGTACTGCGCTGCCCGTGGACGGGTGCATCACCAGGCCGCCTCACAGTGCCCCCACTTCCTCACGGTCCCGCTCGTAAATCGGCCTCCAGAGCCGAATGGTTACGGGGACCGCTACGTTGAGCCAAAAGGCCGTGAACATGAGCGTGTAGAAGGCCTCGCGACTGAGGACGGCGTTGTCTGTGTACGCGATCTCCATGACCACGAAGGCGAGCTCGGCCCGGCCCAGCATGCCCAGTCCGACCATGACGGCGGCGGGGAGCGTCAGGCCACCGGTGAATCTCGCCGCCAGTCCGGCGGAGCTCACCTGGGCGGCGAAAAGTCCAGCGGTCAAGACTGCGGTCTCCGGTATGACCGAAACAAATATGTCTACGTCCAGAACGAGCCTGGTGCCCAGCACGACGAAGAATACGGGGCCGATCCAGGAAAACGCGATGTTGTCGATAATGCGTTTCGTGTCATGGTAAGAGCCGGCCTCGTCCCTCTCGTGGAAGTATTCCTGTTTCAGTATCAGCCCCGCCATATACGCCCCCACCGCGACGTGCAGACCGAGCGTGTGCCCCAGAAGGCCGACAACCACCGCGAACAGCAGGACCGTCACGGTGACGAACTCTCCCTGGCCGAAGGACAGTACGTGCTTCGCACCGTATCGACTCACCAAAGGCAATCGACTGAACCATCCCCTGGACTCGTGAGGGATGATCCAGGCTCCGATCACCGACACCGCGACGAAGAACAGGGCCGCCTTGCCCACGACGGTCGCTATTTCGCCGGCGTCGAGCCCCCTGTCTCCCGTGGCCACCGGCACCAGTATCGCGATCAACGCCAGTGCCGCGATGTCGTCGATAACCGCCGATGTCATGATCCGTGTGGCGACCGGAGACCGTTGGAGCCCTTCACCTCTCAACGACACCATCGTCAGCGACACGGCGGTGGCCGTCATGGCGAGTCCGCTCATCAGGGCGATGTTGACGTTGCCCCAGAAGTACCAGGCCAAGAAATAGGCGCAGAGAAACGGGGCCAACCCTCCGAAGAAAGCGATCCCCCAGCTGCGTTTGACGCTGTTCAGGAAATCGCTGGTGTTCTCCTCGAATCCGAGGGCAAGCATGACCACAATAATGCCCACCTCGGCGAACCCGCGGATAAAGGGGTGGCTGGTCTCGGGGAGCCACCCAAGGTTCACCAGGACGGCTCCAACGGCCAGATAGTAGAGCACAGGCGTTAGCCGGGTAGCCCTCGCCGCAACGACGGCGACGAGCGTCCCGGCCCAGATCAGCGCGAGGTGATTCAGCGGCTCCATACTCAGACCAGAGCGCGATGCTATCCCAGCCGGAGCGGGAAGGTCAAGAGCGCCACGCTCCCACTACGCCAAACAGCGTTGGGTCCTCTCTCATCGGGACCGCCGGGTGGCCGTTCGATACAGCATCTGGTCGCCAGTCTCGGCCCATTGTCGGAACGGGCCCTGTCGGCCTAATCGGGCGTGCGCGATCCGGGCGCGGGGGTGTGGTAGGTGATTAGCAAGTGCATGGTCTTGGTCGCCACGCCGTCGACGTTGTCGAAGTAGATGCGGTAGGCTCCCCCGGTCGGGGCGAGTGCCTCCCCGTTCCATGACCTTGAGAAGTCCCGGTGCTCCACGATTCGCTCGCCGCCGGGCGCTTCGATGTAGGCGTAATCCAGGGTCGCGCCCTCCAGCTCCGTCCCCATGAACAGCGATATCTCCAGGCTGTCGCCCGCCACCAAAGGATACTCGACGGCCGCCAGCTCGCCCGGCTCGACCTCGACCGTCCAGTGGGCGATGTAGGCGGGCTTGCCCTTCCGATCGGGGAACCTGATGACCACCAGGTCGCCCTCCGTCACCGTCGCGGTAGGCCTCGGAGCCGGCGTTGGGGACCGCGTGGGAACGGGCAAAGGCGATGGCGTTGGAGTGACCGTGGACGTAGGGGACGGCGATACGGTGAACGTCGGGGCCGGGGTGGTCGAAGGGCTGGGTCGAGGCTGGAAGGTCACCGGAGGTCTCTTCCGCTCCTCCGTCTCAATTCGCCACCCGGGATGTCGTATCATAGGTGGTGACGTACTTGAACACGTCCCCCACCGGCCTGTCTATGAGGACGCTATGCTCCACTTTCATGATGCTAATGCCTCCCGGCCCTGTCCGGCTCTCGAATCCGTCCCTCATGGGACTGCTTTCTCGTCGATCAGCCTAGCCGATCACCGTACCTGGATCGTTACGGTAGGCGTTACGATTCTCAGTCCGTTTCACATCGGCTATCGAGCGATCGGACGCGTAATTCGCAGGCATTCCCTCTACGTCATCGCGAGCCCGCGGCTCCGAGACTGCCATTGCCTGCTCTGTGCTCGCTTGGATACTATGGTGGTGAGGGGTCCGGACCGGCCATCTGAGCCTGCCGCGTAAGGATATGAGCGTGGAGCACACTGCGCAGACCGTTGCCATATGCCGCGTCTGCGGCAGACAGAACGAGCCCGACGCCGCGTCGTGTGGCGAGTGCCTCGCACGGATGGCGGGCGCAGCCGTCGTCTCCAAGCAGGAAGCCGACGAGATTGTCCGGAGGCGAGACCTGGCAAGAAGGCGCCGGCGCCTGGCGCGCTGGGGTGTCGCCGCTCTCGTCGTGCTGGGGATCGGCGCCTGGATCGCCTACGAGAACATAGGCACCACCAGGTTCCTCCCGCCGCCCGTCTCCGACATCAGCGCCGACCCCGGCAACGGCGACTGGCCGATGGCCATGCGTGACCCTGCCCACTCCGGGGTTGCACCAGTCTCGGGCCCTCCGATCGAGGGCAGGCTCAAGTGGAGGTTCGATACCGACCAACCGATCGCCTCGTCGCCCGCGATCGTCGGAGACCGTGTGTTTCTCAGCACCGGCGACAGCAGGATCGTCGCCCTGGACGCCGAGACCGGTCGACTGGTGTGGGAGCGTTCCGTCAGCGGCCCCGTCAACTCATCCCCCGCAGTGGCCGGAGGCTTTGTCTTCGTCGGACTGCGGGACGGGACGACCCTGTCTCTGGACTCGCAAACCGGAGAGATCCGGTGGGAGCACTTGGCGGACGGGCTGGAGTACTCCTCGCCGGCGGTGAAGGACGGTGTGATCTACATCGGCTCGGGAGACCGGATGCTGTATGCTCTCGACGCAATCACAGGGGACGTGCGATGGAGATACGAAGCCAGCGACATGATCGTTGCCGACCCCGTTGTCAATGAAGAGATCGTGGCCGTGACATCGGATGACGGCGTCCTCCACATCGTCGACGTCGATACAGGCAATCGCCGTCTGGACGTCGCCACGCGGACTTTAGGAGCGCCTGCACTGCTGGGCGACAGAGTGTACGTGGCCGATCGCAGAGGCTTGCTGCTGGGCGTGGACTGGCACCAGAGGATACTGCCCTTCGAGAAGGGCTTACGCTGGCTCAAGGTGCAGCTCTGGGCGTGGGGTATGTTTGACTTGCCCCCAACGGCCAAGGGCATCGTCTGGTCGTTTGCCGACTTCAACAGCAGCTTCGTCGGCGCACCGGTCCTGACCCACGACCTGCTCTACGTGGCCAGCGAGACCGGCCATCTGATGGCCGTGGACACGGCCGAGAGCGAGACGGCATGGACGTTCGATACAGGAGCGAAGATACTTGCGTCGCCCTCGGTGGCGGGTGACTCGGTCCTCGTCGGTAACGTTCTGGGCACCGTCCATGCTCTCGATGCCCTTACCGGCGACAAGCACTGGAAGTTCGACACCGACGGCCGCATCACGGCCACGCCGGTGTTCGCCCACGGGACGGTATACGTGACGTCGTGGGACGGGAGCCTGTACGCCATAGAGTAAGGGGTTCGACTGACACCCAAGCCGATTGCGTCGGGTCAGCCGGCCTTGCGGCCGGTGCGCCGCCACCCTCGGAACGCGATCGCCAGCAAGACGGCCAGCAGGCCGCCGACCGCCACCTCGATCTGCCACAGCGGCAGTCCGAGCCCGTCAGACTCCTCGACGGACTCCGATGCATCCGGGGGCTCAGCCGCCATCTGCTCTACTGATTCGGCGACCACCGCGGCCGTTGGCCCAACCTCCTGGACCGCAACGACAACCGGCTCTTTCGCTTCGGCTGGCTCCTCCGCCGGCGGAGGTAGCTCGCGAGAAGCCGCAGGAGCGTCGGCCGAACGGCGGGGCCCGGGCTCCTCAACGGCCTCGTCAGCCTCCTCAGGCTCCGCGACGGCCACCGCCTCGACCGCTGCCACGGGCACCTCTTTTTGGACCTCTACCTCTGCAATCCCCTCTACTTCGATCGCCTTCTCCACGACTATGGGCACCTCTTTTTGGACCTCTGTCTCTCGTACCACCTCGACGGCTTTTTCCACGGCTACCTCTTTGACGACCTCCACCTCCATGGTCGTCTCCACCTCGACCGTTTTCTCCACGGCTACGGCGACCTCCTTCTGGACCTCAACCTCTGTAATCGTCTCCACTTCGGCCGCCATCTCCGCGACGGGCGCCGGCTCCGCTCCACCGCTCACGGCGACCCGAGATTCGGCCGTGAGGGAGGCCGGCTGCTCGCCCAGGCCGCCCTGGCTAACGAGCCCGAGGGCGTCGCCGACCACCAGCATCACCAGTACGGCGGCCGCGACGGGCGCGAACAGACGAGCGGCCGACGCGAATGGAGGCGAAAAGACGACGGGCGCGGGTGCCTCAGACAGCGCGAAGGAGCGGGGGACGGCCAGATCAGGTAGCCGGTTCAACAGGTCCACCGTCGACCTCAGTGTGTCCAGCTCCAGACGGCATTCGTCGCACAGGTCCAGGTGCTTTTCGACCCGCCGCGACTCGGTCTCGCTGACCTGCCCGTCAATGTACGCGGACAGCAGGCCGCGAACGCGATGGTGTTTTCCAATGCCCAGGAACCCGATCAATGTCCTACTCCCTCGAAATTACTGACGAAAAGTATCGGGCAAAAGTTCCCGTCGTTCCATCAGATAGTCGCGGACGCGGGCCCTCGCCCGACTGAGACGCGACTTGACGGTCCCCACGGAGGTACCGACGGCTTCCGCCGTTTCCTCGTAGCTGAACCCCTGAACGTCGATCAGCACCAACACGGCACGCTGATCATCAGGGAGCGCCAGTATGCCGCGCTGAATCTCGGAGCCAAGCTCCCCGAGGATCGCCTGCTGCTCCGGGCCCGCCGCCGCCGACGCGACCTGGAACCCGACCTCCTCCTGCGCCTCGTCCAGCGACTCCTCGGGGCGCCGCCGTCGCTTCCGTATGAGGTCCCGGCTGGCGTTGGGCGCTATGCGCGACAGCCACGCCCTGAGGCTTCCTCCGCGAATGCCTCCGCTCGACCTGTACGCGGAGATGAACGTCTCTTGAGCGATGTCTTCAGCCGACGCCCGATTGCCCACAATGCGCGCCGAAAGGTTGAACACGAGGCCCTGGTAGCGTTCGACGATGCCGTTGAAGGCGCCGATGTCGCCACCCTGACTTCTTCTAATCGAGTTCGGCTTCGTCTAGCTGCATCGGTGTCCGCTCACCATAGCCGGTTTCGGGAACCACCCGGCCTATTCACCAGCGTGGCCCTCCGTTCAACTGCCAGCTATATTCTTCCCGAAACCACCCCACGTGGCAACCAGGTGTCCTCGCCATTATAATTAACGAAGTCGACCATCACCGCCGTCGCTTTGAAAGGTTACCGGGACGCAGATTGAGAAGTATCGTCCGGGAGCTCATAGAGACCGTCATCCTTGCGCTGGTGATTTTCCTAGCCCTCCAGTTCAGCGTCCAGAACTACCGGGTCGAGGGCCCCAGCATGGATCCAACTCTACACGAGGGGCAGTTCCTGTTCGTCAACAAGCTGGTCTATCTTCGGCTGGACTTGCGCGGCCTGGCCGACAGGCTGCCGTTCGTGGAGATCGACCGCGAAGACTCGGTGTTCCCGTTCCATTCACCATCCCGGGGCGAGATCCTGATCTTCAAGTTCCCCAACGACACGACGAGAGACTTCGTCAAGCGCGTGATCGGGCTGCCGGGCGACACGGTGGAGATAAAGCGAGGGACAGTTTTCGTCAATGGCGAAGAGCTGGACGAGCCCTACGTTGTAAACCCCGACAACCGAAGTATGGCGCCGTTCCATGTCGATGAGGAGTCATACTTCGTGCTGGGCGACAACCGAAGGTCCAGCAACGACTCTCGCGACTGGGCGCCGATACGGACCGTGCCGATGGAGAACATCATCGGCAGGGCCTGGGTACGCTACTGGCCCCTTGACACGGTCAACATACTCCAGTCGTTCGGCATTCGCTGACGGTCGCCCGCCGAGGGAACGCTACTCGCCTCCGGACTGGTCCGACGCTCCCAGCCAGACGCAGGTCACCGTCTGAGTCACGCCCGGCACCGGCCTGATCTTGGACCGCACGACCGACGTGACGTCGACAACCGAGTCCTCCGAAAGCTCAACCACGATGTCGTACGGACCCAGCACCTGCCGGACCAGGGCTCGCGGGATCGCGCTGAGCCGCCTCACCACCTCGTCGGTGCGCTGCGGCTCCACGCTCAGCAGAACGTAGGCATTCGTATCCATGCTAACACCACCAACCGTTCGTTCCTGCGAGTGGGCCTCACTGTACCGCGGCCGCGTGTCGCCGGCATCGGCCCGAGGTC
>CAZGRI010000045.1:1247-14811 GCA_964528205.1 uncultured Dehalococcoidia bacterium | reverse complement strand
GACGGAAGGGACGTAGCGAGTGGCCAGATTTGACAACCAGGTCGCCGTAGTAACGGGGGCGGGCACGGGCATCGGTCAAGGCATAGCCAGGAGGCTGGGCAGCGAGGGCGCCCGGATCCTCATGGTCGACATCGACCCCGCGCTGGCCAAGAAGTCGGCCTCGGACCTTGCCGACGGCGGCGTGGACGTCCGGCTGGAGGTCGGCGACGTGGCCGAGCCCGAAGTCGCCGATGCCGCGGCCCGGCTGGCTATCGACACATGGGGGCGAATCGACATCCTGGTCAACAACGCCGGCATCGGCGGCATCAACCGTAACATCTGGGAGCTCCCCGTTGAGGAGATGGACCGGGTCTACCGGACCAACCTGCGCGGCGTCTACGTCTTCTGCGGCGCGATCATCCCGCACATGCTGGAACGCGGCTACGGCCGTATCGTCAACATCGCCTCCGTAGCGGGGAAGGAGGGCAACCCCCGCGCGGCGCCGTACTCGGCCACCAAGGCGGGCGTCATAGCGTTGACCAAGTCGGCCGGCAAGGAGCTGGCGGGCACCGGCGTCCGCGTCAACTGCGTGACGCCCGCCGTGGTCGAGACTCGTCTGCTGGACGAGTTCACCCCCGAGCAGGTGCAGTACATGCTCAGCCGCGTCCCGATGGGGCGCTTTGTGGAGATCGACGAGATTGCGGCGCTGGTCGCCTGGCTGTCTTCGTCCGAATGCTCCTTCAGCACCGGCGCCGTCTTCGACATCACCGGCGGCCGCTCGACTTACTAGTCCGGGTCGGACCGAGGCCGGACCTTCCACCCCAGACCGATGCCCACTAACCCGTCGTGATCGGTGACGAGCCAGGCGAACTCCGCAGGAGCTCCCTATCGAAACGTCCCGGCCGGCAGGACACGGGAGTTTCCACCCGAAAGAGTTCCACGGCAACCCCACCTGGCTTTCGGGTGCCAGCTCTCTTAGCTAGGTCCCTTGTCTTGGCGTAGAGTTAGTATCTGGGCATTGGGAAAGCGTGAGCCAGCCTAACTCTCCGGGCGGCAGAGACCGCACCTTTGCGGCCGGCCTCCGGTGTGCGACCGGGGCCGGCCCTGTCCTGCCTTTTTAGCAGTCCCGCCGTTATCCCGGTGGATCGGCGTGGATGCGCGCAGCGAAAACACACGGCCAGACGAATAGAGGTGAGCGTGAGTAGCATCGCGAGTAACCAGCAAGCAGCCACCCTGTTTCCACCAAAGGACGAGGCGATCCCCACGGATGCGGATTTGGCCGGCCGAGGGTTGGCGAGACACCAGCTGACTCTCCTTTTTGCCGCCACGTCCGTCCTGGTGATAGCCGCTGCCGCCACTGTAATAAACGTCGCCATCGCGGACCGTGTGGAACACAACATGGCCCTATTTGCAACCATTGGAGCCATGGGCGGGCTGTTCCAGGTCCTTCTCATACTCATCGTGATAGCAAACAGGACAACATACAGATCCAAGCGCAGGTTACTGGAGGCTGTTAAGGCCCGATTGGCGGAGCGCAAGCGAGTGCAGGCGGAACTGCAACAGTCACATGAGGTAGCCGTTCAGGCCTCTCGGGCCAAGTCGGACTTCCTGGCCAGCATGAGCCATGAGATTCGAACACCCATGAATGCGATCACCGGAATGTCAGAGCTGCTTTCAGAGAGCTCGCTGACCTCTGACCAGCAAGAGTACGTCAGGATAATCGGTTCCGCTGGAGATAGCCTCCTCGCCTTGATCGACAATATTCTCGATCTGTCCAAGGTAGAGGCGGGCCAGCTTGTCCTAGAGAAGATACCTCTGGATCCCCGTGAGCTAGCCGAAGACGCCGTAGAGTTCCTGGCGGTACCTGCTCACGAAAAGGGTCTTGAGCTGGTCTCCCGCGTCAGCCACGATGTGCCATCCGTCCTCGTGGGCGATCCAGTACGTTTGCGCCAGGTGATCACCAATCTGGTGAGTAACGCCATCAAATTTACGGATAAGGGCGAGGTGGTGCTCCACGTCGAGAATGATCCAGAAGCGAACGAGCCGGGCGCCCTGAGATTCTGAGTGTCCGACACGGGGGTAGGTATTCCTCCCGCCCTGGGTGAGTACATCTTCGATGCGTTCACCCAGGGCGACTCTTCCACCACCCGCCGGCATGGCGGGACCGGACTCGGCCTGCCGATCTCCAAGCGACTGGTCGAGGCGATGGGTGGACGCATCTGGGTCGACAGCGAGGTTGGAGAGGGCAGCACTTTCTACTTCACTGCCAGTTTTACCGCCCAGGCAGATGAGGGTGTGACGACGGCAGCGCCTCTGCCGAAAATGAGTCAGGTCAAGACGCTGATTGTCGATGACAATGCGACGAACCGGTTTCTACTGAAGGAGATCCTTGCCCGATGGGGCGCGCCGGCGACGGAGGTGGAGGATGGCAAACAGGCTCTCCTCGAGCTGACCCGGGCAAAAATGAAGGATGAGCCGTATCACCTGGTCTTGTTGGACCATCGGATGCCGGGCATGGATGGGTTCGAGACCGCCGAGCGGATAAAGAAGAGCCTGGGTATGTTGAGTACGACGATCATAATGCTTACCTCGGAAAACCGGGCTGGCGATATCGAGACCTGCCGGCAGTTGGGCATATCGCGTTACCTGGTGAAGCCCATCAAACAGTCGGGCCTGCGCGCCGCCGTGACCGCGGCCATTGGAGTCGATGTACCCGCCGCCAATAGCTCATCCCCGCCGGCCGTGACGAGCGACTCACCCGAACCTTCCCCGCTGCGTGTCCTTCTTGTGGAAGACTCCGAAGACAACCTTCGACTGTTCCAGCTATATCTGAAGGACCCCTCCTACGACGTTGGCGTGGCCGAAGACGGTGAGGTCGCAGTCGGCAAGTTTATGACGGGGCAGTACGACCTGGTGCTTATGGACATGCAGATGCCGGTGATGGACGGGTATACCGCGACCAAGGCTATCAGGAAGTGGGAGGACGAGAACGGTAGGAAGCCATCCGTCATATTGGCACTGACCGCCCACGCGCTAAATGGGCATGGAGAAAAGAGCCTCGCCGCCGGCTGCAATGCCCACATTACAAAGCCGGTAAAGAAGGCGGTGCTGCTGGAAGCGCTTCGCGAGCACACCATGAAAGTGCCGGCATGACCCTGGACGCTGAGGCCACCGGAGCCAAGACCATCGTCTCCACGGGTGTTGCGATCCATCGCGTCGATGGAGCAATGTTAGGTGGCGGGCAATGCCGGCCTCACGAGACCTTCAGGCCGGGCGGTCCAAGGTACTCGAGGTCATGATGAATAACGGGACTAGGGTACTCGTGGCGGATGACGACGAGTCAGTAAGAGACCTCGTGGCGGCGGTGCTGGGTCAGTGCGAAACGTACCATACCCTCTTGGCCAGAGACGGTAGCCAGGCACTGGATATGGCCCGCCAAGAGAGCCCAGACGTGCTTCTGCTGGATATCTGGATGCCGGAGATGACCGGTTGGGAGGTCTGCGAGACCGTAAAGAGGGATCCAGCGCTCGCGAAGATCAAGGTAGTCATCCTTTCAGGCCTCACACAGGCTTCGGTCCGCAGAAGAGCTTTCGGGCTGGGGGCGGACGATTACCTCACCAAGCCGTTCGAACCCGCGGAGCTGTTGGAAGCTGTTCGAAGGAACTGTCCAGGCGGTGACGCCGCCACGCCGGTGGATGAGATCGACGTTGAGAGTCTCGACGTCGAGGACGACCGTGAGGATGTCGCCAGCGCGGGCCTGACCTCTTTCGAAGGCGAGCGATCCCGGCCGGAGAGCTATGTAGACAAGCTCATAGCCGAACTGGTAGCCCAGCGCCGGCTGCTGGAGCAGCTGGAGGACCGGGTGAGCTGGCTGGAGGAAGGTATCGCCTAGATGACGGACCCGCGATCTCCAGACCGGCCGGGGCGATGGGCCGGAAGTTCGCCTCAAGTCGTGTGAGCATTCCGGGGACCGGAGAGGCACGGCATTTGCCGCGGCACAGTCTGCATGTCCGAGATAGCCAACAGGATAGAAGTGTCGTTAGACTTGTCAGCGGAGGTAGTGATGCGCCGCACGAGCGCTCCGGAATTCCAGAGGCCCATCCTCCACATCGATCCCTTGTTCACCGACCTGATTCCAGGTTTCGTGGAGAGGCAGTACGAGAACACCATGCGGGTGTTGGAGGCCCTGGAGACAGGTGATTACGAGACGGTATCTAGACTCGGTCATATGATGAAGGGGGTCGGGTCCGGCTACGGGTTCCATGCCGTCACGTCAGTAGGCCGCGATCTGCAGCAAGCTGCGGCGCATAAGAACTACGACCTGGCAAGAGAGCTTGCCACTGGGCTTTCCGACTACCTGCTGCGAGTCGAGTGTATTTACGACGGAAACTAGTCCGCGCTGGCCGCCTGCGCGGCCGCCTGTCCACCCATCGTCCGGGCCGTTTTCTCACACCGGTAGTTTCCCGTGTCGGGTGCAGCAGATCGGACGCGGCAAGTCCCTAATACAGAGACGTGCCCGCGATACTCCCGCCGTCAATTACGATGGCCTGGCCGTTGATGTAGGAGGCCTCACCCGAGACGAGGAAAAGCACGGCGCTGGCGATGTCGAGCGCTCGTCCAAGGCGTCGGAGCGGGTTCGTATCTATGTTCCGCTGGTATCGCTCCGCGCCGTCCGGCATCGACTCGAGCCGCGCTCGGAGCAAAGGCGTATCCGTGGCCAACGGGCATATACAGTTGGTACGGATGCCGTACCCGGCGAAGTCTATGGCCAGCGACCGTGTGAAGGCGACGATCGCTCCCTTGGTCGCCACATACACCGCATATCCGGTCGGGAACGCAGTGCCGCTATGGACGCTATGTTGACGATCGCCCCGCCGCTGCCGCCCTCGATCATCGCGGCGGTCGCGTGTTTGGCCATGTAGATCGGTCCCTTCAGGTTCACGCCGATCATCCTGTTCAGATACGCCTCGTCGACCCCCAACAGCGGCCTGTCGTCGCCAATGCCGGCATTGTTGTCCAGGATGTCCAGCCAGCCGAGCTCGGTCAGAGTCGCACGGACGATGGCCTCCGACTCCTGCTCTGTCGACACGTCGCCTTCGACCGCCAACGCACGACCGCCTTCGGCTTCGATCGCGCTTGCAGTCTCACGCGCCGTATCGCCGCTTGACGAGCTTGTCCAGCGGTAACCTGCCTTCCCCCTTACCACCGAAGGAACATCGGCAGGTCCTTATCGGCACAATCGAAGGCGCCGGGCCCGCAGGCGATGGTTTACAATTCCACGTGCGACAAAGAAGGCATGGAGGAACACCGGCGGATATCACAAGATGGCGAAAAGGCGTATGGGTCGTATGATGACCTGAGGTCGTATCCTGGGATCCACCCCGGCGAGGAATGACTCAATGCGCTCGACGACGTCGAGCCCGAAGAGCTGTCCAACGAGGTTTAGACTTATGAGAATCACCGATGTAGAGCTGATCTCGTTTCGTGTGCTCACGAAGCACAACCCAACCAGGTGGGGCTACGGCATAGCCGGCGAAGAGCGCTACGGTGTCCAGACCATCACCAAGATAGTCACCGACGAGGGTGCTGACGGATACAACGTGGGAGGCGTGCATGGCTATTCCTACGGCGCTAGCCAAGAGGAGGTGGAGGGACTGGTGAAGCCTCTGCTCGTGGGGGAAAACCCACTGGACCGGGAGCGGCTCTGGCACTGGATGATGAACCACGTACGGTTCCCCGACGGTCTCACCGGAAACATTGACGGCGCTCTGTGGGACCTTCTGGGTCGAATGGCGGGAGTACCTGTCGCCAAGCTCCTGGGCGGGGCCCGAGACAAGGTCAAAGCCTACGCCAGCTCCGCACCAAATCTAGGACCGCCGGAGGTCTACGTCGAGCACGCGTTGGAGTGCAAGAGACGCGGCTATCAGGCTTACAAGATACACCCGTACATCTACTGGGACCCACACAGGCGCGAGATGGCTCCCGGTATGCCCGCGTTCCCCAAAGAGGACGTGGCCATATGTAAGGCTGTTCGGGAAGCCGTCGGGGACAGCATGGTGCTCATGCTCGACCCCTGGGGAGTCTACACATTCAATGAGGCGCTCTACGTCGGGCGCGAACTGGAAAAGCTCGACTTCTACTGGCTGGAACATCCAATGGACGAGAGCCGGACCGAGCCCTACCGGAGGCTGTGCAGAGAGCTTGACATCGCCATCTGCGGACCTGAGCTCGCGCCCGGGACCTACTACAGCCGCGCCGAGTGGGTAGTACAGGGAGCCTCTGACATCGGACGCATCGACACGAATCACGGCGGCATCACGGGCTGCAAAAAAGCGCTGGCCGTATACGAGGCATTCGGCGTCCCGTGCGAGATACACCTGGGCGGCTACGGCAACGCTCACATCCTGGGCTCGACGACAGACGAGACGTGCGAGTACTTCGAGCACGGACTACTCGAACCGGGGGTCGACTACGACGTGACTCCACCCTATCTGAATCAACCCTACGACCCCATGGACGACGAGGGGTACGTGCACCTGCCACAGGGTCCCGGGCTTGGACTCGACCTCAACTGGAACTACATCAACGACAATCTGATCGGGGAGTAGAGTTCTCGACCCAATGCGCAACGTAGCCGCCGTCCACGGCCTTGACGTGGCAGTGACAGACGATACCGCAGCCGAGCGCAACCAGGTCATGCACTCCGCAGCCTAGGCCGGCGCCCCGATTCGCCAGGCCGGCTCCCCAGGGGATCATGGGATGGCGCCCGGCGGTAATACGCCAAGCACCCTTTTGTCGAACGCCGCCCAGCGGTCCTCGGCTCCGAGGCTCGGCCACTCCAGCTCTATTCCCTGTGACAGACAGAGGGTCTGAAACTCGGCCAGGAGCTCTTCATTCTCTCTCACGGCTTTGGGAACAGCGCTCTTCTCCAGGCAAAAGGCCGCCAGGAGACCAGCCGACTCGCCGATATTCCATTCCACGGGATGGAGCCGATAGGCGCCGTTGCTGAGGTGAGTCGTACCGATGTTCTTGCCCGCGGGTAGCAGGTTCTCCATCCGTACAGGGAGGAGAGAGCCCAGCGGAATCTGGAACGGAAGGGCATCCAGGTTTACGAAGTTGTCTCCCCCGGAGCTGGCGTGCAGGTCGATGTGGTAGCAACCAACACCCACGCTATCAGAGAAGACCTCCGCTTCCCGCCCTTCACGGGCGTCCGCTCCGATATGTTGCTCGGTGACGGTAGAGACCGCTCTAATGCGACGGGACTCGCGGATGTAAGGATGCTTGGCGAGTCCGTCCGCTGTGCCCATTGCGTCGGGGCAAGGGTACAGGCCTGGATAACCAGCGCCGCCGTCAGGTCGAGGCGCCTCCGACTGCATCCAGTACAGGAAGCTTAGAGAGAGCTGTCGAGCCTCCTCCAGGCGCCGCGCTACCTCCTCCTCGGGCTTGTCGATGATGTTAGACACGAAGTAGTCGTTCTGGGGCCAGATGACCAGCGTGACCTCATGGGGCATGGCTTCCGGCAGGTAGTGGCCGCGGTATGCGATGCGACGCCAGTGCCAGAAGCTGTCGCGACGGTCCTCCTGTCTCGACTCCTCTGGGAACAGAACGTAGCGCTCGCGCCAGTACCTGTCGCCGTGGGTCCGGTTGCGCTCCCAGCTCAGCAACTTCGCTCCCCAGGGCGGCGTAAGCTCAGGTTCGAAGTCGCGCCAGTAGCTGTACTGGTCCGGTCTGTCGATGGTGTGGTGCCCTTCGGGGTCGTAGCCCATGGCGAATACCCAGCTCAGCGCCTGGACGTTGTCGGGCCGGGCCTCATCCGGAGCGTGGAGCTCCCCGGTCTCGCGCTGCGATTCGAACCCGGTGACGTACTCCACACCGGCCAGGGGCAGCAGGTCACCCAGCTCGGTGGCGTCCAGGATGTATCCTGCTTCGATGGTCTCCTGGGCACCGGTCTCCTGGTCCAGGAGGGTAACGGCACGGACGCGGTCGCCGTCGGTATCGACGGCGACCGGCTTCCGCCGGAGGCGCACCTGGAGAAGGCCTTTTGCCCGGGCGTACGCCGTCATCTGCTCCAGGACGGCCAGCGCCACGCGCGGCTCGTGGCAAAGCCGGGAGACGTAGCCGTATCCCGGGTTGAGGTACGGGTCGGAGCGGGCGGCCGGTGAAAGGGGATAGTGCGCTTTGTAGTATTGCCGCACACCTTCCCTGTACTGGCGATAGCGTCCGGTGCATCCGAACCGCTCGATCCAGGTGTGCTCGTCAGGAGGGACGCCCTGGGAGGTGAGCTGTCCGCCGACCCAGTCGGTGCCCTCCGTCATGATGACACGCTTGCCCATGCTCGTCGCCGCAAGCGCGGCCGCGCAGCCGCCGGTGCCTCCGCCGACGATCAGGATGTCGGTGCGGTCGTTAGATGGTGATGGGGGCACAATTACCTCCTAGGCCACGCTCTAGCGGCGCAAGCGAGTGAAGGGAGTCGTGTGGAGTCAATAATCTCGTGGATGACGCCCATACGGCGAATGTCGGCGTTGTTGAAAGCGTAGTCCGCCCTGCCGTATGACTCAACAGCCCGGTCTACCATCGCCTCGACGTCGCCGGCCTTCAACACCTCGGCGCGTACGAAGATGGCCTCTCCGCCGGATTCCCAGATCAGGCTGACCGACAATTCCCGGCCACCCGGTAGCTCGGACAGCCAACCAAGAATCCGCTCTGCAGGCCTCCTCTGTGAAGAAGGCAATAGAGCGTTCGCAGGAATCGAACTCCACGGAGTGGCCGTTCAGCAGGAAGAAGTCGGAACTGGGAAGGACTTCAAGGAAGCAGACGCAGCATGGAGTCCTCTCCCAAACGGACAAGCGACTTTCTACAATCGCCTCATGTCGTCTGCTCCGGCAGCGATAACGCCGTGAGAAGACCCCGGGGCTAACCCCCGGCGACGGCAGGGACGATGCTGATCTCGTCGCCTGCCTTGGTGGCCGTGCCCAGGCCCTCCAGGAAACGGACATCCTCGCCGTTGACATATATGTTGACGAAGTTTCTGATCTCGCCGCTGTCATCGCACAGCCGCGCCTTTACACCTGGAAACTGGGATTCCAGGGAACCGATAATCTGGTCCAGCGTACCCACGTCGACGGACGCCTTGTCCTGTCCGTTCGTCACGCGGCGCAGCGGGGTCGGAATTCGCACAGTCACGCTCATCAAACAGATACCTCCTGGTACGTCTCGCTGTTGGTCACATCGATCGAGCCAACGTCACCGGCTCGCCCATTCAAAGCCCTCGATTCGGAGCCGCTGGACGGCTAGCCCTCGACGACGTCGCCGCTGACCGGGTCGACTCGAACACCGTACTCTGCCACCCACTCAAGGCCGCTGGCGATCTCATCCTCCTCGCCCTCCAGCTCCAACACCACCCATCCCATGTCCTCTCGGACGTCCGCGCGCCGAATGTTGGTGACAATCTCGTACTTCTTGCCCAGCTGGTATATCAGCGGCTCGGTTATCAGCTTCTGAGGGAAGGTAAACCTGACACGTCTCTTGATCATCATACTACCCCGTATCGTGACTAGGACGGCGGTTGTCGAGACATGGCGTTCTTTTCTGGCCCGTCAACGTCAGAGCCCCAAGGCGGCCTGGACGGAGTCGTAGTCCGGGGTCGTGTGCACGGGGTCCACGAGCGCTTCCACGACCTCCTGCGTCTTTAGACCGTTGCCCGTGATATAGGCGACTGTGACCTCGTCGGACTTGATCTTGCCCTGCTTCACGAGTTTTCTTAGCCCTGATATGACCACGCCACCGGCCGTCTCTGTGAAGATCCCTTCGGTCTCGGCGAGCAGCCTGATCCCCTCGACGATCTCGTCCTCGGGAGCGGCCACTGCGGTGCCCCCTGTGGCCGCCAGGGTCTGCAGGGAGAAAGGGCCGGACGCCGGGTTGCCTATGGCCAGGGATTTGGCGATCGTGTTGGGCTTGACGGGACGGACCTGAGTGGTACCGAGCTCGAACGCCTCTACTATCGGCGAGCACCCTTCCGCCTGGGCCAGGTGGACCTTGGTCTTAGCGCTGTCGATCAGGCCGACGTCCCTGAACTCCTGAATCCCCTTCCAGATCTTGGTGTGGAGCTCACCGGAGGCTCCCGGGACCACACAGTTGTCAGGCGCCCTCCACCCGAGCTGCTCCGCGACCTCGTAGCCCAGGGTCTTGCTGCCCTCGGCGTAGTAGGGACGCATGTTGATGTTCACGAAGGCCCAACGGTTGTTGTCCGCCAGCTCGCTGCAGAGCCGGTTTACCTGGTCGTAGGTGCCGTCCACAGCCACCAGCGTCGGGCCATATATGGCCGCACCGACGATCTTGCCCTTCTCCAGATCGGCGGGAAAGAAGACTATGGTCTTCATCCCGGCCTTGGCTCCGTGGGCGGCGACCGAGCCCATCAGGTTTCCGGTCGACACGCAGGCAAGGACTTCGAACTCGAACTCCAAAGCCTTGGTGGTTGTCACCGAGACCGGCCGGTCCTTGAAGGAGAAGGACGGGTTCACGCTGTCGTTCTTGATATAGAGGTTGTCGAGACCCAGCATCCTGCCCAGATTCCTGGCCCTGATCAGAGGGGTGAACCCCGTCCCCATGTCGATGGAGGCCTCCGCGTCCACCGGCAGGAAGTCGTGGTAGCGCCACATAGTCGTGGGCCCGCTCTCGATGCTTTCGCGGGTCACCGTCCGCGCGATCGAGTCGTAGTCGTACGTGACCTCCAGCGGCCCGAAACAGAAGTCGCAGACGTTCAGCGGCTCCATCGGGTACTCGTTGGCGCACTCACGGCACCGGAGTGACTTCACGTGGCCCAACCGGAGTCTCCTTCCCGGTGTCTCAATCGAGGTCTGGCGGCGGGTCTAACACGCGACCCAGCCCTACACGACGGTGGCGCGCGTCGCATGGAATCGTAGCAACACCAAACTCCCATTGTCAACAAAAGCCGTCCCCTGCCCGCTCCGGTCCGCCCAGGTGACGCGCTTGATGATTCACCGGCGTCCCCGTTATACTCACGAGAGACGACGCTGAGAGTTACCACCGTGTCGCAACCGGAGCGATGGCTGCCCCTGTTCCCTCTGAACATTGTCCTGTTCCCTAGCGCCTCGATGCCGCTGCAGGTATTCGAGGAGAGGTACAAGCTGCTCCTGCGACACTGCCTCGACCGCGACTCCAAGTTCGGGGTGGTCCTGATCAAGTCCGGGTCCGAGGTCGGAGAACCGGCCATCCCCCACACCACGGGAACCGTGGCCCATATCGTCCAGGTCAACAAGGCCAGCGGCGACCGGTTCTTCGTGTCGGTCACGGGGCTTCAACGCTTCCACATCCGGAACATCACCCAGTACCGCCCGTTTCTCGGGGCCGAGGTCGAGCTGTTGGAGGAGGAGAGCGACCAGCCGGTTTCCCAGGACAAGCTGGATGCTGTTCGCGAGGCCGCGACTCGCTACGTTCGGCTGACCATGGGTATCAGCGGCGGGTGGGCGCGCCAGGTACGCTTGCCGTCGGACGCTGCCCGACTGGCTAACAACGTCGCCGGGATGCTCCAGGTGAGCGTCCAGGACAAGCAGGCGCTCCTCGAAGAGCCGTCGACGACCACAAGGTTGGAGACGGAGCTGGAGATACTCAACCGGGAGGTGGCGGCGTTGAAACGTCGCGTCTCCCGGGAGCTGAGGGGCAAGTACGGCCGGCAGTGATCCGGCCTCACCGCGTCTCTACGACTTGAGGACCCCCTCCTGCTCGAACGCCTCGGCCAGTCGGGCGACCCCCTCCCGGATGTCCTCGGGTGTGTTGTAGCCGAAGCACAGTCTGGCGCGGTTGCGCCCCGAGGCCGCGTCCGCGGCGAACATCGGACCGGGGTGGTAGCCGACGTCGTACCGGTCCAGAACGTTGTCCTTAACGCTGACCAGGTCTGCATCCTCGGCCATCTGAAGCCAGACGAACAGGCCGCCGGGAGGATTGCTCCAGGTGGCCTCCGACCCGAAATTCTCTCCCAGCGCCGACACCATCGCGTCCCGTTTGACGCGCTGGATGCCGTTGATCTCGTCGATATGGTCGTTAAGCTGGGTCGAGAACCTGTGAATGGCCAGCGCGGTGAACTGGTTGGCCCCGCCGCCGCTCTTGATAGTCAACACCCTGTCCAGCACCTCTCGCGGCGCCGTGAGGTAGCCCAGGCGCATGCCCGGCGCGATAATCTTCGAGAAGGACGCGACGTACATCACCCGCCCGGTGCCGTCCAGCGAATGCATGGAGGTTACGGCCTCCCCGTCATAGCGAAGATCGACGTAGCAGTCGTCCTCCAGTATCGGGACGTCGTGGCGCTGCGAAAGCTCGACTATGGCCTGCCTTCGCTCCAGAGGAGTCTCCCAGCCCTGGGGGTTCTGGAAGGTGGGGATCAGGTAAATGAACTTGGGCCGCTTGCCCTGGGAAACGGCCTTTTCGATGGCGCTCTCCAGAGCGTCCGGCTCCATGCCCTGATCGTCGCAGGGGACCCCACGTATCTCGGCCTGGAATCGCTTGAGCGTTCCCAGCGTTCCCGAGTACACGAAGTCCTCGGTCAGGACCACGTCGCCGGGGTCCAGCAGCGCCTCGCAGATCATGTGGATGGGCTGGCTGGAGCCGTCGGCGAGGACGATTTCGTCTGCCGACACGTGGATGTCGCGGTGCTCGGCCAGCTTCTGAGCGATGTACTCCCGCAGCGGCGGGTAGCCCTGCTGGTGTGGGTAGACCGCAAGGTCTCCACCCTCCTCGTCCAGCGCGCCTTTCAGGGATTCCAGCAGACCGTTTAGCGGGACCGACGCCGGGTCAGGGTACGCAACGGCGAAGTCGTACTTGCCTCTCCGGACCGCGCCCCTCGGTCGTGCGGCCGGCGTGCCTTTCGCGAAGCTCCCCTCGTAGCTGAACGGCTTGGCTTCTGCCAATTTCACATCTCTCCTTGTGGGTGGCTGTCGACGGGCCTAAGTTTATCCCTTCCTCGATGGCATTACAAACTCCGGGGCGGCGTCGCGGTTTACGGCAATTGACAGCGAAGCTAACATGGAGCCAGCGTTGGACGAGACGAGCTTGACCGCCAGTCCACTTAGGAGCCCATCACGAACGACTCGACGTCTACGAGCGGGAATGGGGCCTTGGTTCTGCTGCCCGACCTTCCCAACTGGGATGTGGATGAAAGCAATCTACGACGCGTGGCGATGAAGTCCATTTTGCGGCAGCCAGCTTGCCCGAGCAAGGCTCGGAGACTACAATGGAGCCACCTTCGGACGCCGAGGCCAGCCAGTGGGGTATCCAAAGTCGGGGTGTGGCCCAGTCGGTAGGGCGCTACGTTCGGGACGTAGAGGTCGCTGGCTCGAGTCCAGTCACCCCGACCATCCGCTTCGTCTGGAGCCCATGCCCTCGGAAAACGATCCACCGTTCCAAAGCGAAATACGCCGCCATTGCCTTTGGAAATGCTACCGGCACACCGGCGTAGTGCCAGCCTGTCAACGCAGAGTTCGCCGGTTAGACTCCGGTCGGGGTCGCTCCTGACCTTGGCGCCCATACACAGCCGTTGGTGGGAGTCTCTGTTATCGACGAGCTCCAACCT
>CAZGRI010000045.1:0-1237 GCA_964528205.1 uncultured Dehalococcoidia bacterium | reverse complement strand
ACTCCACGGCCAGAATTGACATGGCTCCGTACCCGGTGCGCGTCCCACCTATTGGGGTTCCGACTGGCCAACGAAGGATAGGTGCGGTTGAGCCGGCTCCGGGGTCGCTACATCACATAGGCAACTCAAAATGCGGTTTACGTTCTGAAGGATCTCGGAGAAGTTCGGGATGATGGACATCAGGACCAGCAGACACATGGAGCTCCATGCCATCTTCCGGATCTAGTCAATGACCAAGCCGTCACCTCAGTGGTGACAGCTTAGATCAGACGGAACCCCAATCGGGGTCCTCGGGCGACAACGGGTCCCGACCGATCTCGCTGCTGGGAGCGGCAACCTGGGACCTCCCTGTCATTGATAGCTTTGTATGCTCGAAGAGAGAGGAGCGTGCGGTCATGAGCTCGATGAAGACTCGTTTGGGCATCCTGGTCGGAGGTGGACCGGCGCCGGGCATCAACAGCGTCATCAGCGCGTGTGCCATCGAAGCGATCAACTCCGGGTTGGAGGTGATAGGCATTTACGACGGCTTTGCCCGGTTAATGCAGGGGGACACCGCTACAACGTCTGACATCACAATACCCGAAGTATCTCGACTCCATACCCAGGGCGGCTCCATCCTGCGCACGTCGAGAGCGAACCCGACCCGCGATTCCAACAGCTTGGGGCAATGCGTCCAAACTCTCAAGGAACTAGGTGTCTCGTACCTCGTGACCATAGGCGGCGATGACACAGCTTTTTCAGCCCACGAGGTGGCGAAGAAAGCAGATGGAGCTCTTCGAGTCGCCCATGTCCCCAAGACGATCGACAACGACCTTCCCCTACCGGGCGGCATGCCCACATTCGGACACGAGACGGCTCGCCATGTGGGCACCCAGTTGGTGCAAAACCTGATGGAAGACTCGCGGACGGGAAATCGCTGGGTTTTCGTCGTGGTCATGGGGCGCAAGGCAGGGCACCTGGCTCTCGGAATCGGCAAAGCCGCCGGCGCAACCCTGACTATCATTCCGGAGGAGTTCCCGAAGAACCGTATTGCGCTGGACGACGTTTGCGCTGTCTTAGAAGGAGCCATCCTGAAGCGGAGGGTCATGGGACGAGAACATGGTTTAGGGGTCATCGCCGAAGGCATCGGGGAGAAACTGGACCCTGAGGAACTGCAGGAGATCCCGGGGATCGATCTGCGGCGAGACCCGCATGGCCGCCTTCGCCTGGCCGAGATCCCGTTGGCGACGATTTTGAA
>CAZGRI010000044.1:0-15200 GCA_964528205.1 uncultured Dehalococcoidia bacterium | reverse complement strand
GGCATCGCGCTGCTTTTCATGAGGCTGTTCCCGCTGTTCGTGCGGTTCGTGAGCGGGGAGTCGGCGGCGCTGGTGCACCTCGCGACGGCCGCGACGCTGGTGACCCTGGCGCCTGCGGTCGTGTACATCGATGTGAGGGACGGCAACGGACTCGCCTGGTTGCTGCCGGTTGCGCTGCTGGCTGGGATGGTGGGTGCGTACTGGGCCACGCACCGGGCCCAGCAACCTGTACCGCGCATGGCGTGGTTGGCCACTCAAGGAGTCGCGGTCACGTTTTTCGGATTCGTCGAGCCACCCGTGGTCGCCGAGTTCAGCTTCGTCCCGACCGTCGCCCTCTTCTGCCTCGTGCCCGCTCAGCTTGCGTTTCGATTGCTGGCCGGCTCGTCCCAGGTCGCACCGGTCTGGGTTTCGATGGGGCTATGGCGGATGGCTCGGAACCCGCTGCAGTATAGCTGGTTGGTGCTGCTGCTGGTGATGGTGACCGGTCTGGGCATTATGTCGACGACCGTCGGGGGCACGCTCGATCTGAGCCACAAGGACCGTGTCGCCTACAGAGTCGGGTCCGACATTCGGGTCGGCGGCATCCCTTGGTTCCTTGCGGCCCCGGCCGGAAGAGAGACGAAGGACCGGTACCTTGCCATTCCCGGCGTTACCGCGGTCTCCATGGCCTTCAGAAGTGACGGCAAGGTCGGTACCACGCTGGAGGGAAGTCAGTTCGACCTGTTGGCCCTGGAATCGGAGGACTTCCCATACCTATCCTGGTGGCGGGACGACTTCTCGCATCAGCCGTTGACGGGACTGATGCGAGCGCTGCAATCGAACCTCCGTTCGGAACCCATTTCGATCCCAGACGGGGCGACCAACATCGGTGTCTGGGCTAAACCCGAGCACCAGTACCCCGGAGTCTTCCTGTGGATGGTGGTGGAGGACGTGTACGGAACCTTGGACACGATCTCTTTCGGCCGTCTGGGCCCGCCGGAATGGGCTCTGATGACAGCCGACATACCGGATCGCCTGCGGCGACCGTTGAAACTTGTCTCCGTCCAGCTTAATGAGAGCGGATTTGGAGCTGTCGGGACGCCAGGCACGATTCTGCTCGACGACATCCACGTCAGCGTCAACGGCGGCGAGGAACAGGTGATAGAGGACTTCGAAGGCGGGCTGAGGTGGACCGCGATGCCCACGTCACTGATCTCCTCGGACCGCCTCGCCTCGAACGACGACTCGTATCGAGGGGAAGCGGCCATTCTGTTCTCCTTCGGTAAGGAGACGAACGCCGGAATCCGTGGCTTCTATCACGCGGAGCGCGGCACGGACCTCCCCGTTATAGTGAGCTCATCATTTGTCGACTTCACTGGGATCAGGGTAGGCGACCACACGATCGTCGACATAGTTGGGCGGCTGGTACCGATAGTCGTGAGAGACACTGCCGACTTCTTCCCAACCCTTAACCCACATCGACGTGGTTTCGTCGTCGCGGACCTGGACGAAGTGTTGAAGCGCCTCAACCTCGTAAGCCCCATTGGCAACATCGTCCCCAACGAGCTTTTCATAGCCGAAGCGGCCGGAGCGGGCAGCTCCGTGAACCGGGTCGTTCAGGGACTGGTCCTACGCAGCGACCTGGTCCAGGACAAGGCCGACCAGCTAGACTCCCTGGAGTCCGATCCGCTGGTCACGGCCGGCTGGAGAGCCATGGTACTGCTGTCCATCGGGGTAATCGTTTTCGTAGCAGGGGTCGGGTATGTGACCTACCTGCTGTCCTACTCGCATCGAAGCCGGAGTGAGATGGGCTTCTTGCGCTCACTGGGCTTGTCGCGGAGCCAGATGACAGGCCTGCTCGCGCTAGAGCACCTGGCGATCGCGATCATCGGCGTGGGACTCGGCACGTGGGCCGGATTTCAGATGAGCACCCTGATGGTGTCGGCGGTGTCCGTCACCGAGGAGGGGGCTCGGGTCGTGCCCCCGTTCATCCTGACCACCGACTGGAGCTACATGTTGCCGATATATGGGGCGTTGGCCGTCATCTTCGCCCTGAGCCTCTCCCGGCTTATTCGCGGCGCGCGAAAGCTCAACGTCAGCCTGATCTCAAAGGCGGAGGCGGAATAGCATTGGTTTCGGTGCGCGGCCCAGGCCCTTCTGCGTCGAGTGTCCGCGCCGGTCTATGCGGGCGTCGACCCGGCGATTGCCGCCGCTTCGTGGCGGTTGATTCCAGACGTCCGCGATGCTGAGATTCGCTCTGAGGTTGATGTCGGCGTGGCCTCTGGTGGCCAGACGCAGCCTCGCCCACTGGCGACTGCTTTCCTCCGTGGTGATCGGCGTACTGCTGGCGTCCGCGATCATGGCGGGGACCGTCATCTACTTCGACTCCCTCCGCGAGCTGGCCCTCGAGAACGCCCTGGACAAGCTCACTACCAATGAGAGCAACGTAGTCGTCAAGGCCGAACGGGGCCCCACTTCTTTTGCAGAGTACGAGAAAGTCACGCGGGCCATAGGCACGCAGATCGACTTTAGCGTCGGCTGGATGCTGGAGAACCGCGCACGGGGTGGAAGGAGCGACACGTTCTTTCTCACGGCTCTGGGGCGCGAGGCGGACGCCGGCCAGGACGACGCCCGGGCGTACTTCTCCTTCATAAAGACTCTTCCGGAGCGCGTGACGGTCCTACCCGGGGGCCGGCTGCCGCAAGAAGGGGCGCTCGACGCTCCGGGACAGCCGCTGGTGCTGGAGGCCATGGTTCCCGCCGAGGACGCACGACTATTCGGCGTAGGCGTGGGGGACGTCGTCTCCGCGGTCCCGCACTGGGAGGATGCCATCCCCCACACCAGCGTGCTGATAACCGGTCTTTTCGAAAAGAACGACCCCTCAGAGGAGTTCTGGCACCTGGACGAGAGCGTCGTCAGGGCCCGTACCGCAGGGTTCTTGCAGACGATGGGCTTTTACATCTCCGAGACCACCTTCATGGATGACCTGGGCGGCGCTCTAAGGGACATGGACAGCACCTATGGCTGGCTCCTGGAGGTCGACACTTCCAGGATCAACGCGGGAAACGCCATCCTCGCACTCAGGGGACTGGAGACCCTGGACGGCCGGCTCACCGCCCAGCTTGACCGGTACAGGCAGACTACCGCTCTCGCAGACTCTCTTAGCGACTACGACAGGCGGCTCTTCTTCTCGAAGATCCCCATGTTTGTGGTGCTGGTGCTCATAGCCGTCGTCATCCTCTACTACGTCGTCACCCTGTCGTCATTGCTGGTCGACCAACAGCGCGGCGAGATCGCCCTCCTCCGGAGCAGGGGTGCTAACTCGGGTCAGATCCTGGCCGTCTTCGTGCTGGAGGGACTCACAATATCCGTCATCGCCATCGTCGTGGCCCCGATCATGGCGGCTACAGTCATCAGTGCCCTCGGATACACGCCCGCGTTCTCGGACCTCAGCGGCGGAGGGAATCTGCCGGTCGCCATCTCGCGAAACGCATACCTGATGAGCGCCCTGGGCGGGCTTCTCAGCTTCGCGGCGTTGATGGTCCCGGCGATCCAGGCCTCACGGATCGGGGTGACCCGGCACCGGCAGCAGGAGGCACGACCGGCGGCCCAACCCTTCTTCCAGAGGTATTTCCTGGACGTGATGCTCCTGGTGGTGGGGATCGTGCTGTTCCGGCAGCTCTCGGACCAGGGGTCGGTGGTAGCGACCGGGCTGTTCGGTCAGGCGACCGTGAGCCAGCTCCTCCTGGCTGTTCCCGCTATCATCCTCGTTGGGCTGGCGATGGTGATGTTGAGGCTGTTCCCGTTCGCCATCCGATTTCTCTCAGGCGACTCCCCCATGCTGCTGCACCTGGCCGTCGGAGGCACGGTCCTTGTGCTTGCGCCATCCATCGCGTCGAGAGAGCTGTTCGAAGGCGCCGGCACCATCTGGATCGTCCAGGTCACTCTACTGATCGCCCTCGGCGTCGTCTATCGGGCAACGTCATCGAGCAGAAACCTGTCGGCCGCGCTGACGGGCATGTTGGCCCAGGGAGGGCTCGTGGCGGCTATCCTCTTCGTGGGGCCCGAGCTGCCCATGCGCCACGTTTTCATCCCTCTGCTGGTGGCTATTGTTCCCGCCCAGTTGGCCTTCAGGCTGCTGGAGGCCTCGGCCCATAGGCTGCCGGTGGGATACTCCATAGGCATGTGGCAGATGGCCCGAAATCCGACCCACTACGCCCGCCTGTCTCTGCTGCTGATCTTGATGGCCGGATTGGGCATCTTCGCCGCCAGCTTCGGGGGGACGCTTCAGCTCAGCTTCGAGCAGCGAGCCCTCTATTCGACGGGTGCCGACGTCAGGGTAGAGCACGTCACGCTGAACAGCTCCGGTCCGAGCCAGCCGGTCACCCAAAGCTACGAGGGTATTCCAGGCGTCTCCAAGGTCGCCCGGGCGATGCGCGTCCCCGGGTCCGACCTGTCGAGGATACTCGGAGACTCGTATGAGATGTTCGCGGTGGAGGGTGCGGCTATTGACGAGATCGGCTGGTTCCGGGATGACTTTTCCGGAGAGCCGATGGGCGAGCTGCTGAGGTCTCTGGACCACCCCGGACCGCCAGAGGGCGTCCCAATCCCGGACGGCGCTTTGGGAATCGAAGTCCTGGCCAAGCCCGATCGACCCCACCCGACCGTCGTGCTCGACGCCAGGATAGTGGACGCCAACGGGAGGCATATCACGCTGCCACTTGGGCCGCTGCGGTCCAGCGGCTGGACCGAGTTCAGCGCCAGCTTCAACCAGCGTCAGCGCTTCGGTCGTCGCAGGCTGGAACCTGAGCCGCCGTTGAGACTGATGTCTATATCGGTCCACGAGGTGAGCGGATCAAGGACTCTCAGGGCAGGGTCGATCACAATCGACGAGGTCAGGGCTACTGTCCCTGGCGTCGGGGCGGTCCCCGTCGTCAGCTTTGATGACACCTCCGGCTGGAACGTGCTCTACCTGGTGCGAGAGGCCCAAGGAGACGCCGTCCGACCGTCCCGATCGAGCGCGGACGGTTCGCCCGGGGGCGCGACATTCATATGGACCGAGGGTGGCGGGCTGCTGAGCCGGGGCATCTTCTACGGGCCTCCGGTCTCGCCCTTGCCGGTGCTCGCCAGCGACTCTTTCCTAAAGATGATCGGACACAGACGAGGCGAGGAGTTCGACGTCTCGGTGGCCGGACACCGGGTGCCCGTTCGCATCGAGCAGGTCATCGACTACTTCCCCACGATGGACGCCGTCAACGACGGCTTCCTGATCGCCGATCTCGACTCCGTGCTCAGATATACGAACCTCGACGCCCGAGGCAGCGAGCTCAAGCCCAACGAGATCTGGCTCCGGACCGAGACCGACGGCGCCGACCGCCAGCGCTTGGTAGAGTGGCTGGAAGACGATCAGCCCTTTCCGAACCGGGCCGTCCACGACCGGGCGGAGATCCTGGCCTCGTCCCAGGTGGACCCACTGGTCGACGCCGGATGGAGAGCTTTGCTGTTCATCGCCTTCGCCGCCGTGCTGGTCCTCAGCGCGATAGGATTTCTGGTCCACGCTTACGTCTCGTTCCGCAACCGGGAGGTCCAGTTCGCGCTCATGCGGACCATCGGTTTCTCGATGAGGCAGCTCATCACGCTGGTATGGTTGGAGCAGGCGCTGGTGATCGCGGCCGGCATGGCGCTGGGCACGTGGATGGGCGGGAGGCTGGGCGAGACCATCATGCCGTTCCTGGGACACGACGAAAGAGGGGCTGAGATCCTCCCTCCCTTCGTTCTGCAAGTGAACTGGACCACCCTGGCCGTTACCTACGCGGCCATGGCCGTGGTTTTCGCAATTATTACCGTTGGCGTGATATGGTTCATCCGGAAGATATCGCTCCAGCGCATTCTGAGGCTGGGCGAAATGTAGGCACGCCACCGCCGATGACACGGCGGCGGCGTGGCCGGGTGCAGGAGGATTGGAATGGTGCAGACGGCGCCTTACATTCTGTGTGAGGACCTGTTCAAGATCTACAAGATCGCGGACCTCGAGGTCGTCGCCTTGCGGGGACTGGACCTCGTCATCGAAAAGCAAGAGGTCATAGCAATTGTAGGGGCCAGCGGCAGTGGGAAGAGCACGCTGCTGAATATCCTGGCGGGCTACGATACGCCTTCCGCGGGCGGGGTCACCGTAGGCGACAAAGACCTGCTCAGGATGACCGCCAAGGAGGTGGAGGAGTACCGCAGGAGCGAGGTGGGGTTCATCTGGCAGCAGACCAGTCGCAACCTGTTCCCCTACCTGTCGACCCTGGAGAACGTGGCGTTGCCGATGATGCTCACCAGCACCTCCGCCAGGGAACGGCAATCTCGGGCCGAGGAGCTCCTGAATCTCGTCGGACTCGGGCATCGCCTGGAACACACGCCGGAGAAGCTGTCGGGCGGCGAGCAGCAGCGAGTCGCCATAGCCGTCGCCCTGGCCAATAAACCCCCTCTGCTGCTGGCCGACGAGCCGACCGGGGAGCTGGACGACGCCACAGCGGCCGAGATTCTTGACCTGTTCGGTACTGTCAATCAGGAGTTGGGCACGACGATACTCATCGTCACTCACGACCCGGACATCGCCTACAAGGTCGGAAGGGTCGTGCTGATACGGGACGGCAAAATGTCGACCGAGATCCGAAGGAAGTTAACCTACCAGCGCGTTTCGAGCGAGGCCGATACCGTTCAGGCCCTGGAGGAGTTTATCCTCGTCGACGGCAGCGGCCGGATCCAGATCCCCAGGGAGTACCTGGAGACGTTGAAGATATCGGGAAGGGCGCGGGTCAGCCTGGAAGATGGCCGCGTGACCCTGACATCCGAGGAGTAGAGGTGTGAACAGATTTCAACGGCTGATCGCCGCCACGGACCTGACCCGGGTCTACCACCTGGGCCTCGAGGAGATCAGTGCTGTACGTGACGTCAGCCTGGAGGTGCTTCCCGGACAGTTCATCGCCGTCGTCGGCCGGTCGGGATCGGGAAAGACGACGCTGCTGAACCTGATGGCAGGACTGGACCAGCCAACGTCCGGAACTGTGATGTTCGAGGAGCGCGACCTCTCGACGCTGAGTGAAGGCGAGCTGACCGACATACGTCGCCACAAGATCGGCTTCGTTTTCCAGTCCTTCGGGCTTCTTCCGCTGTTGTCGGCCTTCGAGAACGTGGAGCTACCGCTCCGCATCTCCGGGGTTGGACCGGGAGAGAGGGAGCAGAGGACCCGGGACGCCCTCGATATGGTCGGCCTGTGGCGCAGGGCCCGTCACCGGCCCTACGAGCTTTCCGGCGGCGAGCAACAGCGTGTCGCCATTGCCCGCGCCATCGTAACCCGCCCTCCACTGGTCCTGGCCGACGAGCCGACCGGCGAGCTAGACTCGGTGAACGCGCGGTCGATCTTCGGCCTGTTCAACGAGATGGTCCGAGACCAGGGGATCAGCGTCGTCGCCGCGACCCACGACTCGACCTTGCTGGCCATGGCCGACGAGGTCATGGAAATCCGGGACGGGAGTCTGCGAGACCACGCTGAGGTAGGCCAGCGCTACAGGAGCTAGCCACCGGGCGCATCATCGTCGCGAACCTCCCCTCGCCACCCATTGAACCAATGCCCGGTGCGTGCACCGCGACGAGCCGGCTACCCCACCCGTGACACGTGTGGATGCATCTGACGGTAAGCACCTAGGGGCAGCCGTCCCCCGGCTACCGGCTCGAACCGCCGCTCGATTCGAGCCCACACCCTCACATCTCGGTTTTCGTGCGCCTCAAATGTACTGCATGCGCCACTGACTCACTCTAACATCAGTTCGAATCATATGTTCTGAGACTGAGCTGATGAGAGAACGCAGGGGCCGGGTCGGACATAGCGACAGGCGGCTCAAGACCTTCCTGTCCAGACGGCTCCCGCCGTCCCACAGCCGCGTCACTCCGGAGTTTAGGGAGACGACGGTCTGCTACGCCTACATGTGTCCTTACGCCTACGCGTGCTCCGAAAAGTCCACCCGACCGGCCCAGGTACTGACCCGACGCTGCATGAGGTACCTACCGGAGTCGATGCGGCGCGTTCCGGCCCTGTCGGACCTTTGTCTGGACCTGCTCGCCAGACAGCGGAAGTCAGGCGATGAGCTGGCGCCGGAGACCGAAGCGATGCTGGACAAGGTCAGACCCGACGGTCCGATACGCCGCTAAGGTTTCGGGTCCCGGTACGAATCTCATAGGCCCCAACTCGCGTCTAATCCTTCGACGGCCGCTGGGCCGAGGGCTCTGACTTGATCACGGCAATGAGGGAAGTGCGGAGGACGGGACACAATGGCATCAGACAAAAGAAAATCCCGAGAGGCGCCCAAAACGAATGCGGGAAAGACCGAGCTCAGAAACTGGGGTGTATCACTGGCCGTGGCGGCGATCGCCGTCGCGGTCCTGATTGCGATCAGCGCGACCGTAAACCCGCTTTTCGGGCGCTACGTCCACTGGGACTGGATGGCTGGTGTCGCGCCCGTCAGCTTTACCGCTCTGGCACTGGCCATCCGCCGTCGCTGGGTCTAATCCATAGGCCGTTGCGTCCGTTTCCCTCCTAGCAGGGTTACGGTCAAGGCGGCCTTCCCCTCCTTGATCTTCTGCCCGCCCGAGAAGGCGAGGACGAACCTTGCCTGCGCTCCAGCGACTGGTATAACATCTCAACTGGCGCCCCCAGGAACCGGCCGTAAAGCTGCCGATGTAACACCTACCGGGAGTGTCCAGGAGCGAGATGGTGGATCTAGTCCTGAAGGGCGGCGAGGTTATCGATCCCTCGCAAGGCCTGAGAGAACGACTGGACGTCGGCATCAGGGACGGGGCCATCGCTCAGATCGCTCCGACGATCGCAGCCAATGACGCCACACAGGTCGTCGACGTCAGCGGAAAGCTGGTGGTCCCGGGACTGATCGACCTGCACACCCACGTCTACGAGGGTGTCAATCAGAACGGGATAAACCCCGATCTGGCCGGGGTCAGGTCGGGCGTCACCACCGTCGTGGACGCCGGCAGCGCCGGCTGCTACACTTTCGGCGGCTTCTCACAGTACGTCGTTCCCAACGCCAGCACACGTATTATCTCCTTTCTCCATGTCGCGCGGACCGGACTCAGCTATCAACCAGAGATCTCCGGCCGGGACGACATCGACCTGGACGAGACGGTCCGCGTGGTCACCGAGAACAGGCCGCTGGTCCAGGGTGTGAAACTCAGGGCCATAGGCCCCTCGGTCCCGACCCTAGGAATGGAGCTCTTCCACCTGGCGAAACGGGCCGCACGGGACGTCGGCGTCAGGCTCATGGTGCATATTGGAGACAAGGACGTCGACGACGGTCCGACGCTGACCGGAGACCTGCTCCCGCTGATGGAGCCCGGGGACATACTGACCCACCTGTTTACGGACAACGCCGGCCGCATCCTGGACGGAGACGGGCGAGTGCTGCCCGAGGTGCTCGACGCCCAGGACCGGGGCGTCGTTCTGGACACCGCGTTCGGCAGGTTCAACTTCAGCTTCGACGTAGCCAAACGCGCGCTGGACGGTGGCGTCAAGCCACGGACGATCAGCACCGACATGACGCCTCCCGGACGGAGGAACACTGTCCACAGCTTGACCGAGATGCTCGGCCGGTTCCTCGCGCTGGGTTTCTCGCTGGAGGACGTCATCGCTATGGTCACCGTCAACCCGGCGGCGGCGCTGGGCATGGAGGACTCCCTCGGAAGCCTGGTGGTGGGGCGAACGGCTGACGTCACGGTGTTGGAAGCGACCAGCGGCGACTGGGTCTTCCTCGACACGTTCGGCAATACCGTCAAGGGGGACACGGCCCTGGTTCCAGTGTTGACGGTCAAAGGGGGTGAGCCATTTACGCCGGACTGGGGACCTCGGCCCTGGGGCTGGCTGCCCCAATCAGCCTCCTCATGATCTCATCGAGCAGCGGCCACGAGTCGTCGTGTCTGTGCCTGGTCTCCGGGCATGGATGAACACATCCTCCTGACCGCCGAAGGCGGTGTCGCCACGGTGAGGTTCAACCGCCCTGACCAGCGAAACGCGGTCGACTACGAGGGCTGGCTGCGACTCATCCGGATCGCCGACGAGCTGAAGGAGGACGCCTCGGTCAAAGTCGTCGTCTTCAGAGGTGCCGGTGACGCCGCCTTCTCCGCAGGCGCCGACATCAAGGACTTCGAGCGGTACCGGAACAACTCCAGCGACGCCAAGATCTACGCCGACGCCTTCGACGGCGCCCTCGATGCGGTGGAGGCCCTCCCAAAGCCGACCATATCCATGATCAGAGGCTTCTGCGTCGGCGGTGGCTGCGAGTTCGCCATGGCGACCGACATGCGAATCGCCGACGAGACCGGCAAGTTCGGCATCCCGGTAGCCCGCCTGGGAATACTCGTCGGCTATCGGGAGATGCGACGGTTGGTCCACCTGGTGGGACCGGGCAATGCCTCTGACATACTGATGACGGCGCGGCTGCTGGACGCCCAGGAGGCCTTCCGCATGGGACTGGTGAGCCGGTTGGTCGGCAGCGAGGAGATCGAGGAAGTAACTCACGAGCTCGCAAACGAGATGGTGCCGCTGGCGCCCTTGACGCAGAGCCGCCATAAGCGGATTCTCCAGACGGTCCTTCGCAACCCATCGTTGAGCGGACTTACGCCGGAAGAGGAGCACCTGCCCTTCGCCAACTTCGACAGCGAAGATTTCCAGGAGGGTCGCCGCGCTTTTCTCGAACGCCGCAAACCCAGGTTCACTGGGAGGTAAGTCCTACCGACGGCTGAGCCGTTCTTCGGCCGTGTGCACTCTCCTAGTGTATCGGCTCGTAAACAGCTTGCCACAGAATTCGTCATCCCGGCGAAGGCCGGGATCCAGTCGGCGCTTCTCTGGATTCCGGCCTCCACCGGAAAGACGAGAGTAGGTGGGCGAGCCGATGGAAGCCCGGCTGCAGTAAAGCCACATGCGAGACACTAAGCTAGATCGGCATCCCACGTAGCGTAAAATGGACACCGTAGACTGATTGTTTTCCGTCGATCTGATTGGGGCTCGTAGGCCTAGGGTAGGGATTCCAATTTCCGGGCGGAGCCCGGTCCGCCACCTTAATATCGGAACTGGTGCGGACTCCGACTCCTCGGAAGGGAGGGCCCGGGTGGGTCACAAACACGGGCTGGGGCGATTGCCTCGACCAGACAGCTTTTCGGATAGACTAAGCAGCGAGCCGCAAGTTGGATAAGACAATGCCAAACCAACCCCCACTCACAGGCATGAAGGTCCTAGACTTCACGCAGATGCTGGCCGGGCCGTTCTGCACTATGGTGCTGGCCGACATGGGCGCCGACGTCGTCAAGATCGAGAAGCCCCGTGGCGGCGACGACACCCGGCGCATGGGGCCGCCCTTCATCGGCGGCGAGTCCGCGGCCTTCCTGGCCATCAACCGCAACAAACGCAGCATGGTGCTGGACCTCAAGAGTGCCGATGCCGTGGAGGTCGCGCAGCGCATGGCGAAGAAGGCGGACGTCCTGGTCCAGAACATGAGGCCGGGCACGATGGACCGCCTCGGACTGGGCTACGAAGCGCTGAGTGCATCGAACGAAGGCCTGGTCTACTGCTCGATATCCGGCTTCGGGCTGACCGGCCCGTACAAGGACCGAGCGGGTTTCGACCTGGTGGCCCAGGGGATGAGCGGCCTGATGAGTGTAACCGGCTTCCCCGGCTTGCCGCCGGCCAAGATCGGGGTCCCGATCACCGACCTTAACGCCGGGATGTTCGCGGCCAACGCGGTGCTGAGCGCGTACATTCACCGGCTGAAGACCGGCGAGGGCCAGCACGTCGACACGTCGCTGGTTGAAGCGGGCCTTAGCTACACCGTATGGGAATCGGCGATTTACTTCGCCACGGGCCGGGCGCCCGGGCCACTGGGCTCCGGTCACCCACTGAACGCGCCCTACCAGGCGTTCAGTACCAACGACGGCTACATCAACATCGGGGCTGCCAACCAGACCAACTGGGAGCGGATGTGCCGGGCTATCGGCCGAGAGGAGCTTCTCGACGACACTCGATTCTCCACGAACGCGGACCGCATGGGCAACCTTTCGGCCCTGGTCGAGCTATTGCAGGAGACGTTCGCTACCCGGTCCACCGAAGCGTGGCTGGACGTACTGTTGGAGGCCGGTGTTCCCACTGGTCCGATCCTGGACATCGCCCAGGTGCACGCCGACCCACAGATAAGGGCCAGGAACATGGCCGTCGAGCTCGACCATCCGTCTGCGGGACGCATAACGAACGTAGGCATCCCGACCAAGCTGTCCAAGACTCCAGGGTCGCTGCGCACCGCAGCGCCAACCCTGGGCCAGCACACCGACGGGGTGCTGGCCGACTTCGGCTACTCGGCCGACGACATCGCCCGCATGAGGGCCGGTGGCGTTCTAGGTTAGCAGACGCCGCCGCTATCGGATGCGCTGGATGACGGTGCGGGTGGCGTCGACCAGCGTGTCGATCTCTTCCTCGGTCGAGAGGACGCTCAGCGCGCCGGCACAGCGAGACTGGAGCAGCACCCCCTCGTTCATCATCCCCATGAAGAAGGCGCTTGCCATGTCGGAGTCGCCCCCCAGCGTGGACCGGTAGTCGATTATCTCATCCCCGCTGAAGTGGATGCCGAAGAGCGACGCAACACCTGTGACCTGGACGGGAACGTCCAGCTCGTCGAACACGGCCCGGAGCTTGGCCCGGGCCATGTCTCCCAGGCTGTCCATACTTCGGAACACGTCGGGCGTCAGATGGTCCAGCGTAACCTCGCCGGCCGCCATGGTCATAGGGTTCGCGTTGAAGGTCCCGGAGTGGGTGATGGAGGCCCCGCCGTCGCTGGGGTCAAAGAGAGCCATGACGTCCCGCCTGCCGCCGAAAGCGCCGACGGGCATGCCACCGCCGATGATCTTACCGAAGGCGGTCAGGTCCGGCGTGACGCCGAACCGCTCCTGCGCACCTCCCGGCGCGATTCTGAAGCTCTGGACCTCGTCGAAGATGAGCAGTATCCCAAGCTCGTCGGTCAGGTCGCGTATGCCCTCCAGGAAATCGGGACGGGCCGGCAGGTAGCCGAAGGCAGAGGCAACGGCCTCCATGATAACGCACGCGATCTGGCCAGCCTGGCTCCGGATCCTGCGCTCGCTCTCCTCCAGATCGTTGTACGGCAAGACGATCACGTCATTGAGGAGGGCCTGGGGCTGCCCCGGATACTCCGGGATCGGAGTCGGGCCCTCGGGGTCCAGTTTGTCGCCCGGAGGTCTGACGCTGACCTCGACGTACTCGTGGGCACCGTGGTAGCCTCCCTCGAACTTCGCGATCTTGGGCTTGCCCGTGAAGGCCCTCGCGGCGCGAACGGCCATGAGCGTGCCTTCGGTCCCTGAGTTGGTGAAACGGACGGTGTCGACCGACGGGACGCGTTCGCAGATGGTCTTGGCCACTCTTGTCTGCGACATGGTCGGGCCGCTGAAGGCCGTCCCACGCGCCGCCTGGTCCTGGAGGGCTTGGACGATCTCCGGGTGGGCGTGGCCCAGGATCAGACTGGTGGCGTTGATCATGAAGTCCAGGTACCGGTTGCCATCGACGTCGTAGACGTAGTTGCCCTCGCCGCGGTCGGCGAACGCCGGGTGCGGGTCGTGGTAGTGCACGGCCCGCGTGCTGCCGCCGGGCAGGAATCGAGAGGCCTCCTCATGAAGCTTCCTGGACCCCGGCGTCCTCGCTACGTACCGATCGATCTCATGTTGGACTCTCTGAGATGGCATCGTCTTCTCCTCGGTACTGCTTCTGCTACTGGGCCGTGTACCCACCGTCGATGACAAGCTCGCCGCCGGTCATGTAGGATGACTCGTCCGAGGCCAGGAACAGCACCCCGTAGGCGATGTCCTCCGGCCTGCCGAAACGTCCCGCCGGGATCAGTCCGCGGCGGTCCTCCTTAGCGTCTGCATCGACGAAGACGAGTCCCAGCATGTCGGTTTCCGTCGGTCCCGGATGGACCGAGTTGGCGCGGATGCCGTCCCCGGCATGCTGCAACGCAGTGGCCTTTGTGAACAGCCGCACGGCGCCTTTCGATGCATTGTAGGCGGTGGAGGAGGGCGACCCCACTAGCCCGGCAGTCGAAGAGATGTTGATAATCGAACCGCCTCCGGACTCCTTCATGGCCGGGATTACCGCTCTGGTTCCCAGGAAAACCCCGGTGGAGTTGACCTCCATCACCCGATCCCAATCGGCCCGGGCCGTCTCCTCGACGGTCGCTCGATGGAAGATTCCGGCGTTGTTCACCAGGACGTTCAGTGCGCCAAACCGGCTGACAGCCTCGCCCACGGCCCGTTGCCAGTCGTCCTCGTCGGTCACGTCCAGATGGACAAAGAAGGCCTCACCATCCGTACCGTTGATCTCGGCTTCGAGCTCCCGTCCCTCGGATCGCAGGATATCCGCGACGACCACCTTGCCCCCTTCGGCGGAAAGCAGCCGGGCCTGAGCGGCACCAAGACCGCGTGCCCCTCCGCTAACCAGGCATACCTTGTTTCCAACCCTCATGCGAGGCTCCAGTCACAAGCTCTTCAAGGGGTGAGGGATGTCCGGCAGCCGGACGGCCGGCCTCCAGTCGACCGTGGGGCCGCAAGCCCCGCGACGCTAGATTCAGCCTCGCTGCTTTTTGGCAGGGCCCTTCACGTGCAGGTCGACCAGGACCTCGTTGAGGCTGCCGGACCGGAAGCCTTCGAGATCGAGCGTGACGTACGCATAGCCGATCTCCCGGAAGCGCTCCGCCACCCGCCTTCGGATGTCCTCCCGGGTGAGGAAAGGGATGTCCGCGGCTTCGACCTCGATACGGGCAACCGTATCATGGTGGCGAACGCGAAGCTGTCGTAGGCCGAGCTCCCGCAAGAACTCCTCAGCCTGCGCAATTCGCTCCAGGGCCTCGACGGTTACGGGCGTGCCGTAGGGGACCCGCGACGACAGGCAGGCCTGTGCCGGCTTGTCCCAGGTCGGGAGGTCCCTCTCTTTGGAGAGGGCGCGGATCTCGGCTTTCGTGAGGCCCGCCTCCACGAGAGGACTCCGGACCCCGTACTGCTCGGCCGCCCTCAGACCCGGGCGGTAGTCGCCCAGATCGTCTGCGTTGGCGCCGTTGGCGACATAGCTGACACCCTCGTCTTCGGCCAGGCGGGTGAGATGCGTGTAGAGCTCGTCCTTG
>CAZGRI010000043.1:0-15583 GCA_964528205.1 uncultured Dehalococcoidia bacterium | reverse complement strand
GCGCCCTCCAGGACCTTGACGATGCTGGCGCCCTCCTCCTTGCGGGAGGTGAATACCTCTCCGTTGGTGGTGGTCACGTCGAGCTTGTCGCCCTGTACCTCTATCGACTGGAGTTGCCCGCTGGCGGCCATCTGGACCACCTGGCTAATGGGCACCTCGCGTGACCCACCCAGGGGTTCGGAAAAGAGGGTAAAGAAGATCGCGATTACCGCGACTATGATAAGCAGATAGATAAAGCTGTTTCGCATCCAACGAGAACTCATGCGGGAATCCGGCTCCTCGCCCATTACGGTGGGATGATGGGGCATCGCCCACAACAATGTTACAATACGGCGTGCCCGCAAAGCAAAACCGAGCCGAGGGCGGACAGCGGTCCGACGAGGGCCGCCGAGCCGGCTCGGGCCAGCCGATGTGAAAAGGACCGTGGGACCCTCTTATTCATGAACGTTCACCACGCGCGTCCGGATGTCCTGGTAACGCCAGCATGGGTCCAGGAGCAACTTGACGACCCATCCATAGTGGTCATCGAGGTGAACACCGACATCCAGGAAGGTTACGCGATCGGGCACGTGCCCGGCGCCGTCGGCTGGAGCCTTCACGATGACCTGGAGCACCAGACCCGGAGAGACGTCCCCACGATCTCGCAGCTAGAGGCCCTGCTGGGCCGCTCAGGCATAGACAACCGGACCACCGTCGTCCTCTACGGAGACGGCAACAACCGGTCCGCGACCTGGGCGTTCTGGTTGCTGAAGTACTACCGCCACGATGACGTGCGACTGATGGACGGCGGGCGCACCAGATGGACCGTCGAGGGCAGAGCTCTCTCGGCGGATGTCCCCATCCCCACCGTCAAAGCCTACAGGGCGGGGCGGCCCGATTCGACGCTCAGAGCCACCAGGGCGCATATCGTTCGAAACCTGGGAAGGGAGACCTTCAGGACGCTGGATACCCGGACGCGGGAGGAGTATCTGGGCGAGCAGGCCTCCGCGCCGGGCACGGACTCCGGCATCTACCGGAACGGACGTATCCCCGGCGCCGTCCACGTGCAGTGGGACGACGGAGCCACCGAGGACGGCAGCTTCAGGCCCGCAGATGAGCTGGCGCGGATGTACGCGGACAGCGGCCTTCGCGCCGATCACGAGGTCGTCGCCTACTGCCGCCTGGGCATCAGGGCCTCCTACTCCTGGTTCGTGCTGAAATACCTACTCGGGTACCAACGGGTGCGCAACTATGACGGCTCGTGGACGGAGTGGGGCAACGCCACCGGCGTACCGATCGAGAAGGGTGAGTAGGCGATGGACCGCATTGTCGCCGGGCACACACTCGCTGCATGCACCAGCGGATGGTGACGACCCCAATGGCCTCGGAACATTTGCCGGCAGCGGACCGCCCTGCGGGACCGCGCCCCGTCACACTCCTGGCGGAAGCCGGAATCGACGCGATACTGGTCCTGTCCGAGGCGGACATCGACTCGGCGCTGTCTGCCCGTACTCCGCACATCGCGTTGCTGGACTGCTCGGCGCTAGGCACACGCGACGTCAAGATCTGTCTTGACCGCTGCTCGCAGATCAAGCTACCGGCCATCCTGCTCGTCCCGGAGCAAGGTGTCCGTGACCTCGTCCCTAACGAGGGCATGGCCGACTTCCTTGTGACCCCTTTCCGGGAACCTGAGCTGGTGGCGAGGGCCAGTATCGCGCTCCGGAAGACCGGGCCGCCCGAGGACCCCGCCGTCGTCAGGGCGGGTGACCTGGTTATCAACCCCACCAGCTACGAGGTCTCGCTGAACGGCAGGCGTATCGACCTTAGATTCAAGGAGTATGAACTCCTGCGGCTGTTGGCCACGAGCCCCGGGCGTGTGTTTACCAGGGAGGCCTTGCTCAGCAAGATATGGGGATACGACTACTTCGGGGGCACCCGGACCGTCGACGTGCACATCCGGCGACTCCGGAGCAAGATCGAGGACGCTGAGCACTCATTCATCGAGACGATCTGGGCCGTGGGCTACCGCTTCAGAGACGTGAGCCGTTCGGCATAGCTCGACGCCTCGCGTATCGTCTGAGCCCAACCGGTTCTACCGGTTCGGGGAAGTCCATCGCAAACATACGGATTCGGCCGACGTTGCGCCACCGCACTAGCGTACTGTCTCGTATATGGCCTTGCAGCAACCGGGCTTCCCTCAGCGCGCCCGCCTGCCCTCGTCTTTTCGGCGGAAGCCGGAATCCAGAGACGTACCGACTGGATCCCGGCCTTCGCCGGGATGACGAGTTCTGTGGCAAGCTGTTTGCGAGGCACAACACTAGAGAGTCCTGTACGACTCGACGAACAGCGCCAGTAGCGCATCTGCCCAGCCTGCTGCGCCGAGGATCACCAGTATCCACTCCCCGGCCCCGATTCTCATATATTCTGCCGTGGCATTCGGTACGCGATCCCAGTACCTGTTGAGGTTATCCTGAGCCTGGGTGAGTAGGGCGGCGATTATTGCCACCCCCGTGACGTACATCAGGATCAGGACGCCCGCGGTCCCCGAGGTGATCTCTCCGAGCTTCAAAGCAGAACTAACGACAACCAGCAGAGAAACGACAGCCACGGCAACCACTGTCCGTCCCACCGATATCGTTGCAAGAGCGCCGACACGGACCATGAGCTCATTGAATGACCGCATGTGGGCGTGTGTTCGAAAGAGGCCGTAGATCGGTACGTTGAGGGCCAAAGCATGCCAGACTGGGTACGCCCTCTCTCCGGTGTGGTCTCGGTACTGTCCCCAGGTCAGGTAGAACCAGTACCATAGGTAGATGCCGAAGGACAGAATCGACATCACGACCACCCGCTTGCGCGAGAGCTTGCAACGTAACACCAGCAGCCCCTCGGAGAGCTGTTTGCCACATGATCGACAGTACCTGTCGGCGGCCTGCATCTCTGAGCCACAGCCCGGGCATAGTCCTGCTTTTGTCACTGGCGAGCTCCGTGCTAAATCAGTCGTCGGCGCGTCAACGGCGTTCCGGCGCCTCTTGGGAAAGCTGTCGCAGGTCGGCATGATACAGGAAACGGCTTGGACGCGGGTCTTGCACCCAGAGCACCGGCTCTTTCATCGAAAGACTATGGAAAGCCCGGCTAGCCGTCTTCCAGCGACAGTCAGGTGGGGCCTGCTGGGCCTGCCTTTGCTGATGCTGCTCGCCGCCTGCACCTCGGGAAGTGTGGACATCGGGACTGCGACCCCTGCCCCGGCGTCTCTCGTGCAGGACGACGTCGTTGCCGAGGTCACCCTTCCGCCGGACGTGGAGGCCCTCAAAGCCGTGTTCAACCAGGACGCGGGCAGTACGCGCCTGCTGCTCCTGATGTCCCCCACCTGACCCGTCTGACGCGCCGGCGCTCGTTGGGTCCAACGAGAGATTCTGGAGAAGAACCCCGAGGCCGACCTGCGGGTCTACGCCATCTGGATCGACGTTCTGCTGGACGGCGACCTACAGGGTTTCGCCTCTAACCCCCTGGAGGACCCCAGGGTGACGAACATCTCGGACCCGAGGTTCGACATCGGGGAGTGGTTCCCGCAACAGGATGGCTACCGCGACGTGGTCCGCGGTCACCTGGCCTGGGACATATACTTCCTGTACGGGCCCGAGGCCGAGTGGACGGACGTCCCAACGCCTCTCCTGAGCTCCGGCGCAACGATCTCAGGCACGCGGGACCGGCTGCACGAGGCCATCCTACCCCTGCTCTCGGAAGGCTAGAGCGTCTTTTTTGTCTTAAGGCTCGCCATGTGTGCACGCGAAACGTCGGGCAACCGCAGGGGGTTGCCCCTACGGGTCCCGGACGAAACGCCCTGTACGTAGGGGTAGGCCCCCGTGCCTACCCTGCGCCAGCAGACAGAGAATGCACCCTTGGGGATGCGTCAGTCGCCGGCCCGTTTTCGGCGCTCCCTCCACCGGATGAGTTCTACCCCGGTGGCTCCCATCATGGTATCCTTGCGTAGCACCTAACCGGCGTGCCAAAGCGACAATCCGGCGAGTGGAGATGTATGAAAATGACCCGCGAAAGGACCGTATACATCGACGGCGAAATGATGCCCGAGAGCGATGCCAAGATATCCGTCCGGGACGCCGGGTTCCTCTACGGAGACGCCGTCTTCGACACGACCCGGACCTTTGACCGAAAGATCTTCAAGCTGACCGAGCACCTCGACCGATTCTACAACTCGCTCAGGTACATGCGGCTCGATCCCGGCATGACCAAGGGCCGGATGGCGGACATCACCATGGAGGTGCTCGACGCCAACCTCCCGCTGCTTGAGGAGAACGACGACTACTGGGTGACACAGCGCGTGACAAGGGGCCGGCAGACCAAGGACGGCCAGAAGCCCTCGGTCATCGTCGAGTGCTTTCCCTTGCCCTTCGCGGCCCGCGCCACGTACTACCGGGACGGCCTTCAGGTCGTTACGCCCTCCATCAGACGAACGCCGCCCGAGTCGATGAGTCCCAGGGCAAAGGCTCACAACTACATAAACATGGTGCTGGCCGACCTGGAGGTGAAGTCGCAGAATCCGGACGCGTGGGCGATACTTCTCGATACCAACGGCAACATCGCCGAAGGCATGGGAAGCAACTTCTTCATCGTCAAAGACGGCGCGGTCGTGACGCCGAGGGAGCAGTTCGTGCTGGCCGGGATCAGCCGTGAGACGGTGATCGAGCTGGCCCAGGAGCTCAACATCGAGACCCGGGAGGCCGACATCGACCTGTTCGACGCCTACACTGCCGACGAGGCCTTCGTTACCTCCACGAGCTTCTGTATCTGTCCGGTGGCCACGATCAACGGGGCCGCCGTGGGCGAGGGCTCGGTCCCCGGACCCACGACCGACCGGCTGCTCAAGGCCTACAGCGGCCTGGTGGGCGTGGACATCGTAGGCCAGTACCTGGCCCACCTGGAGTAGGCCTGCTTCGAGGAAGCACCGATGGCGGACGGCGAAACAGACATCGCTCCGGCCAAGCCCTCCAGCGAGGAGGCCTCTCCTCGTCCGGCCGACGGCCAGCTCCTGGAGATGTACCGCCAGATGGTGCTGTGCCGGGCGCTGGACGAGCGCATCTGGATGCTGAACCGCCAGGGCAAGGCGGCCATAATGGCCTCGGCCCAGGGGCACGAGGCCGCGCAAATCGGCAGCGTCTACGCACTCCGCAGGGGCCAGGACCAATTCTACATCTACTACCGCGACCTGGCCGTGATGCTGACGGCCGGCATGACCGCCGAGGAGATCATGCTGGGCTTCCTGGCCAAAAAGGGCGAGCCGTTGAGCGGCGCCCGACAGTTTCCGACCCACGGCGCGTACCCCGAGCACGGCATCGTCAACCTCTCCAACGTCGTGTCGACTCAGATACCGCAGGCCGTTGGCGCGGCCCTTGCCGCCAGGATGCGCGGCGAGGACACGGTGGTAATCGCCTACTTCGGTGACGGCGGCGCCAGCGTCGGCGACTGTCACGAGGCGATGAACTTCGCCGGCGTCCACAAGCTCCCAGTCATCTTCTTCTGCGAGAACAACAAGTACGCTATTTCCGTGCCGTTGTCGAAACAGATGGCCATCGACAGCGTCGCGACCCGCGCCGAGGGCTATGGCATGCCAGGCGTCGTCATCGACGGATGCGACATCGTCGCGGCGTACGAGGCGACGTTCGAGGCCGCCCGGCGTGCCCGGTCGGGTGGCGGGCCGACTCTGATCGAGGCCATGGTCGAGCGGTACCTGCCTCACACCACCGACGACGACGACTCGCGCTACCGATCCAGGGAGGAGCTCGACGAAGCGCGAAAGCGAGACCCGCTGGTCCTGCTGAAGGACCAGCTCATGGGGCTGGGCGTGCTGACGGAGGATCTCGATAAAGAGCTCGCCGACGCGGCCAGGCGCGAGGTCAACGAGGCCACGGACGCGGTCGAGGCCGCGCCATACCCCGAGACGGACGGCTTCTACGATCACGTGTACTCGTCGGACGGGGCCGTGGGAGGTGAGCCATCGCCGTAAAGACGGTGCTCGAGGCCGTGCGCGACGCCATGCGCGAGGAAATGGTCCGAGACGAGCGAGTCTTCGTCATGGGTGAGGACATCGGCCCGCGAGGAGGCGTCTTCCTGGCCACTGACGGTTTTCTGGAGGAGTTCGGCGAGGAGCGGGTGATCGACACCCCCCTGGCCGAGTCGTCCATCGCGGGCATCGCGCTGGGGGCTGCGATGAACGGCATGCGACCCATAGCCGAGATCGAGTTCGCCGACTTCATCTGGCCCACCGCGAACCAGCTCATCGGGGAGGCCTCCCGGGTGAGATACGGGACCAACGGACAGCTCGGCGTCCCGATGGTCGTCCGAGCCCCCTACGGCGGCGGCGTTCGGGGAGCGCTCTACCACTCCCAGAGCGTCGAGGCGTTCTTCGCCGGCACGGTTGGCCTAAAGGTAGTGACCCCGGCGACGCCCTACGACGCCAAGGGGCTGCTCAAGAGCGCGGTCCGGGACGACGACCCGGTCGTCTTCCTCGAGCACAAGCGCACCTACAGGCTGGTGCGGGGCGAGGTACCCGACGAGGAGTACACGCTCCCCATCGGTAGCGCGGACGTCAAGATGGAGGGGACGGACCTGAGCGTGATCACCTACGGGCTGATGGTCCACCACTGCCTGGAGGCCGCCCGTGCCGTGGCCGAAGAGGGCGTATCGGTAGAGGTCCTGGACCTGCGCACCGTGAGGCCGCTGGACACGGACGCAATCCTCGATACCGCAATGAAGACGGGCAAGGTGCTGGTCGTGCACGAGGACAACAAGACCGGCGGCATCGGCGCCGAAGTCTCGGCTATCGTCTCCGAGGGCGCCTTCGACCACCTGGACGGTCCGGTAACGCGGCTGGCCGGGCCCGAGGTCCCCTCCATGCCCTTCAGCCCGCCCCTGGAGGCCATGTTCATGCTGGACTCGGCCAAGATCGCCGACGGCATCCGCGATCTGGCCCGCTACTGAGGGGGTGCGGCAAAAGGAGTTCCTTTTGCCGCACTCCAGTTGTCGTGCCCCCAATGACTCCGGGTTCAACGCAAGACCCTCTTGATGTATGCGTGGCTACTTCTTATGTGGCCGTCCAGCGTGTCCAGGTTGCGGGACTCGTATCGGTCTCGTCCACAGGCGGCGCACCTTCTACTTTCGAGGGTGTCTGCGACGGGTGGAAGGTATACAAACCGGTAGTCCCATCGGCCTTTGGACGGTACATCTGGACGGTGGCGTCGCCGTCAGGCTTGTGCCAGATACCCGAGCCGACGACCTCCATGTCATCCATATTGATCGGGGTGCCGCAGCAGACAATTGACCCATTGGGACTGGTTTCGCCTACTATCTCGATCGCAGTGTACTCCACCTCGTCGAACGTCAGCCGCAAGTTCGGCGCGATCGAGCCAATGGAAGTCGGTTCAGCTCCATTCCCACACGCCACCCCGATGACCACCAGCGCTGCAACTCCAAGGATTGCTGCGAGACCTTTCATCTTGCCCATTTCGTGTTCCTCCTGACTTCTGTACTTCACTGTGATTCGCTCCGTGCTGTCCAATTCTTTGCCTATCGTAACTAGAGACGAGATGCGTCGGTATTTTGTTCCAAGGGCTTCATATTAGGCGCCCACATCCTATTTTAAGGGCGCCCGTCGAGTCCTCTCGGTCGCATCACGGAGCTACCTTGGGTCGTAAAGGAAAGGCCGAGTCGCATAGGAATCTGTACGGGGCGGAGAAAGAGGGCACCTGTGATGCGGCAAAAGGATATCCTTTTGCCGCACACTAAGGGGGAAGAGAGACCGGGCACATTGGTAGCAGGTAAACGGGCACATGGGTGACAACTCACCGTTGTCGCTCGGTGGAAACGGCACTCGTTCACGGCCGGTGCCTTGGCAGAATGGCACGAGGGGCCGTATCCTGTAGTCTCGACAGCATACGCCGTTAAGTGATTGGAACACGAATGAGGATAGAGCTACCGCAGGTGGGAGAGTCGGTGACCGAAGGGGTCATCGGCAAATGGCTGAGACAGGTCGGCGACTCGGTGGAGAAGTACGACCCGCTGGTGGAGGTCACCACCGACAAGGTCAACATGGAGATGCCCGCGCCGGCGTCGGGTGTCCTAACCCGAATCCTGGTCGACGAAGGGGACGTGGTGCCCATGGGCGCCGTGATCGCCGAGATGGACGTCGAAGGCGAGGAGGCCGGCCAGCTGGAGTCCCAGCCCGTGGCCCCGTCCCCTGAGCCACAAGCGATCGACACTACCGGCGTCCTGCTCACGGACGTCGCGCCGGTTGGGCCGACCGGTTCCGGCGGCCCCACTTCGGCTCCTCCGTCCGACGCACCCGTCAAGGGCAGGACCCGCCACTCGCCCGCTGTCCGGCGTCTCGCCGAGCAGCACGGGGTGGACCTCTCCAGGGTCACCGGCACCGGTATGCAGGGCCGGGTGACGCGCGGCGATGTGCAGACCTACATCGACTCCGTGGAACGGGCCGGCCCCACCCCGTCCCAGGCAGCGGACGAGGAGCGGGTGCCGCTCAGCCCGATTCGGCGGATCATCGCCGACAACATGGTCAAGAGCTCCTCCCAGATCCCGCAGGCCTGGAGCATGGTCGAGGTCGACGTCACCGGCCTGGTGAGTCGACGAGAAGCGGTCCGCGATGAGTTCCAACGCAAGACCGGCGTCAACCTGACCTACCTGGCCTTCGCGTTCAGCGTCGTGGCCGAGTCCCTCAAGGAATACCCCCTGCTCAACTCCTCCTGGGGCGACAACGAGATCATCCTGAAAAAGCGGATCAACATCGGCGTTGCCGTCGCGGCCGAGTCCGGGCTGGTGGTGCCCGTGGTCAAGGATGCGGACAACCTGACGTTGACCGAGCTGGCCAGGGCCGTTGACAGCGTAACGCAGAAAGCGCGGGAAGGCCGTCTCCAACTCGAGGACGTTCAGGGCGGGACCTTCACGCTCAACAACACCGGGGCGCTCGGCTCCATAGTGTCGCGGCCGCTGGTGAACTATCCCCAGGCGGCGATACTGGCGACGGAGTCCATCGTCAAACGGCCGGTAGTCGTCGACGACACGGTCGCCATCCGGTCCATGATGAACCTGTGCCTTACGTTCGATCACCGAATCCTCGACGGCGCCGAGGCCAGCGCCTTCATCGACTCCGTAAAGCAGCGGCTGCAGTCCATCGGGCCCGATACGCCGGTGGAGTGACGCAGGCGCGGCTCGCCTGGGAGGACACTGTCGCAATGGAGACCGGCCTGATCGTTTTGGCTGCAATCATGGCCGTCGCCATAGCGGCCCTCGCTCTCTCCAGGTCCAGAGGTCGCGGAGCCGACGTGGCGCTGGACCAGCGGCTGGACTCCCTCAACCAGCGCCTCGGCGAGCTCACGGGCCAGTCGGCCACGTACCGGGAGACCATGGACTCAGTGAACCGCGCGCTGGGCGGGCTGACCCAGACCTCTCAGCGTCTCCTGGAGGTTGGGAAGGGCATGCGAGACCTCCAGGACGTCCTGGCCGCGCCTACGCTCAGGGGTGGCCTCGGCGAGCTGATGCTGGAAGAGTTGTTGAAGCAGACGCTTCCATCCGGCTTCTATGAGACGCAGCATACGTTCCGCAACGGCGCGCGGGTGGATGCGGTGGTCCGGCTCACCGATGGCCTGGTGTCGGTGGACTCCAAGTTTCCGCTGGAGAGCTTTCGGCGCCTGATGCATTCGGAGGAGGCCGAGCTCCGGACTCACCGGACGCAGTTCCACCGGGACGTCAAGAGGCACATCGACGCCATCGCCGACAACTACATCTGCCCGGGCGAGACCCTGGACTTCGCGCTGATGTACATCCCGGCCGAGAACGTCTACTACGAGATCGTCCTCAAGGAGTCCGGCAGGGACGACATCTTGGACTATGGCTGGTCCCGACGGGTGATCCCCACGTCTCCCAACAGCTTCTACGCCTACCTGCAGGTGGTGGCGCTTGGACTCAAAGGGTTGCAGGTGGAGCAGAACGCCCAGCGAATGTTGGAATCGCTGACGCGCCTGCGAAGGGACTTCGACCGCTTCGCGGACGACTACAGGCTGGTTGGTACGCATCTGGGACGCGCCCAGGCCAAATTCGACGACGGACTTCCCAGGCTAGAGGCCATCTAGCGAGCGCTGCCGGGGCAGCTTACGACTGGGCAGTCGATAGAGGCGCTCGAGGACCGGTGAGTGCCGGGAAGCAAGAACGGCAACAACATCTACCATGACGAACCTGTGCCTGGCGTTCGATCACGCATACTGGACGGTTCGGAGGCCAGCGCCTTCATCAACACAGTGAAGCAGAGGCCGGGCCATCGGGCCTGATACGCTGGTGGGCTGAGAGAGCGCGGCGATCGATGAAGCGGAACCGGATGTACCAGCAGTTCGCCCACCTCTGGCCGCTCATCAGCGACCCCGGCGACTACGCGGACGAGGCCCGGTACTGGCGCAAGGCACTCCGCCGGCGCCTGGGACCCGGCAGGCATCATCTCCTGGAGCTGGGCGTAGGCGGAGGCAACAACCTGTCCCACCTGATGGGGGAGTTCGATGCCACCGCGGTCGATATCTCGGAGCGAATGCTGGCCAACTCCAGAAAGCTGAACCCCTCGGCCGAGCACATCGTCGGCGACATGCGGACCGTGCGACTGGACCGGAAGTTCGATGCTGTTCTGATACATGACGCCATAGCGTACATGACGACCGAGGACGATCTTCGGGCCGCTTTTGTGACCGCCCAACAGCACCTGACGACCGACGGCGTGTTTATCACTGCACCGGACTGGTACACGGAGACCTTCCGGGGCCCCCACGTCTTCAACAACACCCGTGGCAACGATGAAGTCGAGCTGACCTACGTTGAGTACGTCCACGATCCCGACGATTCAGACGGAGCCATTGAGTCCGTATTCGTTTACTTCATCAAAGAGTCCGGCGAGTTGAAAGTTGAGCTCGACCGCCATGTCACCGGGCTGTTCCCCATGGATACCTGGGAGCGGCTGCTCCAAGAAGCCGGCTTCAACGTCAAGCGGCAGGCGTACCCGGTAAGCGACGACGCTCGGTCGCCCTTCCTGTGGGTCTGCGTTCCCGCACCTTCCGATCGTGAGAGAGGACCAGCCCTATGCGGATGAGCGAAGGGCCTACCGTGGAGGTCGCGATCTCTATAGATGCGTCGCCCGAGCGCGCCTGGGAGATGGTGACCGACATCGTGGGAATGGGCGACTGGAGCCCCGAGTACAACGGCGGGGAGTGGATCGACGGTGCGGACGGCCCGAGGGCCGGCGCCCGCTTCAGAGGTCGCAACAGGCGGCAGGACAGGGAGTGGGAGAGCGTGTCGACCGTAATCGAGGCCAAGCCGGCTAGGTCGTTCGCCTGGGCCGTCGGAGACCCCGACAATCCGGCGGCGACGTGGCGGTTCGATCTCACGCCTGAGGAGACCGGCACAAGGGTCCGGCAACACGTCCGGCTCGGCCCCGGGCCGTCCGGCCTCACCCAGCGCATCGAACAGGTCTCCGACAGGGAGGAGGACGTCGTCGCGGCCCGCGTCGATGAGCACCGCCGCAACATGGAGGCGACGCTCCAGGGCATCAAGTCGGCAGCGGAGCAAAGCGAGTGACCATAGGGCATTGCACCGCGGTCTGGCTGGGGACGGTCCCGTACCTGGAGGCCTGGGACATGCAACGACGCCTCCACAAGCAGGTGGTCGAGGGGCGTCTGCCCGACATGCTGCTGCTCCTGGAGCACCCGCACGTGTACACGCTGGGTCGCCGGGGGAAGGACTCGGACATCCTGGTGTCCGAACGCAGGCTCGCGGAGCTTGGTGTAGAGACTCACTTCGTGGACCGCGGAGGCGAGGCCACTTACCATGGGCCCGGTCAGCTGGTGGGCTACCCCATAGTCAACCTGCGGGAGAGCGGCCACGGGCCGCTGAGCTACGTCCGCGGTCTGGTCGACGCCATCACGCTTGCTCTGGCGGAGTTTGGAATCCGGACAGAGAGCGAAGGTCGGCCCACGGGAGTGTGGATCGGCGGCGCCAAGATCGCCGCCATCGGCGTCAAGATCAGCCGGGGCGTCACAATGCACGGCTTCGCGCTGAACGTCGGCCCGGACCTGTCCTACTTCGATCACATCGTGGCCTGTGGGATGCCCGAGGCGGCCGCGACTTCGATGTCGTTCGAGCTGTCCGAGCACGTGACCATGGACCGTGCCGTGCAGACCGTGGCGAGCCACATCGCCGACACGTTCGGGTGGAGCCTCCGGTGGTCCACCCTGGAGTCACTGGACGAGGCGACCGGCCAGGTCGAAGCCAGTCTCTAGTCGGCATCGTCAGAGGGGCAACGAAACGTCCCCGAGATTAGAGCGCCCGGTTCCAAGCCTCGTCAACTAGCCCGGCCTAAACGTTACGGGGCCTTCGCGGTTGGCACCCAAAGCGTGGGTCTCCATCTGCCACCGACGGGCTCACATGAGACGAGCCGCATCACGCACGCCGAGAGGAGGTTGAGCCATGGCAGAATCGCCGATCATCCAAAAGATCCAGCTTACCAAGTTCCGTATTCCGATGAAGGACCTGGCCAGTGATCTGGCCTTCGCCGCGGGGATGTTCTACGAGCCCGGCAGCGTCATCTACCGGGACATGCTGAGAATGCGGATACACACCGACGAAGGCGTTACCGGCGAGCATGTCAGCGGTACGCCTGGGACACTGGAACAGATACGGATGTTCACGCCGTTCCTGATCGGCAGGAACGCTCTCGAGCGGGAGCTGTTCTACAACCAGGCCAAGGTCATCCTCCGCAAGAACGACCGGATGGGGATAGGGCCGATAGACGTCGCTCTGTGGGACCTGGCGGGCAAATACCACAAAGCGCCGGTCTATCGTCTGCTGGGCGGCTATCGGCAGAAGCTGCCGGCATATGCCAGTACGTATCACGCAGACCGTGCTCCCGACGGCCTCAGCTCCCCGGAGGGCTACGCGGACTTCGCCGAGCAGTGCCTCGAGATGGGATACCCTGGATTTAAGATCCACTCGTGGGGCGCGGCGCCGATAGAGCGGGAGATCGAAACGGTGCACGCGGTGGGCAAGAGGGTGGGCGGCAAGATGGCCTTAATGCTCGATCCGTGCTGCGTCTACGACACCTACGGAGACGCCCTACAGGTGGGCCTCGCGTGCGACGAGGAAGAGTACTACTGGTACGAGGACCCGCTGAAGGACGGCGGCGTCTCTTTCAGCGCATACCGCAGGTTGCGACAGGCGCTCAAGACCCCGCTCCTCCAGGGAGAGCACGTACACCTGGTGGAGGCCCATACGGACATGGCCAACGCCGAGGCCACCGACTTCTGGAGGGCCGATCCCGACTACGACGGCGGCATCACCGGCGTCATGAAGATCGCCCACGCGGCGGAAGGTCTCGGCATGGACTTGGAGCTGCACGGGGCCGGCCCAGCGCAACGCCACTGCATGGCCGCGATACGCAACTCCAAGTTCTACGAGATGACGCTGGTACACCCAAAGGTGCATACCGCCAGGTGCGTTCCCACTCTCAACGGATACGATGACCGTCTGGACTCCATCGACGAGGACGGATGTGTTTCCGTTCCGCAGGAGCCCGGCCTGGGCGTCGAATATGACTGGCCCGCGATAGAGAGGTATCGGAGCGACGAGATCATCATCGAATAGCTCGACGGCGATGGTGTCCCGCGCCAGAGGGCGTCGCTGCGGAGCCGCGTGCGGCCTGGACACCGGTTAGACGGGCCTGTTCAGCACCTCTATGAAAATCGGCCCCTCGTAAGGATGCTGGGCCGCCACCTCTTCGTCCAGCTCCACGCCAAGGCCCGGTCCGTCGGGGGGAATAATGTAACCGTCCTCCCATCGGAGCGGCTCTTTGAGAATCTCGGCGTGGAACCCTCCGAAGGTCTCGATGCTCTCCTGGATGAGGAAATTGGGGCTGCAGGTCGCGATCTGTATGTTGGCGGCCGCCTCGACCGGCCCGCAGTACAGGTGCGGAGCGATATGTGCGTAGTGCGCCTCCGCCATGCCGGCGATCTTCTTGGCCTCCAGAATCCCCCCGACTCGTCCAAGGGCGGGCTGAAGTATGGCAGCGGCCTGCCTTTCAAGCAGGTCGGCGAACTCGTACTTCGTGGCCAGACGCTCACCCGTAGCGATCGGAATGCTCGTAGATTGTGCGACCCGGCCCATCTCCCCCATGTTCTCGGGGGGCACCGGCTCCTCGAACCAGAGCGGGTCGAACGGTTCCAGCCTCTTGGCCAGCCGGATAGCGCTGGACGTCGTCATCTGGCCGTGCGTCCCTATGAGCAGGTCACACTTGCCGCCTACGGCTTCCCGTATGTTCCCGGTGACAAGCTCGGCGTTGTCAAGCGACTCCAGGGCAAGCTGCCGCGGATCGAAGGCGGACATGGGCATGACAGGGTCGAACTTGACCGCCGTGAAGCCCTGCTCGACATAATGGGCTGCTCTTGCCGGAGCGATCTCGGCGTCGCCGAAGGCGTCGGCCACTGACATGGCGTGCTCGGTCTCGCTCTCCGCCGCCGGGTATAGGTAAGTGTATGACCGGAGCTTTTCATGGACCTGGCCGCCAAGCAGGTTGTAGATCGGCTGGTCCAGCGACTTCCCCACGATGTCCCAGCAGGCCATCTCGATGCCGCTGAGCACACCCGTCAACGTCAGGTCGGGGTGCTGGGTGTACCCGCTCGAATAGACGATGCGCCATAGGCTCTCGATCTTGAACGGGTCCCAGCCGACCACGTACCGCTCTACAACGTCTTCGATCAGCTGAGTCACCGTGTGCGGGTGAAAGGGTACGCCGTAGACCTCGCCGATGCCCTCGACGTTGTCGTCCGTCGTCAGCTTCAAGAAGACGAAGTACGCACCGCCGTGATGGGGCGGCGGGTTCGCCACCACGTATGTCTTGACGTCTTTTATCTTCACGACAGACCCTCCTTGGCTGCTCATCGCGCCATACACGTCATTACTACGAAAACAGGCCTCGAAATGGCCGTTTTCATCCTGCGTGGTGTCCCGCGCAACGGGACATGATAGATTCCGGCGAAGGCCGGAATCCAGGGGCTTCTGGCGAACACTTCTACACTAGACGGTCCGACCCGAGTGTACCTCGCTTGGGTTGGGTACTCAACCCAGCGCAGTGCACATCGAAACCGCATGGTGACAACAGACCAACGTCTCCGTTGTGCGGGCCAGACCTCTAAGGTACAATACCCCAATATCTCCCGGGCTCCTGACTGAGGGCTTCTCGCCGCTAAACCGCTTCGGGGCCCCGTCGATGGACAGAACGGAGGAGACGATGGCTGAACAAGAACTCGGTCTGATCGCTCACCTGATGCGCCGGGCCGGATTCGGCGCCCCGCGAGACGAGCTGGAGGCACTTGCGGCCAGAGGGTACGAAGCCACCCTGGACGATCTCCTGAATCCTGAGCGATTCCCCGAGGTCGAGGATGATCTCCTGACCCGTTACTACACCGGCGAGGACGTTGACGTATCGGCAAGCCAGTGGATCTATCGCATGGTCAACACCCAGCGTCCTTTGGAAGAGAAGATGGCCCTC
>CAZGRI010000042.1:929-15595 GCA_964528205.1 uncultured Dehalococcoidia bacterium | reverse complement strand
TGCGAGTGGGCCTCACTGTACCGCGGCCGCGTGTCGCCGGCATCGGCCCGAGGTCGCGGCCGCGGCGGCACAAGGCGCCGATCGGTCGGTCGCGGCCAGGACAAACGAAACCGTAAAGGTTGGCAGCTAGGTCTTTGGGCGACAGGGAGTGCTGAGCTGGTGAGACGACCTCGGCTGAAGGGTCGGTGACGCGCCGGCGCCCATCTGGGCCTTCTTCAGCACCTCCCCGACCGTGTCCACGAGGTAACCCATGTCAACCGGCTTCGCGATGAACCGGTCGACCCGATGGGCCCTCAGCCGGGCTCGGCTTACCCGATCGGAAGACACGACTACCACAGCGATTTCGTCGTCAGGACGCGCGCCTCTTATCGCTTCGAGCAGGTCCAGGCCGTTACCATCAGGCAGGCTCAGGTCGAGAACCAGCAGTTGTGGCATCGTTTCCAGTGCCAACGCCAGCGCGTCTTCGCACGTCCCGGCCGACCGGGTTTCGTATCCAGCCGATCCCACCGCCCGCTTCACCGCCTGTCGCAGTACGGGATCGTCCTCAACGACCAGTATGGAAACTCGAGGCATGAGATTCCTGTTAGATACATGGGTTTTGACACAGGATTTCAGAAGCGGCGTGAGATGGGCGTGAAAAAGTCGCCGGAGAACGTGAGGATTCCGTGAAGAATAGAGGCGCCGGAATGACGACCGCTGGCCCTCGCGGGATGTTGAGACGGGTTTCCGGGAGGACCTACGGCGAGTCCGGATGGGCAACCAAGCGATATCCCATTCCCGGCTGAGTCAGTATATAAGCTGGACGAGAGGGGTCCGGCTCCAGCTTGCGTCGAAGCTGCTTGATGAACGTCCTCAGATACTCGGTCTCCTCTCCGTACTCAGGACCCCACACGTGGCGAAGCAACTCGCGGTGGGTCATCACCTTACCCGGGTTTGTCGTCAATTGGTGAAGCAGCTCGTACTCGGTCCGGGTAAGCGACACCTCGTCGCCGGCGCGCGACACGATTCTCCGGCTCACGTCGACCCGCACGTCGCCGAAGACCCCGACGGTGCGCTCGCCGGCGGACGGCTGCCCCGACCGATCGGCGCGACGCAACGCCGCTCTCACACGGGCCATCAGCTCGTCCACGCCAAAGGGCTTGGTGAGATAGTCGTCCGCTCCAAGGTCCAGGGCGTTGACCTTTTGCATCTCTTCGTCCGTGGCGGACAGAATCACGATCGGCCCGTCGAACCACTCTCGAAGCCGGGACAGCGTTTCGAGCCCATCCATCACGGGCATCGCCAGGTCGAGCAGGACCAGATCCGGCGGTCTGTTCGCCGCCTTATTCAGCCCTTCCTGTCCATTGAGGGCGGAGTCGAAGATGTAGTCTTGCCTGCGGAGGTGTGTCTCAACGAACGCCGTAATCTTGGGGTCGTCGTCCACCATCAGGACCTTCCTCTGTGCAGCGCTCTCGCTCAACTCACGACCTTCTCAGTGGACCGAGGGGAGGCGAAAGAAAAAATTCGAGCCCTTGCCGTACTCGCTCTCCACCCAGATATGGCCATGGTGGGCATCGACGATGGCTTTGCATATGGCCAGTCCCAGACCCGACCCCATGGCCGTCCTTCCACCCTCGGCGGTCACCCGGTAGAACTTGTCGAATATCTTGTCTGCCTCAGCTTCAGGGATTCCTATGCCCTGGTCACTAACCTCCGTAACTATGAACCCATTACGATCTTCGTCGAGGCGTGACCCGACACGGATCGCCGAGCCGGTTGGCGAATACTTGATGGCGTTGCTGAGCAGGTTCTCCAGTACCCGGCCGATCTGATCGTAGTCTACGTACACTTCAGGAAGCTCAAGAGGGACGTCGGTTGTGATCTTGTGATCGCCTCCCGCCCTGGACCTCTCGACACGTCGAACGGTCTCGGACACCAGGTCCGCCAGATGGCAGACCTCCGGGTCCAGGGGCATCGAGTTTGCCTCGATCCGTGACATGTCCAGCAGGTTACCGACCAGCTCGGCCATCCGATCGGCCTCCTCATCGATGGAGCTGATGGACTCCATAGCCCTCGCTGTGTCGTTGAGACCTTCTCCCATGAGAAAGCTGCTGGAGAGCCCTTTTATGTTGCTGAGCGGTCCCCTCAAATCGTGGCTGACCATCGACAGGAAGTCGGCCTTCATTTGCTCTATCTCGCGGCGGACGGTGATGTCCGTGGAGATTCCGCAGACCGCGTAGGGCGCTCCATGGGAGTCCAGGAGCGGGTACTTGACGGAGATGTAGGTATGAGGCCCGTCGTCGTGCGGAGCGACCTCCTCCCATTCCATGGGGACCGCTGCGTGGAGGACCTCCATATCGTTGGCCTTGAAGGAGTCCGCTGTCTCTTTCGGAAAGATGTCGTGGTCGGACTTGCCTCTGATCTCCTCTCTATCAACGTGAAAGAGGTCCTCGTAGCGGCGATTTACAGTGATGTACCTGCCGTCCGTATCCTTGAGGTAGATTACCGCCGTCGTGTTGTCCAGGACGAGACTGTGCAGCTGTTCAGACTCGGCCTGGGCTCTCCGTGCCGACTCAGCTTCCAAGCGGGCCTTCTGCTCCGCTTGAAAACGACGGGCGTTGACTATCGCCATCGCGGCCTGAGAGGCGAAGATCGCGACCAGTTCCTCGTCCTCGACAGTGAACTCCTCTGCGCCTTCCTTAACGGTCAGATACAGGTTCCCCAGGGACTCATCCCCCCGGCGGATAGGCACGCCCAGGAAGCTCTCCATCAAGGGGTGGTGGAGGGGAAAACCCACGGACCGCGGATGGGCCGTCAGGTCGGCAAGCCTGACCGGTCGCCGGACTTCGTGCAATAAGCCCAGGATGCCGTCGCCTTTGGGAAGCCCACCGATGCGCTCCCGTTCCTGTTGCGTGATGCCGTGGGTAATGAACTTCTGGATCCGGCCCGAATCGTCGAGGACGCCCATAGCCCCGTATTTGGCCGACGTCAACTCGCAGGCGGCGTCCACGATATCCTGGAGGACCGCTGCCTCGTCGAGGCTGGAGCTGACGCGCAGCGTGAGGTCCCCGAGGTGCGTGAGCAGCACTCTGAGGCTCCGGGCTTCGCCGGCCGGTTCCTCCGCCTCTGCGCCGCTTGTCCCAGCGGCGGCCTTTGCAGACTTTGCCATCTCCGGACCCTCTCAGGGCCGCGCACGGCCTGGTTCGCGACCATGCTACTGAATTCCGATCGTGTTTTCAAACCGGACAGCATCCGGGGGAACATGCCACGCTCGTCATGGATAGCCCGACACGTCAGCTAGAGATGACCTCGTACAACCGGATGGAAGGCGGCCCCTGGACGTTGCCCGCCAGGGCCCGCTGAAGCTTGGGGCTGATCACGGCGGCGGCGGCATCTGCGTTCTCCTGGGACTCCCACAGAACGGACAGCCCGTACTCTCCGTCGGAGTCGTCGCCAAAGAACGTGACTCCATTGCAGCCGTCCTGGGCTTCGATGGCAGGCCCAAGCTCGGCAGCCAGCTCCTCGACTTTCGAGCGCATACCCGGCCCAAAAGTGAACTGCACCAGTCGAATATACATGAACTCATTCTCCTTCGCTGATCTGTAGACCGCTGGAGTAGATCCCGTGGGGCGACGTCACGCGCGCTTGGTGCGTGACCTCGAATCATCTCCACGGCATTATCGCTCCATGGGCCCCCATGATTTTACCGTATTCCGTCCAGGGCCCGTCGTAGTTCCATTTTTACCTGCAACTCCCTGATAATCCCTCGATATAACCCCTCGATTCTCGATTCGCTTTACTCCTTCCAGACACTGAATGAGAACATAGCTCGCCATGAGAGCACTTGGGGAGCATGCAGTTCCTTGGTCATTCTCCTGATCCTCCCGGCCACGCGACGCTTTTTAACATAGTCCTCGCGATGTAGTACCCTGGTTGCCTGGGTAAGAGACGCCGCATGGCCGGCGAAATGGGGAGTGCGACATGACGAAGGACGTGAACCGGCAGGTGGTGCTCGCCTCCAGGCCTGTGGGGTATCCGAGGGAGTCCGACTTCGAGCTCACCGAAACACCGGCGCCCAGACCCCGGGAGGGGGAGGTGCTGGTGAAAGCGATGTGGCTGTCGCTGGACCCATACCAGCGCGGCAGAATGCGGGCGGCGAGATCGTACGCGGCCCCGGTCGAGGTCGGCGAAGTGCTTACGGGCGGTGTAGTCGGGCGGGTTCTGGAGTCGAGGACCCCCGCGTTCGACGACGGCGACATCGTCGAAGGGTCTCTGGGATGGCAGTCGTACGCGGTCTCGGACGGCCACGGTCTCCGGAAGGTCGACACATCTATGGGCCCGACATCCTACGCCCTTGGGGTCCTGGGGATGCCGGGCATGACTGCCTATTTCGGGCTGCTGGACGTTGGACTGCCCAGGCCCGGCGACACGGTGGTTGTCTCGGCTGCGTCTGGAGCCGTCGGCCAGATCGTTGGCCAGATCGCCAAGATCATGGGGTGCCGGGTCGTGGGCACGGCGAGCACGAGGGAAAAGGTCGACTTCATCGTCGAGGAGCTTGGCTTCGATGCGGGCGTCAACTACAGGACGGAGAACCTCGACGACGCGCTGGCGAGGGCCTGCCCGCTGGGAGTCGACGTCTACTTCGACAACGTCGGCGGCGTGGTGACTGATGCCGTGATGGAGCACCTTAACACGTTCGCGCGAATAGCCGTCTGCGGACAGATCTCACAGTACAACCTGGACGAGCCGGAGTTGGGTCCGCGAAACATGAGGTTATTGACGGTCCACCAGGCACGGATGGAGGGATTCCTGGTCTTCCAGTTCGCGCACCGATACGAGGAGGGCCGTCAGCGGCTCGCCGGTTGGCTCAGAGAGGGAAAGGTCAAGTACAGGGAGGACGTGGTCGAGGGCCTTCAAAATGCGCCGCGCGCCTTTATAGGCATGATGCGGGGGGAGAACTTCGGCAAGCTCCTGGTAAAGGTTTCCGACGAGTAGCCCAAGGCTGCCTCTCAAGATAGTCTTCCCGCCGTACTCTTCGTACCAAGAGTCCTGTCAATAGGCGCCACGGCCTGCTGAACGCCCTCCGTCCAGACACTTCCATCCAGGATTTGGTGGACTGTTGACACTCAGCCCCTGCCTCTGTTTCTTTACATCCCGTCTGCGAGAGGTGATAATCCCTCAATTCAACGGTCAACGGCCACAACGCCAAGGCGTGTGAAGGATTCTCCGGGAGAGGTAAGCCTTGTGGAACATTATCAGTCAGGGGAGACTGCTCGATGAAAAAGGTGCTGATCTGGATCGGCGCGATTGTGGGCGGCCTGGTGGGACTGCTTGTAGTCCTCATCGTGGTGCTGGTCGTCCTCGGTACCGTACTGCGGGTCAACCAGGGTCACGACATAGAGGCAGCGGCGGTGGACGTGCCCACCGACGACGAGTCGATCGCCCGCGGCAGACACATCGTCGAGAGCTACGCGCTATGCGTTGAGTGCCACGGCGAGAACATGGAAGGCAGGGTGATCGAGGAGGACTTCTTGTTCGGCACGTTCGCACCACCGAACCTTACCTCCGGGCTGGGTGGACGTGGCGGCGAGCTAAGCGACGTTGACTACGTGCGGGCCATACGGCACGGAGTGGGCCGGGATGGAAAGGGTCTGTTTATAATGCCGTCCCAGCACTACAACAAGCTCAGCGACGAGGACGTGGGGGCGATCATCGCCTATCTCAAGAACTTGCCGCCGGTCGACAACGACGTGGAGCTGAAGCTCGGGCCCTTGGCTAGAATCATCCTCGCTATTCGAGGCGGATTTCTTCCCCGCGCGGCTCATCGACCACAACGCCGAACGTGAGCCCTCGCCGGCCCGGGGTGTCACGGCTGAGTACGGGGAGTACCTCACCACCGTGTGCACGCTCTGCCACGGCGAACACTACTCCGGCGGCACCGTGCCGGGAGAGCCGGACGCACCCAAGGCGGCGAACCTCACCGTTCTAACGCGGGCACATGGTCGGAGGATGACTTCTTCAAGGTCATGCGCACCGGGGTAAACAAGACCGGGAAACAGATCGACCCCGAGTACATGCCGTGGGACCGTTTGGCCAAGATGAGCGACGACGAGCTCAAGGCCATCTGGTTGTTCCTCAGTTCACTGGAGGCTAGGGAGTTCGAGGGATAGGACCTCGAAACCTCTGCGGGCCGTTCGGAGAGGGTGACAAAGCAGTCCTTCCGGGGAAGGCTCTAAGTCTTGCGGGAAAGGGTCTCGACGACGGCGCTCGGGTTCATCGGCAGGCGGTCCATCCGGACGCCTATTGCGTCGGCAATGGCGTTGGCCACCGCCGCCGGGGGAGGGATGATGGGCACCTCGCCGACGCCTCTCACCCCGTAGGGATGGCCGGGATTCGCGACCTCCACGATCACCGTGTCGATCATCGGTAAGTCGAGTGAAGTGGGTGTTCGGTAGTCCAGGAGCGAGTTGTTGGCCATGGCACCGCTCTCGGTCATGAAGTACTCCTCGTTGAGCGCCCAGCCGATGCCCTGCGCGCTTCCGCCCTGCATCTGGCCCTCGACGTAGCTGGGGTGCACCGCCTTGCCGGCGTCCTGGACGACGGTAAACCGCAGGATATCGACCTTGCCGGTATCCGGGTCGACCTCGACGTCTACGATGTTCCCGGCGAAGGCGCCGCCAACGCCCTGGGGATCGATATTGGCCCGGCCGACGATCATACCTCCCGTTTCGTGGAGTTGCCCGGCCAGCTCCTTGAAGGTCGTTCGCAGCTCAGGGTCGGATTTGGAGCTGATGACCCCTTTTTCCATTTCGATAGACCCGCCATCAACTTCCCAGATGGCCGCGGCCCTGTCGATGAGCTGCTGTTTGACGTCCTGGGCGGCGTTGTATGCCGCCCACCCGGTGGCGAAGGTCACGCGGCTGCCGCCGGTCCCGACGGTGAATCCCACCGAGTCGGTATCCGCCACCGACGGGTGCACGTCCTCGGCCGCTATTCCCAGGGTCTCGGCGACTTGCATCGCCAGGGAGGTCCGGCTGCCGCCGATGTCCGGTGAGCCCTCCACCAGGCTCACGGTCCCATCGGGGTTCACGCTCATGGATGCGCTGGACTGCAGCCCCGCGTTGAACCAGAATCCCAAAGCTATGCCCCGTCCCCTGTTGGGGCCCTCGAGGGGCGTGTTGTAGTGGTCGTGGCTCTTCATGGCGTCAAGGGCTTCCACCATGCCGATGCGCTGGAAGACCGGCCCATCAACACGACGGGTGCCTTCTTTGGCGGCGTTCAACATCCTGAGCTCCAGCGGGTCTATTTCGAGCTTCTGGGCGATCTCATCGAGGACGGTCTCACAGGCGAACCCGGCGTTGGTGGCGCCCGGCGCCCTGTAGGCTCCCGTCTTCGGCTTGTTGACCACGACGTCGTACCCGTCCACCACGGCGTTTTCGAGGTCGTACGGGGCTAATATGCACATGGCGCCCGCGGCCACGGGAGAGCCTGGGAACGCCCCGGCCTCGTATGCCAGATGGGCCTGGGCGGCGACGATCTTGCCCTCTTTGGTGGCGCCGATCTTGACCCTGATATAGGAGCCGGGAGTCGGACCGGTGGCCTCCAACTCTTCCGCCCGTGTCAGCACGATCTTGACCGGATGCCCGGTCTTCCTGGACAGCAGCCCCGCGATGGGCTCGCCGTAGGGCTCCCACTTCCCTCCAAAGCCGCCGCCGATCTCCAGGGGCGTCAGCTTTGCCTGCGAGACCGGCAGTCCCAGTATCGCCGCCGTCTGGTCCCTGACGTCGAAGGGGGCCTGGGTGCTGTTCCAGATGTTGACCCGCCCATCCCTGTTCCAGTCCACGGTGCAGCTATGAGGCTCGAGATATCCCTGATGTACCGTCGACGTATTGAACTCCCGCTCGACGATCACGTCGGCTTCGGCGAAGCCCTTCTCCAGATCGCCCTTGCTGTGCCGGAAGTGCTCCGCGACGTTGCTGGCCGTGTCGCTCTGCTCGCCCAGCTCCATGGTATGGAGGCTTTCGTGCAGCAGCGGCGCGCCGTCGGCCATACCCTCGGGCGCCGTCAGCACCTGTGGCAACACCTCGTAGTCGACATCGATGAGCGCCAGCGCCTCCTCAGCGACGTGAGGGCTCACGGCGGCCACACCGGCCACGGGGTGTCCCTGGTACAGTACCTTTTCGCCGGCCAGGACGGCGTTACGCAGACGGGTCAGGTCCATGGCACCCATGGCGCCTGTAAACGTCTCGCCAGGAGCCGTCTCCGGCAGGTCCGCCGCCGTCACCACCGCTCTCACGCCCGGGAGGATCTCCGCGCGGCTCGAGTCGATGGACCTGATGCGGGCGTGGGCGTGGGGGCTCCTCAGTATCTTGGCGTGCAGCATCCCGGGCATGGAGAAGTCCGCGCCGTACCGTGCCTGTCCGGTGACCTTGTCCACGCCGTCGTGCCTCGCGGGGCGGGTCCCAACGACGTCGAACTTCTCTTTCGCCAGCACTACGTTCGGCTCGTACGTGGTGGTCATGATGTATACCTCCGTGGGCAGGCGTCCGCTGTCCGATGGGCCGTATTGTATGGGGGAGTCCATGCCCGGTCAACCGTTCGCATCGCCGCACTCGGCCCCGGCCTCCGGACGCGTGACCACCGGGCCGGGTCCACAGAGTCGCCCTCGAAGAGTGGCCCTCCTTCCGGCCTTATCCACGACATGTATCCCCGGTCCAGTGTTCCAATCCCGTCATTCTGGCGAACGCCGGAATCCAGTTAGACCATCTCCCTCAGACGAGCGTTTGTTTGGGGCGACGAGCATTCCGCTGTCTCTCCAAATCGTGTTTACGGGTATCTGCCGGTGAGCTGCTTGAACGCACGCTCTCCAGCTTGGCCGGAGGGCGACACCGTAGGTCCTGCAGATGTGGTAGGCTAGGCATCGATGTTTACCTCGGAAGGTCGAAGTCACCCCCGGATAGGTACTCTTGGGCGCCGTCGCAGCGCGGGAATTCAGGAAGGAGACACTGACCGATGGACGTAAGGGAGACCGTGGCGCGAATTTTGAAGATCGAGGGCGTGGAATGGGTGTCGTGCTTCCCGTCCAACGAGCTCATCGAAGCCGTGGCCAAGGAAGGGATCCGCCCGATCATGTTCAGACAGGAGCGCGGAGCGGTCATGGCCGCCGACGGCTTCAGCCGGATGAACGATCGCAAGAGGTTCGGCGTAGTCATTACGCAGGGCGGTCCCGGCTCCGAGAACTCTATGGGCGGCATAGCCCAGGCATTCGGTGACAACGTCCCCATCCTGTACCTCCCGGGAGGCCCGGCGGTCGGCCAGTACGCCGTCCGGCCGAACTTCTCGCCCGTCCGCACCTATCAGACTGTCTCAAAGTACGGTGAGGTCATCACCCAGCCCAGCCAGGTCTCCAGCGTGATGCGGCGTGCCTTTCACGCGCTTCGAAACGGTCGGCCCGGTCCCGTCATAGTCGAGATTCCCCAGGACGTAGGCGCCCAGGAAGTCCCAGACTCGGCGCCCAGCTATCAATCGCCCAAACGGTCGCTCCAGTCCCCATCTGCGGGCGACGTTAAGGATGCGGTTAGCCTGCTGCTCAACGCAAAGAAGCCGGTCATATGGTCGGGCATGGGCGTGATGCTCTCCGGTGCGACCGAAGAGCTCAGGGAGGTGGCGGAGCTTACCGGGATACCCGTCTACTGTACGATGCCAGGCAAGTCCTCGTTTGACGACCGCCATCCTCTCGCTCTGGGTTCAGGGAGTGCCGCGACGTCGCTGCCGGCCCGGCGCTGGTTGCAGGAGTCCGACGTGCTGTTTGCCGTGGGCTCGAGCATGACCAGGACCAGCTACGGACAGCCCATCCCAGATGACAAGGTGATCATCCACAACGTAGAGAGCATCGAGGACATCAACAAGGACTTCTCCGCCGATGTCGGCCTCCCGGGAGACGCCGGCGTCACGCTGCGGGCGATGATCGACGAGATCAAGGCGCAAGCCGGCGACAACGGGCGGAGAGGTCAGCCGGACGTATCGGCAGAGATAGCCGAGCTCAGAAAGCAGTGGATGGCTGAGTGGACCCCGCTGCTGACGTCCGACGAGGTGCCGATCAACCCGTACAGGGTGATCGGGGAGCTTGAGCGCAACCTCGATAAGGAGAACAGCATCGTCACCCACGACGCCGGCGCTCCACGGGACTCCATCATGCCGTTCTACACGGCGACGGTCCCACACAGCTACATCGGCTGGGGCAAGACTACCCACCTGGGCTTCGGCATCCCGCTGATGATAGGCGCGAAGCTGGCGAGGCCGGACAAGTTCTGCCTGAACTTCATGGGCGACGGCGCCTTCGGCATGTCGGGCCTGGACATCGAGACCTCCGTCCGCGCGGGGGCCCCGATTACGACCGTCGTGCTGAACAACGGCGGCATGGCCACCTACCCCGGCGGTTACCCTACCGCCAACGAGCTCTTCGGCGCCACGCGGATGACGGGTGACTACGCCAAGATCGCCGAGGGCATGGGCGCGGTCGGCATCACGGTCACTCAGCCCTCCGAGGTAGGCCCCGCCATCCAGAGGGCCCAGCAGCTCAACGCCGACGGCAGGACGGTGCTGCTGGACATACACACGAGCATGGAGGGTCGCAGGTCGCGTTTCTCCTAGTGTTCGGTCAAACGTGCTTTAAGTGGTAAGGGCCCTGTCCTCTCCCCTGTCGCAACGGGGAGAGCCAGGAAGCTGGTGGGCGACGAGGTGTCCGGCGCGATGCAAGTGCCCACGGTGCTCGCCGACCTCATGCCCTACGGCGGCCTGAAGGAGAGCGGCATGGGCAAAGAGGTCCCAGGTACACGGTTCAGGAGATGACCGAGCTTAAGATGTTAGTTTTCCACCCGTAGTCCAAGGCTTCCCGCCGATCGTTTGGATTGACGGACTCCGTGACCGTCTGCTAGATTGGATGATAGACAAGAAAAGCGCGAATGACGCCGTTCCTTTCGAAACGAGGCGATATCGATGCAGAAGACACAGCCGGAGCCACTAACCATATCCATCAGCCAGGAGGCGGCCGACCACGTGAGGGGCTTCGCTGAGATGGAGGGCAAGGCGGCCACCAACGTCCGCGTGGGCGTCAAGGGCGGAGGATGCTCCGGTCTGACGTACGTGCTGGACATCGTGGACGAGCCCGAGGAGAACGACAAGGTCATCGAGGACCAGGGCATGAAGCTTTTCGTGGACCGTAAGTCGTATATATTCCTGGCCGGCACGACCCTCGACTACTCCGGTGGACTCAACGGGAAGGGGTTCGTCTTCAACAACCCCAACGCCAAGACTACCTGCGGCTGCGGCACCTCGTTCAGCGTCTAGCCGCTCCGATCTTCCAGATGAATGTTTCGCCGCTCCGCAATTTAGGGGCGGCGAATCTTTTTCCCGGGCCAAGGATCCTCGAGGAGAGGCGATGTCCACACCTAGCGCATCTAAGCTGGACTTGTATTCCACCACGGCCGACGATTATACAGCGGCGGACCAGTACATGGCGGCGATGGGAGCCGCTGGGCTGGTCGACCGCTCCCGCGTCGGCCGGCTCAAGGTTGCGGGGGCCGACGCGCTAGACCTCCTGGACCGCCTGTCCACGAACAAGCTGGACGACCTGCCTGTCGGCTGTGGACTTTATACGGTCCTCACCTCCAACAAGGGCCGCATGATCGACCTGCTGTTCGTGGCCAGGCGGGAGGACCATCTGTTGGTGCTGACAGGCCCCGACACACGGTCCAAGGTCGCCGAGTGGATCGACTTCTACACCTTCACGGAGGACGTCATCGTCGAGGATCTGTCGGATGATGTCTCCATGCTGGCTGTGGTTGGCCCCAGCGCCGCGGAGGTACTCGATGGGGCGTCGGGGGAGCGGCTTTCGGGGCTGGCGCCCTACGAGTCCGCCGAAGCGGCCGTCGGCAGAGTGGAGGTCCTGGTCATACGGACGGACTTCGCTCGCATTCCAGGCTACGACCTGGTTGTCGCGGCGTCGGAAGAGATGTCTATTCGGGAGGACCTGCTGCGCGGCGGAGAGTCCCTGGGCCTCAGGCCGGTGGGTGCGAAGGCTCTCGAGATCGTCCGCATCGAGCAGGGAGTCCCCGTCCAGGGCAACGAGCTGAACGAGGAGGCCAACCCCCTGGAGGCCGGCCTGCTGGAACACATCAGCTTCAACAAGGTCTGCTATATCGGGCAGGAGGTGGTGGCCCGGCTGAACACGTATGACAAGGTGCAGCGCAAGCTGGTAGCGGTCTCGTGGAACGGGGACGCCGTCCCTGTCGAACACGCACCGCTGCGCTTCGATGAGACCGAAGTCGGCCACATCACGTCGTACGCTCGGTCGCCCAGACTCGATAGACCCGTGGCGCTGGCGTACGTCCGGAACGCACATGCGGGGCCCGGGACCGGACTGTCGATGGACTCGACCGACGGGCCTCTACAGGTCCGCGTCGAAGACCTGCCCCTTACGCCCTGAGGGACACGCCTCCGTCCACCACCAACACCTGTCCCCGGATCATCGCGGCGGCCTCGCTGCACAGAAACAGCACCACCTGTGCTATGTCCTCTGCCGAGACCAGCCGGCCCGTCAGGGTCTTCTCCCCCTCGGCAAGCATCTGGTCCCGGTTGGGGAAGTGGTCCAACGCCCCGGTCTCCACGTACCCGCCGGACACAGCGTTGACCGATATGCCCTTGGGGGCGAGCTCGACGGCGAGGTATCGCGTCACGGCCTCCAGGGCGGCCTTGGACGTTCCGACCGAGAAGTAGTATGGCAGAACGCGTTGGGAGCCCTGGCTGGTGATGTTCACGATGCTGCCTCCCGACGTCATCAGGCGGGAGGCCTCGATGGCGCACAGCCAGGGGGCACGGGCGTTGATGTTCATCGCCCAGTCCCAGTGCTTCTCATCGAGCTCTGAAGCAGGCCGCTGGACACCGGACGCGGCGTTGTTCACGAGGATATCTAGGCTTCCGAAACTACGCCCGACTTCGGCGAAAAGCTCTCGTACCTTGGCCGCGTCGCCGAGATGGGCGCGGACCCGGAGACACCGGACACCCAGGGCCTCGATCTGCCGCTGCGTCTCTGCCGCCGCATCGTGGTTGCGGAGGTAGTTGAAGGCGACGTCGACGCCTCGTCGCGCCAGCTCCAGCGCGATGGCCTTGCCGATGCCTCGGGACGCCCCCGTGACCAGCGCTTTTTTGTGCTCGAACGACATGGGCGGCGTCCGGTCAGACCGCCAGACCCCCATCGACACCGACCACCTGGCCCGTGATGTACTTGGCCTTCTCGCTGGCGAGAAAGGCCACCAGATGGGCGACGTCGTCCACCTCGCCAAAGTGGCCCTGCGGGATATTCTTAAGGATAAAGCTTTTGAGCTTGTCGGATAGTACTTCGACGGTGTCGGTGCTGATGTAGCCTGGCGCCACGTCGTTGACCGTGATGTTTCTGTTCGCCACCTCTTTGGACAGCGCCTTCGTGAAGCCGATGACCCCTGCCTTAGAGGCCGCGTAGTTGGACTGACCCGCATTTCCCCTGACGCCGACTATGGACCCGATGCTGATGATCCGGCCCCACCGCTGCCGCAGCATGTCCCTGACGACGGCCCTGGTGCAGTAGAACGTGCCATTCAGATTGGTCGCGATAATCCGGTCCCACGCGTCGTCCGACATCCTCACCAGCAGCCCGTCGTCTATGATGCCCGCGTTGTTGACCAGGATGTCTATCTGGCCCCAGGTGGCCTTTACCTTGTCGATCATGGCGGTCACCTCTTCAAGCCGGCCCACGTCGGCATGAACGGCGAAGGCGTTGGCGCCCTGCTCCTTGATCGCGCACACCACCTCATCTGCGGCGGCGCCGGATGTATTGAAGTTGACCGCTACGTTGACGCCCATTTCGCCGAGCCTGAGAGCGACGGCCTTGCCGATGCCCTTTGACGCTCCGGTAACGAGCGCGTTCTTCCCCTCGATATCCGATCTAGCCAATGTGTCTCCTAGGTGCGAGGAACTCAAGTCCCTTCCCCCAGTGGGGGAAGGCTAGGAAGGGGGAGATGCCCATGTTGACAAGAGACGAACGAGACACCATGTTACTCCCCGTTGTTCGATGTCGAGCGCAGGCGTGCCAGCTCCTCGTTTACCTTCACTACGAAACCGCTCTCGGCGACCATCCTGGCAGTCCCAATGGCCCGCTTTATGGCCCTGGCTCGGGCCCTGCCGTGGCCGATGACGCTGACGCCATTGACTCCGAAGAGCGGACCACCCCCCATCGTCTCCACGGGGTTCGTCAGCTCGTACATCTCACGGCCCAATTTGGCGACCTCAGACTCCGGCGAGCTGTCCCCTAGCCGGCTGTTCACGAGGTCCGACAGGGCAGTCCCGAGTCCTTCGGTCAGCTTCATCACGATGTTACCGACGAAGCCGTCACATACTATTACGTCGGCCTTGCTCTCCAGCAGCTCGTCGGCCTCCACGTTGCCGATAAAGTTGAGGTCGCTGGAGGCGATCAGCTCTGAGGTCTCCCTTACCTGGCGGTTGCCCTTCCCCGACTCGGCGCCTACGCTCAAGAGACCGACTCGGGGCTTGTCCACCCCCCAGAGCTGGCGGGCGAAGACATCGCCTATGACGGCGAAGCTCAGAAGCTGGCTCGGGCGGCAGTCGACGTTGGTGCCCACGTCGATAAACAC
>CAZGRI010000042.1:0-919 GCA_964528205.1 uncultured Dehalococcoidia bacterium | reverse complement strand
CCGTCTTGGGGGCCAACCCGATTATCGGGCCTCCCAACGCGGGCCTATCGATCCCTTCGATCACCCCCAGTATCACCGCGCTCGCCGCCATCGCGGCGCCGGTTGACCCCATGGTGACGCAGGCATCGGCACGTCCGGCCTTCACCAGCCCGGTGGCCACCGTTATGGAAGCCTTGGGCTTCTGTCTGAGCGCCAGGGCCGGAGGCTCACCCTCCGCGATCACACCTTCCGACGGCACCACGCCGATCGGCAGGTCCTTGGTATCGTGCCGATTGAGCTCCGATTGGACCGCCTCCGTTTCACCGACCAGAATGATCTGCACATGGCCATCGCGAGCCGCATCCACCGCGCCTTCCACGACCTCGGCGGGGGCATGGTCGCCTCCCATCGCGTCGACCGCTACTCTCGTTGGACGTTGGCTAGTCATTCGTCACCTGTGGAACCGTTACCGTCGCGTCGCCAGTGATAGCAGCCTCCCCATCCTGTTTGCGCACTCCAACTGAGCACACAAGCTCTCGAGACCCATCGCGTTGTCGGACCCTCTTCACCTCTCCAAAGGCCGTGACCGTGTCACCCGGATATACGGGCGCTCTGAAGCGTAGCTTGAGCCGGCCGGTCTTGAGCCAGTCGAGCGAGAATGCCTCGGTCATCATCTCCGACAGAGTCGCCGCGATCTTCATGCCGTGGGCTATGGTCCCGCCGAACTGGGACGCTGCAGCGAACTCCTTGTCGACGTGGATCGGGTTGAAGTCCCCGGACGCCCTTGCGTACTTCTCTATTTGCTCCTGGGTGACTAGCCTCTGGACCGTGGGCAGCGAATCGCCCTGCTCCATTCCGCTATGCCTCATTTGCGGACGGCCCCTGGACCGGCAGCATGATAGTGCTCTTGCCCTCCATCACGCGGAGGCCGTCGCCGTCG
>CAZGRI010000041.1:11862-15739 GCA_964528205.1 uncultured Dehalococcoidia bacterium | reverse complement strand
CAGGACGAGTTGCTATCTGCGTTGACGGACTTTTCGACGGTGGCCACTCTAGCCAAGACCTCGGTGGCTATCGGTGTCGAGCAAGTTGAGTTTCTTCCCGCTCCCCACACTCAGCCCAAGCACCAACCCCAGGGCATGATGGCGGTCTACGGGTTCTGGTGGGATGGAAGTTGGCTCAAGATAGGAAAGGTCGGCGCAAACTCCGGGGCCAGATACACGAGCCATCACTACAACCGTGGGAGCACCCGCAGCAATTTGGCGCTCTCGCTCGCAAGAGATCCCGCGATGCGTCTTGTCACTGGATTTGACGTGAAAGAACCTGGCGGTTGGATACGCACCAACACCAGCAGGATGAATATCTTTGTGCCCGAGGTTGTTGGTCTCCAGATGCTTGCGTTGCTCGAAGCATTCCTGCACGTTCGCCTCCACCCGAAATATGAAGGAAGGAATCAGTCGGGAGAGTAGATGACCACGGGCTACATCAACGAGGACACCGTGGAGCAGGGTGCACTCGACCAGCTACGCGACCAACTTGGCTACGCAACGGCCAGCGGGCCGGACATCGCGCCCGACGGTGAAACACCGGAACGATCGTCGTACCAGCAAGTCGTTCTCGATAGGCGTCTGCGATCAGCACTCACGCGCATCAACCCGGAGCTCCCACCTGAAGCCATCGACCAGGTCATCCGCCGTGTCACGGCTCCTGAGACTCCGCAACTCCTCGAAAACAACCGCATCTTCCACCGCTACCTGGCCAGCGGCGTCGCTATCGAGTATCGGGACCAGGACGAGACCCGTCACGGCCTGGCCTGGCTAGTTGACTTCGACAATCCCGACAACAACGACTGGCTGGCGGTGAACCAGTTCCACCTAGAGCAGGACCACTTTCACCGACGCCCGGACATCGTGATCTTCATCAACGGGCTGCCGCTCGCCATTATCGAGTTGAAGAATCCTGCCGATCAGAACGCGACCGTCCAGGCGGCGTACAACCAACTCCAGACCTATAAGAGCGAACTGTCGCTGCTGTTCCAGTTCAACGAGCTACTGGTTGTCTCGGACGGCGTGGAAGCAAGGGCTGGTACCCTCTCCGCGCCCTACAACTGGTTCCTGCCTTGGAAGAGCGTCAACGGTGAGGAGCCCACCTCTGAGTTTTTCGTCCAACTCGACGTGCTGCTGGAAGGTATCTTCGAGCACCGCCGGTTCCTGGACATTCTCCAGAACTTCCTCTTCTTTGAGGACGAACGCACAGGCCCCATGAAGAAGCTGGCCGCCTATCACCAGTACCATTCGGTCAATAAGGCCATCGAAGCAACGCGCCGTGCGACGGCTCCAGACGGAGACAAGCGCATCGGTGTGGTCTGGCACACCCAGGGCAGCGGCAAGAGCCTTTCGATGGTCTGCTTCACCGGCAAGATCGCCCGGGACCAGGCCATGCAAAACCCCACCGTGGTGATGCTCACCGACCGCAACGACCTGGACAACCAGCTATTCGGCGTGTTTGGCGCTTGTCGTGAACTGTTGCGCCAGGAACCGGCCCAGGCAGAGACACGGGCGGAGTTACGTGAGTTGCTCCGGCGTGAGGCCGGCGGGGTCATCTTCACCACCATTCAGAAGTTCATGCCGGAAAAGAAGGGCGACTCCTTTCCTCAGCTCTCCGACCGTCGCAACATCATCGTGCTGGCTGACGAGGCCCATCGTTCCCAGTACGACTTCATCGACGGTTTGGCAAGACACCTGCGCGATGCGTTGCCCAACGCATCTTTCATAGGATTCACCGGCACACCCATAGAGGCCGCCGACCGCAATACGCCGGCTGTCTTCGGCGACTACATCGACGTGTACGACATACAGCGCGCGGTCGAGGACGGGGCGACCGTTCGCATCTACTACGAGAGCCGTCTCGCCCGTATCCGGCTCGACGAGCATGAGCGTGCGGTCATCGACGAGGAAATGGACGAAGTTACCGAGGGCGAGGAGGTCGAGCAGACCGAACATATCAAGCGGAAATGGGCGGCGGTGGAGAAGCTCGTGGGGGCCGAGAAGCGGATCGAACAGGTGGCCGACGATATCGTTCAGCATTGGGACGCGCGCCAGGAAACCATGGAGGGTAAGGCGATGATTGTCTGCATGAGCAGACGCATTGCCGTGGACCTCTACGACGCCATCATTAAGCTTCGCCCGGCCTGGCACGATGACGACGACGAGAAAGGTGTCTTGAAGGTGGTGATGACGGGGGCCGCGTCTGACCCTCTCGACTGGCAGCAGCACGTCCGCAACAAGCCTCGGCGCGAAGCCCTCGCGTTGCGCTTTAGAGACCATACCGACGACTTCCGGGTCGCCATCGTCCGGGACATGTGGTTGACCGGCTTCGATTGCCCTGCCCTGCATACGATGTACGTAGACAAGCCGATGCGTGGCCATGGACTTATGCAGGCAATAGCACGGGTGAACCGGGTCTTCCGCGATAAGCCAGGTGGCCACGTTGTAGACTACATCGGGCTAGCGGCCGATCTGAAAAGCGCACTGGCTGACTACACCCGCAGCGGTGGGAAAGGACGACCGAGCTTCGACCAGGATGAGGCCGTAGGGTTCATGAAGGACCAGTACGAGATTGTCCTGGCCATGTTCCACGGGTTCGACCTATTGGGAGCTGTAGCCGCTCCCGCGGCTCAGAAGATAGCGGCAATCGTGAACGGGGTACAACACATCCTCAGCCTACCGCCAGATGCGCGGGAGACGCCAGAGGACCGGAAGAAGCGCTATCTCGAAGGCTGCACCGCACTCAGACGCGCCTTTGCCCTGTCAGTGCCCCATGAGGACGCAATCGCCATTCGAGACGAAGTCGGGTTCATGCTGGCAGTAGCCGGGCGCATAGCAAAGGTCGGTGGCAGCTCAGGCAGACCGACCGAGTACGACATGGAGACCGCGATTGCGCAGATGGTCTCTCGCGCGGTCGTACCGCAGGGCGTGATCGACATCTTTGCCGAGGCAGGAATCGAGCGCCCAGATATCTCGTTGCTCTCAGAGGAGTTCCTGGAAGAAGTCCGTCACTTACCTCAGCGCAACCTTGCGGCCGAGGCTCTACAGCGGCTGCTATCCGACCAAATACGGGTGCGCATGACACGCAACGCGGTCCAGGCGCGCAAGTTCTCCGAGATGCTGGAGGCGGCGATCCTGCGCTACCAGAACCGCACCATCGAAGCAGCGCAGGTGATACTAGTGCTCATTGAACTGGCCCGCGAGATGCGAGAGGCCGACCAGCGAGGCGAGAAGCTGGGGCTGTCGCAGGACGAGCTGGCGTTCTACGACGCCCTCGCGGAGAACGAGAGCGCCGTTGAAGTGCTCGGGGATGAGCAGCTACGGGTCATCGCGACCGAATTGGTGCAGACGGTGCGCAAGAACGCTACGATCGACTGGACGGTCAAAGAAAGTGTAAAGGCTCGGTTGCGTGTGCTGGTACGCAGAGCGCTACGCAAGTACGGCTATCCGCCAGACCTGCAGGAATCCGCTGTCCAGACCGTGCTCCAGCAGGCCGAGCTACTGGCGATGGAAGAAGCGGCCTGAGCACGGTCGGCCCTTAAATAGTTCAGGGCTGTCTTCATATGGCGGCAGTCCTTTTATCAGCCGCTCGACTGAGCCTCGGCTGGTCGCCACTCCGAGGCGGTTGAGTTCCGGTTGCGTCTCAGGGGGGGACACCTTCGAACAGACCTGGAAGATGATTCAAGACGCCATGGAGGGATGGCTCCTCGTCGCCGCGCGACACAGCGACCCGATACCAGAGAAGTTCTCCGGTCCAAACCCTAAACCCTAGACCCCAACCCCTAGACCCCCGTCAAACCCCCATCTCGTGCAGGCTTTGGTCGTCGATCCCGAA
>CAZGRI010000041.1:0-11762 GCA_964528205.1 uncultured Dehalococcoidia bacterium | reverse complement strand
CCCTAGACCCCCGTCAAACCCCCATCTCGTGCAGGCTTTGGTCGTCGATCCCGAAATGGTGAGCCACCTCGTGCACCACCGTGTTCCGCACCTCCGCCGCCATCTCCTCGTCGCTTGAGCATACTTCCTCGATGGCCCTCTGGAACAGGGTGATCTTATCCGGCAGCACCATCCCGTAGTCGTACCGGTCCGTGAGGGGGATGCCCTCGTACAGGCCCAGCAGGTACTGGTCCTCTTCGATGCCGGACCCTACTAGCTGCTCGCGCGAGGGCCAGTCCTCGACCACCACGTCCACGTTGTCCACGTGGCTGCGGATCTGTGTGGGGATGTCCGCCAATGCCTGGCGTACCAGCGCCTCGAACTGAGCACGAGTCATGCCGTCAAGTGTACCAGACGCCCCCCGCTCTCAGGCGTCATCCGCGCGTACTATGGCACGTCTTGACCCGACCACTCGCCTGAGATACGTTAGCCGGCAAGAGCATCACACCACGCCAGGACCGCCCTTCAAAATTCCGGATGCTCTGGCGCCTCGGCCAAGGGCATGGGAGGGTCCCAGCCCCGGATGGGCCGCTTGCATTCGGCCGCGGAGAGCAATGGTGAGGAGACGAAATGAAAGTCACTAAAATCAAAAGCTTCCAGGTCGCCGACGAGGAAGGCCGCGGATACTTCATCGTCAAGGTCGAGACCGACGCCGGCATCCACGGCCTCGGAGAGGTCGGCATACGGTTCTGGGGAGCAGCCATCGAACAGGCCATCGAACACCTCTCGCAACTGGTCATCGGGGAGGACCCCTTCAGCACCGAGCGGCTCTGGCAGCACATGTTCAGGCGGTCATTCTTCCCCGCCGACAAGGTCTACTGCAGCGCCATAAGCGCCATCGACATCGCCCTGTGGGACATCAAGGCCAAGGCCGTGGACATGCCGGTCTACAAGCTGCTGGGCGGACCGGTCCGCGACAAGGTCGTCTGCTACCCCCACTGCCAGGGCGGCAGCAAAGCAGAGCTAGTGGATAACTGCAAAGAAGCCGTGGACGCGGGCTGGAAGTTCGTGAGATGGGGACAGCCGACGGCGGACGTCACAGAAAGCCCGGCTACGGAAGGCCGCCTGGAGCCTGTGGAGTCCATGCGCCTCGCCGTGGAGCTTATGGCCGGGGTGCGCGAGGCGGTGGGGCCCGATATCCAGATGTGCTTCGACGTCCACACTCGGCTGGATACCGCTCACTCGATATCGATGTGCAAAGACCTGGAGCCGTACAAGCCGTTCTTTATAGAGGACCCGTTGCGCTCCGAGAACCCCGCTAGCTATCGGACACTGGCGCGACACGTCTCGCTGCCCATAGCCGCGGGAGAGCAGTGGGCCAGCAAGTGGCCATTCCGGGAGGTGATCGAGGAGGAGCTGATCAGCTACGCCCGCATCGACCTCTGCATCGTCGGCGGCCTGACCGAGGCGCTTAAGATCACGCACTGGTGCGAGACGCACTACATCGACATCGTGCCTCATAACCCCCTGGGACCGGTGAGCGCCGCCGCCTGCGTTTCGCTCTGCATGGCGTCCACCAACGTCGGAGTCCAGGAGATGCCCAAGCGCCCCGGCAGCTTCGCCACTGACCTGTTCCCTCAGCAGATCGAATGGGAAGACGGCTACGCCTTCTGTCCCGACCGCCCAGGGCTGGGGGTCGAGTTCGACGAGGAGGTCGCCGAGCGACGGCGGGTCCCGACGGCTGTCCGCGGTTTAAGCGAGCAAGGCTTCGGTTTACCCGGTGGCTGGCCGCCACTGTTGCGCCGCAACGACGGGGCTTTCACCAACTGGTGACCGCCCTTTGTTGCCCCCAGGTTTGACTCCGTGTATCCTAAGCGCCGTCCCCGATTTTCACTCCCGACGACCGCGGCATCAGTGACCGCGCCGCATGGGATGCGGTTCCGGGGGAGCCCCATGGAGGTATAAGCGGACATGGCCGATCTATCCAGGTCAGTTGCAATCGTCGGCGTAGCCGAGTCGGACGAGATAGGGAAGGTCGAGAACAAGTCGTCGCTTCAGCACCATGCCGAGGCGGCCTACAACGCCCTGGAGGATGCGGGGCTCTCGATCCAGGACGTTGACGGCCTGCTGACAGCGGGCTTCTCCACGCTGACCCTGGCAGAGTACATCGGGGTGGAGCCGAAGTTCACCGACACCACCGCCGTGGGCGGCTCCTCCTTCATCATCCACATCGCCCACGCCATGGCCGCCATAAACGCCGGTTACTGCGAGGTGGCCCTGGTAACGCACGGCGAGGCGGGGCGAAGCGCCAGGAGCCGGGCGGGCGTAAACCAGTCGGAGCCGGGCCCCCAGTTCGAGATCCCCTACGGCTTCCTCGGCGCTCCGATCAACTACGCCATGGCGGCGCGCAGGTACATGCACGAGTACGGCGAGGACCGGGCCCGCCAGGCGTTTGCGGAGATAGCGGTCTCGACACGGAAGTGGGCCCAGATGAACCCCAAGGCCTACATAAAGGACCCCATGACCTTCGACGACTACCACAACTCCCGATGGATCTCCTGGCCCTTCCATCTATTCGACTGCTGTCTGGTCACGGACGCCGGCGGGGCGTACGTTATAACCACCCCGGAGCGCGCCCGCGGTCTGAAGAAGAAGCCCGTGTGGGTGCTGGGCGCCGCCGAGGGCCTCGATCACGGCATACTTAGCCAGATGCCCGACCTCACCTCGACCTGGGCCAGGTACACCGGGCCGACGGCGCTGCAGCGGGCCGGGCTGACTCACGACGACGTGGACCTAGCGATGATATACGACTCCTTCACGTACACCGTTCTGGTCACTCTGGAGAGCCTGGGGTTCTGCGGACCGGGCGAGGGCCCCGACTTCGTGGCCGATCAGCGTACCGCGCCAGGAGGCGAGTTCGCGCTGAACACGTCCGGCGGGGGCCTATCCTACACCCACTCGGGGATGTACGGGATGTTCCTGGTGCTGGAGGCCGTGCGGCAGCTTAGGGGCGAGTGCGGTGAGCGGCAGCTGGACGGGCCCAAGATCGCGCTGATAAACGGTACCGGTGGCTCTCTGTCCTCCACCGGCACCACCATCGTCGCCGCCGACTAGCGATACCACAGTGTGCTGATCGTGCTCCCTGGGGGGGTCTTCCTCTGACCGGACGAAGCCTGGGGGAGGGGTCCGGGAGGGACTCAAGATTGGGGTGGGGACGACTCACGACAGAAAAGCGATACCCTCAGTTAGATAACTTCAAACGGATCAGACGATAGGCGACGCAAACCAGGAGAAGACAATGACTCAGAGCTACTCCAAGCCCATACCGGTCCCGCAGGGCGAGTCCGACATCTACTGGCAGAAAGCCAAAGAGCACGAGCTGTGGCTCAGGAAGTGCAATAGCTGCGGCGAGGCCTATTTCTACCCGAGGGACATCTCGCCGTGCTGCTTCTCCAGGGACACGACCTGGATCAGGGCCAGCGGCAAGGCCACACTGCACACCTTCGGCATCGTCCACCGGGCGCCTCACCCAGGTTTCGCCCAGGACGTGCCGTTCGTGACCGCGATAGTCGAGCTGGAAGAGGGGCCTCGCATGCCCACCAACATCGTAGGCATCGAGGACCCGGAGCCCGAGAAGCTGCAGATCGGCATGTCCCTGGAGGTTACTTTTGAGGACATCACCGACACGATCACCCTGCCCAAGTTCAAGCCGGCGTAGGAGATACAGGGGAACCCGAGGAGCCTCAAACAGAACCTGCATCCATGTCATTCTTGAGGAGCGGAGCGACGGAGAATCTGAGCGTCGCCCATAGATTCTTCGCTTCGCTCAAGAATGACAGACCGGGTCATGTTGGGCGCTCTAAGCTCCTGTCCCTCGGCACTCGTCGCACCGGCACATCTTTCGCAGTGCCTCGAACGGGTATATCCCCGTTGAGTGGGTATCGCTCCACAGGAACTGGACCGCGTAACGGCCCACCGTGATGTAGTCCTCAGCGCGGATGTCGGCCGGCACCGTCGCCGGGTCCAGCAGCTTGCGATTGCTCCACTCCTCGACGCACTCCGCGCATCCGCAGTTGACCCGAAGGTACTTGGCGTCGTAGGAGCTGCGGTGCCCGTCGCTCCACTCGACTTCAACGAGCTGTCCGTCCAGCTTCACCGTATCGACGGTCGGGTTCATACTCGTCGACCTCCTACTCTCCGAAGGGCGTCCTCCACTGGGTGTTACCGAAATAGAAACGGAGCTGCGTCACGTCACGGGTTGGACCGCCAGCCTCCAAGTGCCGCAGCCCGCCAGCAGTGGCGTGGCCGTACCATTGGGCTCCTTCGCGGCTCAGGTCCTCTGCCGCCAGTCCTCTCCCACACGATCGAAGCGGTCGTAGAGCTCATCGAGGGTCCGGCTGGAGATGGCCAGACCGCGCTCGACCATCTCGATGTTGGCGCGGACGTGGTTAGGGTTGTGAGTCCCCACGATGACCGTATCGACCTCCGGGCGGGCCAGCACGAAACCCAGCGCAAGCAGATGAGGGTTGGCGGGCTCATCTGGAAGCGGACCCGCCTCACCCATCGTCTTCGCCCGTCTGAAATACTCATCAGCGTAGGAATAGGGGCTGCTTTCCTTGCCCCAAGCGCCGTTGGCCACGGGGCGCTTGATGATGACACCGAGGCCTGCTGACTCGGCGAGCTCGAACAGCTTCTTTGTCCGGGCGTGCTGCTCGACGAGATTGTAGCTGGTCTGGAGGCTGTCGAACCGGCCGCTCTCAACCGCCCAACTGGCCACCTCGTTGTCGCCGCTGTATCCGATGAAGCGGGTCTTCCCGGCATCTCGGGCCTTTTCCAGTGCCTCGATAGCCTCGCCTCGCTGGAGGACATCCAGGTCACAGGAGTGGAGCTGCACGAGATCGAGGTGGTCGGTCTGGAGTCTCTTCAGGCTGCGGTCGATGCTCGCTTCTATGACGCCGGCGGTCCAGGGTTCGCCCGTTGCTCCGCCCCTTACGTGCCCTGCCTTGGTGGCAAGAATGTACTCGTTCCTTCGGTGGGCGACCGTTCGACCGATCATCTCCTCCGTGTTGCCGTAGCATGCGGCGGTGTCGAGGAAGTTGATTCCGCCGTCCAAAGCACTGTTGAGGACGCGTCCTGCCAGCTCGACGTCGGAAGAGGACTCGTCGTGGCGTTCTATCTCCGCCAGCCCCAGTCCGAGCACGCTGACCGTTAGTCCCGTCTTGCCGAACTCCCTCATGTCCATCTGACCATCTCCGATATATGTCTATCCGGGGCTAGCGAACCGGGACTAAACGACGGGGGGACGATCATATTCACATGTCGATGAAACCGGGCGTAGCAGAGGTAGTCAATGGCGTCGATCTTCCCATTCGCCATCAAAGTCAAGGCTCGAGGTCCTTGTAGGCCATTATCAGTATGCCGGCCTTGCCTGCCCTGGCGCCCCCACCCTCGGTGGCGAAGAAGTGCACTTCTGCCGCGCCGTAGCCCGGGGCTCCCCAATACAGATAATAGTTACCGTCCAGCTCTCCAGTCCACTCGACAAGGGTCGATGTTTCGCCAGGCGCCAGCGGCCCTATCTTCTCGACCCCCTCCTGTGCCACGAGGTCCCCGAACTTGGTCAGCAGCTTTAGCTCGAAGCTGGCCCCGAACTCGTCAATGGCGACGGTCTCTTCGCCGTCGTTGGTCACCTTCAGCCGGAAGACCGACATCCCGTCCTCGTCGCGCGCCAGGTCGTGGGCGTTGAACGTAAATGTCTCCTTCTGGACCTCGTCACCACCGCAGGCCGCCGACACGCCTACCACAAGAAACATCACGATAGCAGCTACCAGCTTTTGCATGTGACCGCCTCCGTAGGCTCCGCCGGCTACGTCTGGCCGGGGCTGCGTAGTGGTTTAGGAGCCCTCGAGCAGTCCGTTCAGGAATATTTTGAGCACTCCCATGTTGGCGCGGTTTACAAGCTTGCGGGCGACTCGGCCCTCACGGTCGATGAAGACCGTAGTGGGCAGGGTCTTGATTCCGTACGCCACGGCGGTCTCGCCCTCGCCATCAAACCCGATGGGGTACGTGATACCCGTCTCCCTGGCGAACGACCGGGCATCCTCCTCGAAGTCCGACACGGCGACGCCGACGAACACGACGTCCCGGTCGCGGAACTCGTTCCACGCCGTCTCGAAGTCTGGCATCTCGAAGCGGCATGGAGGGCACCAGGAGGCCCAGAAGTTGAGCACAACCACTTTGCCCTCGAGGTCGGCGAGGCTGAGTGTCTCCTCGTCGAAGAGGGCGAGCTCGAACGGGGGCGCAATGGCTTCGGTGTCGCCAGTGTCGTCCTCGGCCAGAACGTGCTCGGAGACCGTGGCGGCCCCAAGGTTGCCCGGTCTAGTGGCCTCGGGAACGGCTGGCTGTTGGACCCGTGATTCGGTAGCAACCTCCTTGGTCGACGCCGCGGCGTCGCCAGCCTCGGAAATCGCGGACGACGAACATGCCATCGCCAGCCCCATCCAGACCAGCGCCGTAATGGCCGTGATTCGCACGCTATGGGTTGCCATCGCTAGCTATCCAGGTCTCCAGCCGCCACTGCCTTCCCGACGATGGAGTCAGTCTAGCACACAGCTCACCAGGGCCGGATCAGGCGGGAATGGCTTCGTCGAGCCGGCGCGACCTGGACGGAAGAGGGTTGCGGTCCGCACTCGGGTACGAGCTATGCCCTGGCTGTAGTTGACAGAGGGGGCCAGGTGTCCTAACATTCGTTCATCGTGACACGTACGTACGGATCGGGCACTTACGTCTATTTTAGCTGGCATGACCCCGCTGGCTAAGTCTTGGTGATCCGGACCGCACACAGATAGAAGCAGACCGACCGGGAAGATCAGGACCTCAGCCAGCAGGGCTGGGGTCTTTTTTTGTAACGCCATTTTTTGAGGAGACGATCATGGTTCAGAGTCAGAGGAAGCCAAAGCTGCGAAACGTGCGGGTGCACAACATCACCCCACTGGACTCCCCGGCCGAGTACTGGAGGAAGTACCCGAGCAACGAGAAGATCGAGCGTCAGGTAGCCGATCACCGCGACCAGATCGAGCGGATCGTCGACGGTCGGGACCAACGGATGGTCATGATCGTCGGTCCATGCTCGGTCCACGACCCCAAGGCGTGCCTCGAGTACGCGCGGCTCCTGGCGGGCCTGGCCCAGGAGGTGAAGGACCGCATACTCGTCGTCATGAGAGCGTACTTCGAGAAACCCCGCACCGCACTGGGCTGGAAGGGCTACATCAACGACCCCAACCTGAACGGGACATACGAAGTCGCCGACGGCATGGCCAGGGCACGCCAGTTTTTGCTGGATATCTGCGGCCTGGGACTGCCGACGGCTACCGAGTACCTGGAACCATTCACCCCGCAGTACCTGGGCGACCTCATATCCTGGGGCGCGGTAGGGGCCCGTACGACCGAGAGCCAGACCCACCGTTTGATGGCCAGCGGCCTTAGCATGCCCATCGGGTTCAAGAACGGTACGGGTGGGTCCGTCGATATCGCGGTGGACGGGATCGTGGCCGCCAGGTCGGAGCACGTGTTTCTCGGCATCGACGACAACGGGACCGCCTCAATCGTCAGCACCTCAGGCAATCCGGGCGTACACCTGGTCATGCGGGGCGGCAAGACGGGGACCAACTACGACGCCAAGTCGATAGCCTCCGCCCAGAAGATGCTCGAAGACCGCGGGCTGCCCGCCAACCTGATCGTCGACTGCTCCCATGCCAACTCCGGCAAGGACCACAGGCAGCAGCCGGTCGTGTTCAGGGACGTCATGGGCCAGCGGGCAAGCAACAAGGGCATAGCGGGCATGATGCTCGAAAGCCATCTGCACGAGGGGAGCCAGTCTCTCGGGGACGATCCCGGCGCTCTGGACTACGGCGTCTCCATCACCGATGCCTGCGTCGACTGGGACGAGACAGACAGCCTTATTCGCGAGGCCTACGAAGCACTGGGATAGTAATGGCCCAGGTAGGACCTGGCCGAGCCGCTTGAGTTTAACGCTCGGCCCTAACCTGCAGTCTCCGGCCGTCGGTGGTGAACTCGACGGTGCCACGCTCGCTGGTGATGAAGAGCCCTTCCTCGGGCACGCTCGCCGATAGCGCCTCCAACGTCTCGGAGTGAGGATGGCCGAACCTGTTGTCCTCTCCTGCCGACGCCACGGCGATAGTGGGACTCACTCGGTCTAGGAACGCCGCAGACGACGAGCTGCGGCTCCCGTGGTGCCCCACCTTGAGGACATCGCTGTCGATAGAGGCATCGCCTCGGACCAACACCCCCTCGGCCTCGCTGAACATGTCTCCGGTCAGAAGGAAGCTCACGTCGTCGTACACCAGGCGTAGCACGACCGACGCGTTGTCGACGTCCGAAACCGTCCCACGAAGGAGCCTCTGGCCGGGGCTGACGACTTCGACGTGCGCTCCGTCGCCGAACGCGATCACCTGGCCGGCCTGCGCTTGAACGATCTCTGCACCCTCGTCCGAAACGGCTCTGCGCCAGGCCTCGTACGATGGGCTGTCGAACTCGAGCTCCCGCTCGAGCACAAGCGAGACGTCGTACCTCCGCAGCACCTCGACCAGCCCAGTAACGTGGTCCCGATGGGGATGCGTCAATACCACCATCTCTATGGTCCTATCCTGAAATGGCATCCTCTCGCCGACGAACTGGACCATCCGGACCGGGTCGGGGCCGCCGTCCACCAGCACCTGCTGGCCTCCCGGCATGGCGATGAACGCCCCGTCGCCCTGGCCCACGTCGATAAACGCAACGCGCATTCGCTCGTCCGGCAGGGACACCGCCGCCGTCCACAGGAGCGCGGCGACGCCGACGACCGGCGCCAGGACCCAGATCGGAACGCCCTTCTCCATCAATGGTACCGACAGCATAGCCCAGGGCTCATCGTCCCGGCGTCGCGAAGAGCGTCGCAGCGCCAACAGGACATAGACGAACGCAGGAACGCCGTAGTACGCCCCGACCAGCCACTCCGATAGCCGGCCGATCTCGATAGACGAGCCCGGCACCGACGCAGCCAGGCCCACCACCTCGGTCACGTACCGCGAGGCCAGCCAGGCAACCCACCCAACGGGCTCCGCTACCGGCACACTGACCAGCCCTATGAAGGCCGTGGCGGCCTGGGTGACGAGGACCGCCGGCAGCGCCGGTAAGACCACAAGCGTGGTAGGGATCCCAACCAGCGATACGCGCTCGAAGTAGAACGCGACCAGCGGCAGAGTGGCCAAGGTGGCGGCCACCGTCATCGCCGCTATGTCGAAAGCCGCAACGACCGGCGAGGGAAGCGCATCCTCGACGCCAAACCGGGTTTCCAAGGCCCTTTGCAACCTCCGGCTCAACGGCTCCGCAATCAGCGCGATGCCGGCCATGGCCGCGAAGCTGAGCTGGAAGGAGACGCTGGTCAGGACGGCGGGATTTATCGACACCATCACGGCGGCAGCCAGGCCCAGTGCGGGCAGGACACTGCGTGGCCGCCCAAGGAAGAGCGCCCCCAGGTAGGCCGTCCCCATGATCGCCGCCCTGGTGACCGACGGCGACATACCGGACATGAGGGCATAGAGCCACACGGCGGCCAAGGGCAGGAGCAGGTAGAGCTGGTACCGGCGTCCCAGTAGCAGCCGGCTTACGGCTAGAGTCACGACGAGCAGGACGCCGACGTGAAGACCGGAGATCGCCAGCACGTGGGACGTTCCTGTCTCCCGGAACTCGTCGACCATGCCGTCTGGCAGGTCGTCTCGCAGTCCCAGCAGCAAGGCCTTCCCCAGAGACGCCTGGGGCTCGGCAACCGTGGCGTCGAGAGATTCGGCCAGGCGTCCTCGTGTGCTGTACAGCCATCGGTAGAAGGCGGAGCCACCGTCTTCATCGAGCAGCGAGACCGTGGGGAACGACACGACCGTGTCGATGCCCTGACGCGCCAGGTAGGCGGGATAGTCGAACCCCTCAAGCTCCGGCGGCGGCTCCACGGCGCCCACCAGCAGTAGGCGGTCCCCGTAGCGGTAGTACGGCCGGTCCCGGCGGCGCACCAGATCGCGCGTCTCGAACGCGGTCACGAGCGCAGTGCCTGACGCCTTCTCCATATCTCCTGGAGGTCCGATGCGCTCCACGTCGAGCCGGAACCTGGTGGCCGCGCCGGCTGCCTCCGGGTCGCCGGTGACGATCCCCTCGATCCGAAGCCCCGGACGGCCGTGGTACGCCTCCAGCAGGGAGTCGCTGTCGCCGTCGAAGAGCTCCACAAGAGCCATTCCCACTACCAGCACCAGGGGGAGCAGTGCCAGCGCGGGACGCCAGCGGAGACCGAGCGCCGCAGCCCCACCCGTCGCGGACGCGACGAGCCACAGGACGACGACCGGAGTGGGGATGTCGACCTGGAGGGCAGCCAGGACGCCTAGCACAAAGGCGGCGGCCATGGCGAGCAGAGTCATGGGACGCCAGCGGGCCCTTTAGTGCGGCGTGCGGAGGGACGACTCAACGGACGTCAACCAGGTCACGGATCGACTCCAGGGTCGCGGGCCCTATGCCACTCACTGCGAGCAGGCCGTCAACCGTCGCGAACGGGCCGTTGCTCTCTCTGAACTGGACGATGGCCTGGGCCTTGACCGCTCCGATGCCGGGCAGCGTGTCCAGGAGCCCGACGTCCGCCGAGTTCAGATCGATTCGTCCGGAGCCGCCAGCCTGCTGGCCGGCGGCCGCCTGAGGCTCTTCTCCGATGCGGGGGATGTGCCAGTGGTCCTCGTCCCTGACCCGCGTCGCCAGGTTTATCGCATCGAGGTCGGCGTCACTGGACGGGCCACCGGCCATGTTGACCACGTCCTCCAGCCGGTGGCCGGGACTCGCCTCGTAGACCCCCGGTTCGCGAACCGCCCCGCTGACATAGACCTTCAGGTCGATCGGGCCGGCCGCTGCCGGAGTCGGCAGGACGATCTCGATGCCGCCCGACGGCGACCCACGGGCGATGAGGAAGATCACCCCGGCAACGGCCGCAAGTGCCGCTCCAATCAGGACCGCCCGTGAGACCACCTTCATAGGTTTTTCCCCGACCTTGGCCGACCGACTGGGCTGAATATAAGCGTGGCCTTGGACGCTGTCAAATCCGCCCTTTCAGTCCTGCGGCAGCCGGACACCGCGTCCGCGCTGTATTGCCGGGACAACCCTCTGGCTGAAGAGGACTCCTCGCTTCCTTGACCCCCTAAAGGCCCAAACCTATAATTACGCGATGGCGCCCAACCTTCCACCCCAGACCACGGCCTCCCTCCCGGCTCCTTCTCTGGCAGACGCCCCCGGCTCCAAAGGTAGCCTATGAGCGAAGAGACAGCCGTTGAACGCGTTGAAGCGCTCGAACGTAAGGCCTTGGAGGAGCTGGACCGCGCCGGCAGCGCTGAGAGTCTGGAAGACTGGCGCGTCGCATATCTGGGACGCCGTGGACAGCTTACCGGAATACTGCGTGGCCTCGGCTCCCTGACCCCAGAGGAGCGCCGGAGCACCGGGGCCGCCGCAAACCGCGCCAAGACCGCCCTGGAAGACGGCCTTCAGCGCCGGTTGGAGAGCCTCAGGCGGCCTGAAGCCGATGGCGCAGCCGATGCCATCGATGTCACACTGCCGGGCCGCCCCGTCGAGGCGGGCGGCCTGCACCCCACCACCCTCATTGTTCGGGAGATATGCGACATCTTCGTTTCGATGGTCTTCCAGGTCGTCGAGGGGCCCGAGGTGGAGTGGGACCGGTACAACTTCGAGATGCTCAACATCCC
>CAZGRI010000040.1:274-15819 GCA_964528205.1 uncultured Dehalococcoidia bacterium | reverse complement strand
TGAGGGTTGGGGGTCATGAAGCGACGTAACGAGGTCGGCGGCGGCGATCGCTCTGAACGCTACATGTGCGGCTCGTAGACCAACCAGTGGGGTCGCAGGGATACTCTGCGGTACGGTTCTGGAACACGAGCTAAACCACATTGAGGCGGTCATTGAGGTCACCCTCGCAACACTGGAGGATCGTCTCTCGCAGCGCCCAGGCCTAACCCTCACCCTAGCCCTCTCCCAGATTTGGGAGAGGGGACCTTCTGTGGCTCAGTTTCTCAGGAAGCCGACCGTGTCGTATGCGCCTTTGACGACGGGCCTGGCGTCGAGCTGCATCCAGTCCTCGAGTATCTCCGTGTAGAGGCTGCGGAAGTCCACGTTGAACTCCAGGTCGCCCTCCAGCAGCTTGTCCGCGTCCAAGGACGGGTATTCGCCGTAGTGGCCTCCCTGCACACCGTCGCCTATCACGAACGCCACGCCGCCCGATCCGTGGTCCGTGCCGTTGCCGTTGTCCGTGACCCTTCGCCCGAACTCGGAGAAGGCAAAGATGCGCACGTCGTCGCTGCCGTCGTGCTCCTTCATGTCCGAGTAGAGGTCGAAGATGCCGCCGGACACGTCGCGCCAGAGCCTCTCGTGCAGTGCTATCCCATCGGTGTGGGCGTCGAAGCTGCCGTACTGGGTGTAGCAGATGCGAGTTCCCACGTCGGCCTGCAAGACCTGGGCGACACCCTTCATGCTCTTAGCGAAGGGGTCCGAGCCATACTCGATGCCGGAGGAGTACCGCTGAGTCACCGTACCGAGGATATCCGCGCCTCTCAGCGCGTCCAGTCCGGTCTGGCTTAGGAAGTCCATCACGGGGCCGCTGCCGATGGCCTGTGTGTATATGTTTCTGAACGCCTCCAGGGCCTCGGCGCGCTGGCCGTCGCCGTTCATGTCGGTCATCAGCCCGTAGGAGTCCAGGTCGGTGACCGAGGCCACGGGCGCGCCCTGGGCCACCAGCGCCCGTGGTAGCGCGGCGCCGAAGTTGACGGCCGCAACGACGTTCTCGCCATCGGGATGCATCTGCTTGACGGCGTTGCCGAGCCACCCCTCGTCGCCGACTTTGGTGGGCTCCGCCGTGTGCCAGACGTCCATCGAGCGGAAGTGCGAGCGGTTGGGGACGGGGTATCCCACACCGTGGACGATGGCGACCTTGCCCTGGTCGTACAGGTCTTTGATGGGATGCATCGCTGGGTTGAGGCCCAGTCCGTTGTCGATGGGGAGGACCTCGTCTTCGGCGACGTGCACGTTCGGCCGGCCGTCCCAGTAGAGCGGGTCGGTGTATGGTACGACGCAGTTCAGGTAGTCGTTCCCTCCCGAGAGCTGGACAACGACGATCTTGCGGTTCTTTCCCTCTCCCATGACTAGGTTCTCCTCTAGCGTCTCTGCCTTACGCCGAAGTCACCAATCTAAGAGCCTCTAACCAAACCTACAGTTATGTTAGGCGTTCTGAGGCTTTGATTAAGCCCTCTCGTATATCTGAAACCGGTTGCGACAGATCTCCAGGACGTAAGCCCTGTCCTCGTCGTCCAGCACGACCGTCACGGGGTCCCAGAAGTAGGGCTCGATTCTGGCCGAGACCTCGCTGGGGTCGTCGGTGTCGACCTCGAAAACGGGAACGAACTTGGACCGGGCCTCGTTCTCGTCGGCCTGGGCCTCCAGGTACTCCTGCGCCCACGGCGACAGCACGGCCTCGCCCCTGAGCTTGAGAAGGAAGTTGCCCTCACTGTCGAGGACCTGGACCCTCTGGTTGCCCCAGTCGGCCACGAATATGTTGCCGTCGGAGTCCACTGCGACGCTTGACGGCCGGTTAAACTGGCCGTCGCCGTCGCCCGAGCTGCCCCATGCGGCCACGAACCCGCCTTCGGGCGTGAGCTTCTGGACGCGATCGTTCCTCCAGTCGGCTATGTACAGATAGCCGTCGGCGTCGCGGGTGATGCCCCACGGCAGGTTGAACTCGCCGTCGCCTTTGCCGAAGGAGCCCCACTGGTCCAGAAACTGCCCGTTGGTCGTGAACCTCTGGACCCTGTGGTTCCTGTGGTCGACCACTATCAGATTGTCGTCTCCATCCACCGCCAGGCCCGACGGTCCGTCGAACTCTCCGTCTCCGCTTCCCTTCGTTCCCCAGGTGGTCACCAGGTCCCCCTCTCTGTCGTATACAGTGATCCGGTGCAGGTAGTCGTCAGAGAGATAGAGGTTGTCCCTGCTGTCGATCGTAAGAGCGGTGGGCCACACCATCTGGCCGGGCTCTCGGCCGTATCCGCCGATCTGACCGAAGAAGCCGTGGTCGCGGGTTACCATCTGGATACCCACGATATTGAGTGCCGCCGTGTTGCTGCGGCTGGCGACGAATATGCGACCGTCGCCCCTGATCGCGATGGCGGTCGGCAGGTGGAAGCCGCGGCCGCCCTGGTCGGCGGCGAAGCCAACCGTGTCCAGATGGCGCAGCTTGAAAGCGGTCGTCGTCATTTCAGCAAGATCCCCGTTTTTACACTATCTGGTAGTCCTGGGTCGTCACCAGGAGCTGCAATATCGCGACCACCGCCTTGTCGGCCTCGGCGGCCGACTGTGGGTCCTCGAAGCTCAGGTCGCCGTACTTGGAGGCGTAGTCGGCCAGACCGCTGTGAGTGCTGTCCAGGACCTCGAGCGGGCCCAGGATCTCGATGCACAGGTCCACCAGCCTCGCCGGGGAGATGCTCCCGGCCCCTGCGGCGTCGCGTATGCGGTCGATGATTGCCCTGATGCCGGGCCTATCGGGGTCGTTGAGGACGCGGCTGGCGAAGTTGACCCGGTGCACGTACGCGCCGGTGTTGATCCACTCCTGGCCGCCCTGCCAGCCCTCCACGCTTGGAGGGGCCATAAGGGTCTGTCCCATGTTCGCGCATGTAGCGGTCGCCGCGTAGGTGTCCTCAGACGGTAGCTCCACGCCACCGGCCAGCCTCATGGTCCCCACCACCATCTCGGCGGGGCTCTTGATCCTGGCGAACCTGGCCGTTTCCGACTTGAAGAAGTCGGAGTTGAACAGCGTCCTCAGCATCTCCTTGATGCTGTAGTCGGACCGCAAGTATGCGTCGGTCATCATCTCGACGGCCTCGGCGTCCCTGGGTGGTGTGTGGGGCCACTGAGGGACCGGCAGCTCGTCGGCCACGAAGAAGTGGTAGAGGTGGCGAGCTATGAACCGGGGCGTCGGTGGCTGCTTGCAGATAATGGCGACGGCGTCCTCGCCATTGAGGTCACCCGTCTCGCCCAGGAGGGTCTTTTGGCCGTGGTCGTGGTCTTCGTCGTCGTATTCGTACTGCCATGAGATGTAGCCGTACGGCCTGTCCGTGTTGTTCCGCATCTTGATCGACATGTAGTCGGGATTGACCACGCGCCAGCCGGTGAACGCCCTGGCGCACTCCTTGATGTCGTCCTCGCTGTAGTTCCCCACCCCCATCGAGAACAGCTCCAGCAGCTCGCGGCCGTAGTTCTCGTTTATCGACCCGTTGTGGTTGTCCTGGTTGTCGAGCCAGACTATCATCGCCGGGTCCCTGGACAGCTCGATCAGCAGGTCCTTGAAGCTCCCCATACCGTACTGGCGAAACATCTCTATCTGGTTGTAGACGACCCTCGCCTGAATGAGCTTTGTCGCTGCGGTTGCGAAGACCCTGTGCCAGAACAGGCACATCTTCTCGCGCAGCGGGGAGTCGGTCTTCACCATGCGGTAGATCCAGCGCGACGTCGCCCCTACAGAGCTGCGTAAATCGGACTGGTCCACGTGGTATCGCTGGATGAGGTCGTCCGGTAGGATGTCCGGACCCGCGGGGTTGAGCAGCTCCTCGACGGTGGCCTCGTAGCCCATCTCGACCGCCCTGTCGAGCTCGCCGGGCGTGGCGCCGAAGCCGGCCCGCCTCAGAAGATGCGCCATCAGCGCAACCTCGTGCTTTGACTGGACCGTCGTCATGCCGGCACCCCTCGATAATGGTTCGTGTGAACCAAGTGTAAGCAATACGTTACCACATCCTGGTGATTGCACCGTGTACACCGGCCATTCGACCGTGAAGAAACTGCCCGGAAACCCGTCGTCGGGGAGTCCAGATTCCGACGAGTCGGGACTTTGGCAGGGGGCCTTAGGGGATATGCCTCCAGTAACAAAAATCCTTCGAGGGTAGGCGGGAGGGTCGACCGCGCCTGCCTTTTGAGATAGTCTTTGGCCCTGCCTATCAGCAGAGCTGGTACTCCCTGCTGGACACTATCATTTTGAGTACGTCGACGATCCGCTGCTCGTCTTCTCCGTTTCCTGAGTGCCCGTTGCTGTGCCCATTGCCTTGAATCGCATCGCCCGCCCCGGAGGCGATCTCTGTCAGCGAGTCCCTGGTTTCACTCGAGACGGCCATCGGCCCAACGATGTCCAGGCAGGTGTCGACCAGCTCGTTCGGGGATCGTACGTCACTGCACTCCCGAACGATCCGGTCCACCATCTCTCTCACCCCGGGATTGCTCACGTCCGCGAAGTGCTTGGCCGCGAAGTTCACCCGGTCCACCAGGGCCCCACTGTCGATCCACTCCTCTCCAGTGTGCCACCCCTCGACCGACGGCGGATTCATGAGGTCCTGCCCCATGAAACCGGTCTCCGCCATCGCCTCATCGACCCCTAGGTCACCGGCCACGGGCTCCCTGAACTCGCCCGTCATCCGCAGAGTGCCAATCACCAGTTCAGTCGGACTCTTGACCCTGGCAAGATGGGCCTCCTTGAAAAAGTCCGAGTTGAACAGTACCCGGAGCATCGAGCGGACCTCGTGTCCCGAATCCACATAGGCCTGCGAAAGGACCTCGATGGCCTCGGAGTCCCTGGGCGGGATATTGTTCCACTGCGGGACTGGCACCTCGTCCGCCACGAAGTAGTTATAGAGATGCCGGGCTACGAACCTGGCCGTCGTCGGCTGGCGGCACACTATGTGGATCACGTCCTCCCCGTTGAATCTCCCTCTCTCGCCCAGGAACACCTTCTCCCCATCGTCATGGTCGTGGGCGCGAAACTCGAAATGGCGATTTATCCTGCCGTACGGCCATATCGAGTCCTTCTGGGACATCATGGCCATGTATTCGGCGTTTCGCATCGTCCAGCCGGTGAATGCGCGGGCGCACTCCTTGATGTCGTCCTCTGTGTAGTTACCCACACCCATTGAGAACAGCTCCATGATCTCCCGGCCGTAGTTCTCGTTGATGGCCCCCTCGTGGTTCTCGTGGTTGTCCAGCCATATGATCATGGCCGGGTCCTTCGACAGCTCGACGAGCAGCCCGTCGAACCGTCCGAGGCCGTACTCCCGGAACATGTCGACCTGGTTCATCAGAGCCTTGCCGTGGTTGTTCTTGATGTAGCCCGTCGCGAACACGCTTTTCCATAAGAGCGCGATCTTCTCCTCGAGGGGGGACGTCGTCGATATCATCCTGAAGCCCCAGTACTTGGCCAGGGGGCCCTGGTTCGGGTGCAGGTTCACGAAGCGACGAAATATCAGATCGTCGGGCGCGTGCTGAGAGTCCGTCGGGTGTAGGAACTCCTCGACCAGGGCCTCGTAGCCTTTTTCGACATACCTGTCCAGCTCGTCGGGCGTGGCCCCGAAGCCGGCCCTCCTGGCCAGATGGGCGATTAGCATTCGCTCGTGAGAACTCATGGCCGTTCCTCCTGTGCTAGTTCTCTGTGTTGTCGGTTTATCCCTCGTGTTGATTCACGAGCCGCGTATCAAAGAGGCAAGGCATATTCCAGTCGACCCCTCAGAGCCTGTCATTCTGATACGGAGTGAAGAATCTGGAGGGGCTGACCGCGCGACCAAGTATGCGGCGTCCCCCCACCAGGTTCTTCTTCGTCCCGACTCATCAGAATGACAGGCATAGTCTTGAACCGTACTAGCCTGTCAACTGGCTGTTCTAATCCTTCTCGTAGATCTGGATCCGGTGGCGGCTGTGCTCGGCCACGTACATGCGGTCCTCGGCATCGAGCTTGACCGATACCGGGCCCCAGAAAAGGTGCTCGGTCTGGGAGCCGACGTAGTAGGGTGTCACCTGGTCGGGCGGCAGGTCGGTGACCGCCAGGTCCGATCCCTTACGGAGTTCGAACTCGTCCTGGTTGACCTCCAGCCACTCCAAAGCCCACTTCGACAGAGTGGCCTCCCCGTGAAGCATCTGGTGGAACGAGCCGTCGGGGCTGAGTATCTGCACGCGCTCGTTGCCCCAGTCGGCTATGTACATGAACCCCTCACTGTCGATCGAGAGCGACGAGGGGCGGTGAAACTGGCCCTCGCCATCACCCGACTCACCGAAGACTGCGAGGAACTCTCCGTCGGGTGTAAATTTCTGAATCCTATCGTTCCTCCAGTCCGCCACATAGACGTTGTTCTCGGGGTCCAGGCCCACTCCCCAGGGCAGGTTGAACTGCCCTTCTCCTGCGCCCTCTTCGCCCCAGGTGAGGATCGACTCGCCCTCCGAGCTCAGCTTGTGGACACGGTTGTTGTTCTGCTCGACGACGTACAGATTGTCCTCGCCATCGATGGCAATGCCCGACGGCCCGCCAAGGCTCTCGCCGTTGTCCAGGTCTGTCCCAATCTTTCGGACGAAACCTCCGCGGTCGTCGTACACCTTGATCTCGTTCAGCGCCTCGTCGGTCACGAACAGCAGGTCCTCGCCGTTGAACGCCAGCGCCGTGGGCACCTCGAGCTTATCGTCGCCGCCTCTCTCTCGGTCAGGCGCCAGGCTCTGCGCGGCGCTCGGTCCGGCCCCAAAATCACCCAGCCACTCCTCGTCGAACGTGCACATGTGGACCCGCGGGCCGTTGGACCTGTTCAGTACGAACATGCGGCCGTCGCTGCTGAACGCCGTGTCGTAGGGGTAATTAAAGCCCCTGCCGATGGGCTGGTTGCTGTTTAACCCTATGGTCTTCAGGTATCTCATTGTCTCGATTCCCCTGACGCTTATTGGCGCTGAGCCGTGAGGTTGGTGAGATTAGCTCACGAGACGAAGGTGTTTCGCTTCACCGCCTCTTCCCCCCTCCACTCAATCGGCACCATAATATGGCAGACGTGAGCCAGCTTCAAGTGGCCGGTCTGAAGGCCGAGGCTACGACGAAACGCTTCCCGTCGCTCTCAACAGGGTCTCCTGGACCAGGAGCTCGTGGTCCAGGGACCGGTCGGGTTCCTTTTCGCCCCGGATGTCTTGGATGAAGGCGGCCAGGCCGGCGACGTACCTGGGCCGGTCCTCGACGTCGACTAGCGAAACGCCCGCCGGATACTCGCCCCGCGGCTCCGTCAACGCCAGCCGTATGGGTCCCGCCGGCTCGATGGGCTCGATGATCGCCGAGCCGGCGGTGCCGTAGACCTCGTAGCGCCGGGCTACGGGCCGAGGCTCCATGGCCGCGATGTCCACGATCGCCATGGCGTCGTCGTACTCGAACACGCCCAGCGAATTGGTCGCAAACCCATTGGTCATGTTCACATCCTCCCGCAGGAAGCTCGTGACCCTGGATGGCCGTCCCAGCGTCCACACGATCTGGTCCAGCATGTGACTGGCGAGATCGTAGAAGACACCGCCGGCCGGGACCTTGCTCGGGTCCTGGCTCTCCCGAGGGATGTTGGTCGACAGATGGGCTCTTATGGAGAATACTTCGCCCAGGAAGCCCGATCTCGCCCAGTCCGCGATCCGCTTGAGGCCGTCGTGATACCTCCACATGTAGCCAAGCTGCACCAGCAGGCCCCGCTCGCGAGCCGTGGCGACGATCCTCTCGAATCTTGCGTAGTCGTCGCCGGCCGGTTTGTCGTACAGCACGTGCTTGCCCGCGGCGACGATCTCTTCGGTGTGGTCGAGACTCTCGATATTGGCCCCCTCCGACGCGATGGCCGCGATGGAGGGATCGTCCAGTATGTCGGACTTGTGGTCGATCCAGGTCAGGTCGGACCAGGGCGACGTCCCGGAGGCTTCGAGCTCCCACCGTCTCTCACGATCGGGCTCGTAGACCCCCACGACCTCGATGTCCTCGTTGGCCAGCATCGTGCTGGTCACCCCGGCACTGTGGCTGTGCTTGGTCCCGTAGACGGCCATCCGCAGGGGGTTGCTCGTGTCGCTGATCATGGCCCACCTCCGACGCGATTCTAACACCGGTGTCCGTATTGACCAACACGATGTGTGCGGGCTAAGTAGCTTGAACGGCCGCACCGTCTGGTACAACTACGCACCCTTGGACACCCGCCCGGGGACGGTCACAACTACAACGACGGAGGCCAGCCGTGAGACTTGGGATCTTCATGATGCCGTTACATCCACCCGACCGGCCCCACTGGGAGACCTATGACGAGGACCTGGCGCTAGTGGCCCTCGCGGACGGCCTTGGGATCAAGGAGGCGTGGATCGGCGAGCACTTTCTGCTGCCCTGGGAGAACATGCCCAGTCCCGAGCTGTTCATCGCGAGAGCGCTGGGAGTGACCGAGAACATGGCTTTCGGCACGGGCGTCTCTCTGCTTCACTTCCACCACCCCATACACGTGGCCCACCGCATCGCCATGCTGGACCACCTGGCCAAAGGACGGCTCTACTTCGGCATCGGCGCCGGTGGAGGGGACAGCGACCTGGAGATGTTCGACATCGATACCGAGGCCGGAAGCCTCCGCGAGCGGATGATGGAGTGCGTCGAGGCAATCATCCGGCTATGGGACGAGGGCCCATTCGACCACGACGGCAGGTTCTTCAAGATAAGGCGGCCCGAGGACCGCTCCCACTGGGAGGTCGGTTTCCACATGATGCCCTACCAGCAGCCACACCCGCCCATCGCCGTCGCCGGCACCAGTCCGCGGTCCGAGACGTTGGAGCTCGCCGGGGAGAGGGGCTGGATACCGATGAGCGGCGGACTGGTCCACCCTTCGTTCCTGGCCGACACCTGGGGCTCGGTCGAGAGAGGAGCCGAGAGGTCCGGCCTAAAGCCGTCCAGGGCCGACTGGCGAGTGGCCAGAGAGGTCTATATTGCCGAGGACTCCAATAAAGCCCGGGAGGACGCGATGAACGGCCCCTTCGGTCGCGACTTCGTGCAGTACTGGCAGAAGCTGATCGGCAACGGCCCACGGGGGCTCGACATATATAAGGTCGATCCCGAGATGCCTGATGAGGCGGTCACGCCGGAGTACATGATGGAGAACTTCTGGATCGTCGGCGATCCGGAGGAGTGCACGGAAAAGATCAGGAAGGTCTACGAGGACTCCGGGGGGTTCGGGACACTCCTGGTCCAGACCAGCGATTGGGGCCGTGACACGAACAAGGCGCACCGCTCCTTGGAGCTCCTGGCCAAAGAGGTCCTACCGGGGCTTCCCGACCTCGGGCTGTGGCAGGGCCAGACCCGCCTGGATCAGCCCGCGCCGTAAGCCTGCCCGAACCGCTCGCTGTGAGCGATCTGCGACAGCGGCTTACGCCGCTTGCCCCGGCCTTCACCGGAGTCCGTCCGGTAGCCGAAGGGGAGCAACGTGACCAGCTCCATGCCATCGGGCACCCCCAGGAGCGCCTTGACACGCCGGTTCTGATCTTCGTCACGAAGTCCGACGAAACATGTGCCGAGGCCCTCGTCCCAGGCCACCAGCTCCATCTGTTGCAGGGCCCGGCCGGCGTCCAACTCGGGCCTGTGGGCGTTCTCCATTGCGATGGCTATGACCAGGGGCGCGTCGGCGACAAAGCGCCCGCTGGCCGCTATCTCGCCGAGCTCCCTGAGCGTCTCCGTGCCCTCGACCACGATGAAGTGCCAGGGCTGCTGGTTCTGAGAGCTGGGGGCCCAGCGCCCCGCTCGCAGGATCTTGTCGGTCACTGACCGGGGCACGGGGTCGGGCTTGTAGCTCCGGACGGTCCGCCGGTCCCTGACGCACTCATAGACATCCATTAGTCTCCTCCAGTATCTCAGCCCTCGTGGTCCCGGGCCCCATCCGATTCCGACAGCCGCTCCACAGCCACCAGCGCCTCCGCGATCCTTCGCCTTAGCGCGGCGCCCGACTCCGGCGTCCACTCGTAGAAGCCCTTCCCCGTCTTGATGCCCAGGTCGCCCCGCGACACCATCTCGCGCACGACGGGCGGCACCTCGGTACTTGACTCTATCTGAGGCAGGAGCTGGTCCATCATGGCGAGCACGACGTCGAGGCCCGCCGACTCGAACACCTCGAACGGTCCCGCCACAGCCAGGCGCCTTCCAAAGCTGTTCCTCACCACGACGTCGATGTCCTCGGCGCTGGCGATACCCTGCTCTACGATGGAGAGCGCCTCGCGCATGAGCGCGATCTGCAGACGGTTCACGATGAACCCCGGTGCTTCCTTCTTCAACACCACCGAGCGCTTTCCGGCTTTCGAGAGGAGGCGTCGGGCGATCTCGATGGTCTCGTCCGAGGTCTCCGGCGATCCGACTATCTCCACTACAGGCACGAGGTACGGCGGATTGAAGTAGTGGGTGACCAGTACGCGATCGGGCCGGTCTGTCGCCCTGGCCATACGGCTGGGCATAAGCGTAGAGGAGTTGGAAGCCAGGATCGTGCGTTCCGGGCTATGCATGTCGAGCTGGGCGAACACGTCCTCCTTGACGGACAGGTCCTCCGTGACCGCCTCTACGACGAAGTCCGCATCGGCCACCGCGTCCTCCAGTGAGATGGTCGTCCAAATTCGCTCGGGTACAGGTGCTGTCTGAGTCGCGGTCGCCAGGCCCATCTCCCGAAGCATGTCCAGGTCGACGGCTATGCTGTCCATGGCGTCCGACAGCATTTCGTCGGAGACGTCGTTCAAGGTCACTCGGTAGCCCGCCAGCGCGAACTCCAGGGCGATACCGTGTCCCATCAGCCCGGCACCTATCACGCCGATATGCCGTATCTCGTCAACATCCATGCGGGCCTCCTCGTCGCGCAATATACTACACCCACCGCCGGATGGCGGCCCACGATCTGGCCGCCTGTATGAGGAAGGACCCGTCGTTCCGGCGAAAGCCGGAATCCAGAAGCGTTGTGAAATCACTCGACGGCTCACCCTTTGCACTGTCCTGTGGCAAACGACGATAATACACGGCAAAGATGAAACGCCCGATTCACAGGAGGGGAAGTCCATGCCGAGAGAGACGTTGGACCTTCAGAATCCCGATGACTTGAAAGCCCTCGGAGGCCGGTGGCGCTTCGCTCCGGGCCTGGTCCCCGGCGAGCCCAACGAGGGCCTCGTCTCGCAGATGGCCGGAAGCTCGGCGCGCCTGCCCGACTACGACGATTCGACGTGGGACCCGCCGGAGGACCTTGAGCGGTGGAGGTCCAGAGGCTTTTCGTTCATCTGGTACCGCATCGAAGTCACCCTGCCGGCCACGGTCGAGGGCAAGGAGATCGCCGGCTCGCGGTGCCTGCTGGAGACCTGTATCGACGACTATGGCGAGGTGTGGATCGACGGCGAGATCGACCTGGAAAAGGGCAGCGTGCAGGGATTCAACGTGCCGCACCGGGTCGTCGTCACCGCCGACCCGCATCCCGGCGACAAACACACCATTGCGCTGCTGGCCGTCAACGGGCCATTGGCCCGGCCCGGCGGGGCCGTCTTCGTTCGCTACGCCACCCTGGCCTTCGAGTGGCCCGCGCCCGGCTACTGACGCTGATTTCACGAACAGGCCACACAGCCGATGGGTTGCTATTCGACCACCTAACCGAGGAGCCGAAAATGAGCAAGGACCAGCAGCCCCGCACGGTGACTCTCGAGGTCTTCGACTGGCCGTGGGACGAATCCGACAAAGACGCCAACTTCAAGAAAGAGGTCCAGATGCACTCTCAGGTGGACCCCATGCCCACCATCGAGAGGATGAACCGAAGCCTGGGCATTCCCATCGGCGCCATAGTCCGATACATTCTGGTCAAGTGGGCCGCCTCAGGCAGCACTGCACTCATGGAGATAGGCCCCGACATGGTCCGCATAATGGCGGAGACCGTGGACGAGGCCGAGGCGGCGGGCACCGACGACGAGAGGCTGCGGGCCTATGATAAGCTGCGCCAGATCATATCGTGGCTCAATGTCCCCCTCACCGACCCCGACTGGCGCCCGGGCCGTCCCGGCGGGTAGGCGCCCCCTATCTGGGCGGAGGCGGCGGCCCGCAGGCCGGATGCTCATCGTCCAACAGCACCGACACGACCGGCCTCATCGTTTCCGAGAAAGCCTTGGCCGCCTCGCAGAAGAGGGTCCGAGTCCGGGACATCCGATCTCGCACGGCACTCAGGTCTTCTGCCGTCGCGGCCGCGACGATCGCCTGTTGCGAGGCGATCGTTTCCTCGAGATAGGCCACGAGACGGTCATGGTCGCCGCTAAGCTCGCCAGGAGGCGACAGTGCAGAGATATCCTCCAGCGCGTTCTCTACGGTCTCGATGAGGCCGGGAGCGGTCTGAACAATCACTTGGTAGGCGTCCTCGGGCAGGAGATTGAAGGCCAGGTAGTCGGGGCCGGCGGCGGGGAACCGGAAGCCGAGCTCACGCAGAACACCGTGTACGCGCTCCCGATAGCCGCCGTCCAGGATATCCGGCCCGGGAGGTCGCAATGCGGAGCCGAAAGGCATCGCGATACCGCGTACCTGGGGCGACATGTCGAGGCCCGCACGGACGCTCGCTTCGTCACTGAAGATCCCGAAGTTCGACACCACGAACTTTACCGCGTCGCCCTCCTCGATCGCCTGGCCGATCCGGCGGTCCATTCGGACAGCGACGTCCAGGTAGGTGAGTAGAAGCTCATGGTCTTTTTCGAAACGAGGTGGCGGTTCGGCCTGTTCGATGACGTTTAGGACCGCCTCGAATGCGGTACCGGCTCCAGCTCCTTTCAGGGCCTCCAGCAGCGCCTGCGTATCCGAATACTGGCGGGACAGCGTCTGTCCGAAGACGGCATTGCGCTTGCCAAACTCCTCGAAGCCCGCGCTGACGGTGTCGAGGTAGGCCGACTCCTCGTCGTTCAGGTCCCCGAAGACCTCGCCCGCCTCGATCGCCTCCTCCGACACCAGGAAGAACTCGCGGAACGACTCGGAGAGATCGCTCATCAGGTTCCGTGCGAGTTGGTCAGACTCGACCCTGAGCCCTCGCAAAACGAGCTCGTCCCGGGCCTCGACCGCCTGGAGCTGACGGCGCAACAGCGCGATCTGCTCTCGAAGAAACGCGATTGCGTACTCGTGGTCCGCCGTGTACTCCTCTGGCACGTTCAGCGCTTCCAGTGCGGCGATCTCGACCGTGACCCTTTCGATCGCCTGTGGCAGGGCCTCCGCTAGCTCCGCCAGCTCTCCGGCCGGGCCAGGTGGCCGGTCAAAGATCTGCCGTCTCTCGACCTCGATACGCTCGCTGATGGCTCGGACGTCATCCGCGTACGCTTGCATCGCCTCCTGACCATCCCCCGCAACCTGCGTGGCCACGACGGTGGTCGGCTCCGGCGTAGGCGTTTCCACCTCGGTCGAGCCGCCGCAGGCAACCGCGGCTATCGCGGCGACGCCGAGCGCGACGGCGCCCCACGTCAGCCTTGCCCTTACGGTTGCCATTTGCTCCTCCTGCAGGCGATGCGACGGAGTCGGAGTGGAGTCGGAGTGTGGTATCTGGTTGTGTTAGATGTCCTCTTCCCGCTGAAGGGTTCTGTCTGGCACTCATCCTCGTCGTGGCGAGGGTGGCTTGGAATTCCCTCTCCCCCGGGGGGCTTTGCACCAAAAGTCGCGATTCTGCCTAGTGGTTGGAGAAGTGAACGCCTGGCCTTACGTCTAACCATTCCGCTCCCGGGTCACGGCGTCCCAAGACCGAGGCTCAAATAGCTGCTGCTTGGGCCAGGTCCGGCAAGTGAAGGCGCCGTGTTATACCTGGGTACGCTCGGAGTGGGCCTTCCTACACCCAGCGACGGACCCTGGCCTTGTAGTGGCGATACTGGTCGCCGAATTCCCTCTCCAGGTAGCTCTCCTCGCGAGCGATCACGCCGTAGTACACTAAGGTGATTCCGATCGGCAAGAAAGCCGTCAGCCAGACCGTGTTCACGACGAATGCGACGCCCACATAGACCACGTTAAACGAGACGTAGATGGGATTGCGGCTTCGCGCGAAAGGTCCCGTGGACACGATGGCAGTAGTCGGCCCGCAAGGATCGGGGTCTACGCCTGCGCGAAACATCGTCCTAAGCGACCATGCAGACAGCAGGACCCCTGCGAGGACCAGCGGCCATCCGACGGCGGCCCATCCACCACCCCGGGAGGAATCTCAGCGGCATCCACAAGAAATGCACGAGTACGCCTGCCACGAGTGGAGGTACGTAAGTCAGTGGGGGCGGAACGACGACACCGGCGTGATCGCTACTCATCAAAGATCTCCCACCCGCTCAGTCTGCCCCAGATAAGATCGCATCTAACGCAGGGTCTCGACCACCGAAGTAGTCTCCGGACGCTAGGTCGACCGCGATATCCGGTTCGTGGGTGAGACGCATGTCGTCCGGCGCGCTCTTCTGCCAGTAGATAGACGCCACCCGTGCCTCGAGGCCGGAGTTGGGCAGGATAACCGAGACAGTATCCCCGTACTGGTTCGGGCTGCCCCCCGTCGGCTCACCTACCAGCGTTACGTTTGTGGCGCGCTCCATTTCCGTAACGAAGTTTCCGGCGGCTGAGAACGTAGCCCGCCCGGTGATCAAGAAGAGCCCATCGGGTTGATTGATGGATTGATTGCGCCGCAGCACATCGATCAACGGAGCGTATGTCGTGTTGTCGCCTCCGGGGTTGTGGCGAACGTCAACGATCACACGGTTGGGTCCTCGTGATCGTATCTCCTCTTCTACGCGGCTACTGAACTGTGGCATCGTCTCGCCCGAGCGGGTTTGTCGCCGCACGTTGTTGTACTGAATGTACAGGCTGTTCGACTCTTCTAGAAACCTGAGCCAGAACTCATTGGCGAGGTTGCCTAGGTACATAGTATCGGGCCTTTCGGGTAGTCTTCCTGGAGACACTCCCTGGCGAAATCCGCTTCTTCCGTCAGCGGGCTGAGCGGTAAGCGTGGATACCTCCCCGTGGGCGTCCCGAAGGGTTAGCTCTGGCCGTCTCGCATCGGCGATGATACCGAGGGCTTGCATGACCTCCGGGATCACCAGCAGCAACGGGAGTCTGCTCTTGACGGTCCAGTCGTTATCGCGTGGTATAAGAGGATCCAACAGACGGAGCACGTCCGCGACGTCGAAACCGCCCACTCCTGTCAACCGCTGACCTATGGCTTCTCGATACTGTTCGGTCGCTGCGACCACGAACGCTCCATCGCTGAAAAGGTAAAACTGCAGCGGGCAGACTCGAAAACCGGCATTATCGAGCGAAAGGTGCGTGTGGCCATCTCGTCCGCCGGAGCTAATGAGGGCTAGCAGGCGCATCAGCTCTACGATCATCTGATCGTGACTAAGGGAGGGTATCTCCAACTCTAGATTATTGACCGCATCTCGAAAGTCGTCCTGACTAACGTGAAAGTAGAGATTGGGGTGCAGTCGTGGCATTTCCCTGGCCAGATGGTGTAGGTCGGCTTTCC
>CAZGRI010000040.1:0-264 GCA_964528205.1 uncultured Dehalococcoidia bacterium | reverse complement strand
GTCGATTGCGAGTTGCGTGGACGGCTGGTTGTCATCTGTCCCTCACGGTGGGGTTGTCCCGACAGCTATGATAGCGGCACGCGCACGCCTCTGGAAAGGCCGAGGTGAACTTGCAGAATGCCAGGTTCGGCAAGTTGGCGCCTACCGGTTGATGATCGACGCCCGGGCGCTAATCACCGCTGAGAGAGATCTCGAAGAAGGACTCCAAACATTGGTGTGGGAAAGTTACGACTGGTGGAGCTGGGGGGACTCGAACCCCCTACC
>CAZGRI010000039.1:0-15947 GCA_964528205.1 uncultured Dehalococcoidia bacterium | reverse complement strand
GACCTACTGCTGAATCAACTGCATGCACGTATTTCCGCAGTTGCGGAAACTGGAGCAAAAGTATTCGGACGAGCTCGCCGTCGTAGGCGTCCATTCCGCCAAGTTCACCGGTGAAAAGGACACGGCTAACCTGCGACAGGCCGTTTTGCGCTACGAGATCGAGCATCCCGTCGTCAACGACAGCGATTTCAACGTTTGGAAGAGCTACGGCGTCCGTGCATGGCCCAGCTTCATGTTCATCGACCCCGAAGGCAACATCCTGGGCAAACACGAGGGCGAGATACAGTACGACGCCATCGATCGCGTGCTGGCCGACATGGTCGCCCAGTCCGACTCCCGCGGCTTGATAGACAGGACGCCGCTGACCTTCAAACCCGAGCGTGACAAGGAGCGCGACGGGCCCCTGTCGTTCCCGGGCAAGGTGCTCGCCGATCAGGTCTCGGGCCGCTTGTTCGTCGCCGACTCCAACCACAGCCGCATCGTAGTCGCCTCGCTTGAAGGCCAGGTAACCGACATTGTCGGCAGTGGCAATCAGGGCTTCGACGACGGCTCTTTCGACCGATGCTCCTTCTACGACCCCCAGGGTATGGCCCTCGACGGCGAGACACTATACGTCGCGGACACCAAGAACCACGCCGTTCGGGCCGTAGACCTGGTGAATAAGCAGGTTCGGACCCTGGCCGGCGCCGGCGAACAGGCCGTAACGTTCCACGGCGGCGGCGACGGACCCTCGACTAGCCTGAACTCCCCATGGGACCTGGCCCTCAACGACGGCAACCTGTACATAGCGATGGCCGGCTTCCACCAGCTGTGGCGTCTGGACCTGGCGACCAGCGAGGTCCGGCCGTACGCCGGCAACGGCCGGGAGCGCATCGTTGACGGGCCGCTGGACCACGCCCAGCTCGCCCAGCCCAGCGGCATCGCGACCGACGGCGAGAGGCTGTACTTCACTGACAGCGAGACCAGCTCTGTGCGCACGGCGGACCTCGACCCCGACGGCAGGGTATCCACCATCGCCGGCCTCGACCTCTTCACCTTCGGCGACGTAGACGGCGCCGGCGACGACGTGAGGCTCCAGCACCCCCTGGGCGTCGACGTCCACGACGGGGTGCTGTTCATCACGGACACCTACAACAACAAGGTCAAGAAGGTCTTCCCAGACACCAGGGGTGTGTCCACGCTCTTAGGAAGCGGCGACGGCGGCCACATCGACGGCACGGCTTCAGCGGCTACGTTCCACGAGCCCGGCGGGCTCAGTGTCGCCGGTGACACCCTGTACATAGCCGACACCAACAACCACGCAATTCGCATCGCCGACCTGAAATCCCAGACGGTTTCGACCCTCCGGATGCAGGGCCTGTAGCTCCGGGTGAAAGCTTAACTAAAACGAGAAAGATGCCAAACAGACTCATAAACGAAACGAGCCCGTATCTCCTCCAACACGCCCATAACCCGGTGGACTGGTACCCGTGGGGCCCCGAGGCCCTGGAGCGTGCAAGGAACGAAGACAAGCCGATCCTGCTGAGCATCGGCTACTCCGCCTGCCACTGGTGCCACGTCATGGAGAGGGAGTCCTTCGAGAACGAGGACATCGCGGCGCTGATGAACGAGAACTTCGTCTCCATCAAGGTCGACCGGGAGGAGCGGCCGGACCTGGACTCAATATACATGACCGCCGTACAGGCGATGACGGGCCAGGGCGGCTGGCCGATGACCGTGTTCCTCACGCCCGACGGGAGGCCGTTCTACGGCGGAACGTACTTCCCTCCCGAGGAGCGGGGTGGACTCCCTAGCTTTCCAAGAGTGGTCCAGTCTCTGGCACGCGCCTACCGGGAGAATCGCGGAGACGTCGTCCAAACCACGCAGAAGCTCGTGGACCATATACGACAGGCCTCCTCGGGCGTCGTGAGCCGGGACCCGTTGACAGTCGACATCCTGCACCAGGCCTACAGTGGCATCGCCAGTCAGTTCGATCACCGGCACGGCGGGACCGGCCTCCAGCCCAAGTTCCCGCAGCCAATGATCTACGAGTTCCTGATCCGGCATCACCTCCGTTTCGAGAGTCCGAGTGCCCTGGATATGGTCGAACTGACTCTCGAAAAAATGGCGCATGGCGGCATCTACGATCAGCTTGGCGGCGGCTTCCACCGCTACTCCACCGACACCTACTGGCTCGTTCCCCACTTCGAGAAGATGCTATACGACAACGCGCTGCTGGCCCGGCTTTACCTGCACGCGTTCCAGATGACGGGAAAGCCGCTCTACCGGCGTATAGTCGAGGAGACGCTGGACTACGTTGCACGGGAGATGACCGACCCACTCGGCGGGTTCTACTCAGCTCAGGACGCGGACAGCGAGGGCGTCGAGGGAAAGTTCTTTATCTGGCGTCCCGAGGAGATCTCGGACATTCTAGGGAAAGAGGACGCCGAGATATTCAGCCGTCTCTACGGGGTAACGAGGACCGGGAACTTCGAAGGCCACAGCATCCTGCACCTGGACGAGCCGGCCGACAAAGTAGCCAGGGACGCAGGGATGCCGCAGTCCGAGCTGATTGAGCTCGTCCAGCGGAGCCGGGCCGCCCTGCTGCAAGCCAGGGAGTCTCGCGTTCACCCCGGCCGGGATGACAAGGTCCTCACCTCGTGGAACGGGTTGATGCTCCGTGCGTTCGCCGAGGCGGGCGCGGTTTTCGAACGTCCCGACTACGTATCGAAAGCTAACGAAAACGCAAAATCCTTGCTGGATAACCTACGAAACGGTGACCGGCTGCTCAGGACGTACCGCGAAGGCAAAGCCAGCTTAAACGGCTACCTCGAAGACTACGCCTTCCTGATCGACGGCCTTATCGCTCTCCACGAGGCGACGTTAGACCAGCGCTGGCTCGAAGAGGCGATTGCCCTGGGGCACGGCATGGTGGACCTGTTCTGGGAGGAGGGCGACGGTGTGTGGTACGACACCGGCCGTGACCATGAGGCGCTTATCGTCAGGCCGAGGGACGTCAGCGACAACGCTATCCCCAGCGGAGGCTCCGTGGCCACCGACGCGCTCCTCCGGCTCGCGATCATAACCGGTGACACCGAGCTCAACCGCCGCGCGGCCGAGTCGTTAAGATCGGTCCGCGAGCTGATGTCCCGACTGCCCTCCGGTGCGGGCCACTGGCTGGGAGCCCTGGACTTCTACCTATCGAGCCCCAAGGAGATCGCACTCATCGGCGATCCGGGGGCGCAGGCCACCAGGGCACTCGTAGCCGAGGTGTACCGCGAGTACCTGCCCAACCGCGTGTTCCTCGGAGTCGATGATGGTAGAGGCGCGGTGTCCGGGCTTCCCCTGCTGGAGGGACGGGGGCTAATCGACGGGAGGCCCACGGCCTACGTTTGCGAGAACTACGTGTGCAGGCTGCCCGTCACCGCCCCATCCGACCTGGCCCGCCAGCTCGCGTCCTAAGACACGCGCGCCCGGTCGGCTGGATACTCACGTGGCGCCGTCATCGTGGCCCGGACTTTTCGAACTCCGCTTCGAGCTCCGTAACCTCGAAAACATTAGGCGCAAGCTCCAGCGCCTTGTCCAGGTAGGTGCGGGCCACCGGCAGATTGTCCGGCTCCAGGGTCGAAGAACGCAGGTAAAGCTCGGCCAGACTAGTACTCATGCGCCAGCTCCGAGGCTCGACTTCGAGCGCCCGAAGGGCCGCTTCGTCCACCTTGATCAGCGCCGCACGTGCCTCGTCCGCAGATAGGTTGTCCCAGTCTCGCGACAGCGTGTCCAACATTATCTGCCTTGGGTAGTTGGCCAGCGGCGGGAAGGCATCCATGGACTCTTCGAATACAGTCAGACGCTGGTCCCAGGTGATATTCGGGTTGCCGGCTTGGATCACGGTACGAGCGGCGTCGTACGGCTTGAAGTTCAGAAAGTAGAGGCTGGCCAGGAGTCCCAAGGCAATCACAAAAAAGGATACCGGCATCGCACCACGCCACCGGCCTTCCTGGAGCCTCGTGGCAGCAGTCCCCAGCCCGGCCCACGCCGAGTCTAGCCACGAGGCCGCCAGGCGTCCTGGTCCCAACCACCGGCCCGAGAGTATTGCCGTCTTCTGTTCGGCACCGCTCGCATCCCTTACCGAGCCGCCCGTCTCCGTGACCTCAATGGATACCGCGAAGGCGAACAGCAGCATGAACTGGAGCACGGTGGCGGGAGTGTCGAAAAGGAACAGGTTCTGCACGAAGTATCCGACCAGAGCAGATGCCAGCAGGAGGATGAACAGCTGTCGGTGAGCCTCCTCGCACCTGGCGCGCCTGTAGAGCACGACAAGCATTATCGCCCAGAGGGACAGATAGCTGAGCAGGCCGACGATCCCTTTGGTCGTCAGCTCCTCTAGCACCTTGTTGTGCGCCTGGTCGAAGGTGGCGGACTCCTGTTCCTTCCCGCCAAAGTATCGCCCCCACGGGACGAGGTAGTTCTCCGGTCCCCAACCGAGAATTGGCCTGGCGGCGAATCCCTCCACTCCAGTCTTGACCGAATCGAATCGACCCTCGATGCTTTGATCGCCAAGACCGATGGAGCTCAGCCGGGCTATCAGGACGCTGGATTCGGCGGCTCTCTCGACCAGCGAAGAGTTCCTGGCCAGAGCGATGAATACGACCAGGACGACGAGTACGGCCACCACGCCGGCGGCTGAATACTTGATCAGGCTAATCTTCCCCCAAGCGGCGTAAGCCACGGCGAATGCCCCCAGCCCGGAGACGAGCCCCAGGGCCGCTCCTCTGCTCCCCGTGAGGGCGATGATCCACAGGTCCAGAGCGATGCATATGACCCAGAAGAGGCGGAGCCCGATCAACCAATAATCTACGCGATGCCCGACCGCGTCCCTACGACGACGGCGGCGCGCCAATCTTGATGCTGCCCGGACCGGTTTTACCGCATAAGACTGCGCCAGAAGAGCAAAGGCAATGAGCACGTTGACCATCATGTAGGCGCCGACATACGTGGGGTTGCCCAGCGTGATGGCGACCCGGTTGCCGGTCAGCGCGCCGGGACGGAAGTAATCAAATCCGGTCACGCTGATCTCATACCGTTCAGCCACGCCGAGCAGGGCGACCAGAAGGCTTACGACCAGATTGACATTGAACAGGAACCGCCAGTCAGAGATCGACCTGAACGCGGCGGCCAGAACGGTCGTCAACATCAGCCAGTGGACAAGGTCCACGATACCCTGCATGCGCTCGTAAGTGGACCAGAGGCTTCGCTGAAAGCTAACGCCGGTGACACCCGCCAGCAGGTTCACAGCCACGTAGACGCCGAAGGCCGCCAGCAGCCAGGAACGGGGCAGCCTATGTTTAGGGTAGAGTATCGCAGCGACCAGCCACATAGCGAAGACGGTCTCGATGATGACCCGGCCAAAGATCGACTTCCCGACGATGAATGGGAAGAGAGTTTCGGTGGTCACGATCAGTGGCATGATCAGCAGCAGTACAAGGCCGGTCCTGATTCCCAACAGAAGCAGGCTCTCGGCTGACAGCTGGTCCTGGGTCGCTTTCGAACTCACTGCATCGCTCCTAGCGCGCCGTAATTCGCGTGCTGGGCGAATTATAGGCGAGGTTTCAACGGGGGTAAACACGTCTGACCACTTGACATATGCGTTCGTATGACGAACAATACCCGTCTGTGCAGGGTGACATCGCGGAGCAGGCCCCGGCGGACCATGGGAGGCCAAGGCTGACAATGGCGACGCCCACGGAGAAACAGGGTCAACATGACGGGCTCGAAGGGGCGGCCTACAGGGAGCTACGCCTGCTGGAAGAGGTCGAGGACACGCCTGAGGTCAGTCAGCGTGGGCTGGCGCTCAGACTCGGCATCGCCCTCGGCGTGGCCAACCTTCTTCTCCGCAATCTGATCAGAAAGGGCTACATCCGCGCGACGCGGGTGGGATGTAGGCGCTGGGTATACGCGCTGACGCCGGCGGGCTTCTCCCGGAAGGCCCAGCTGACCTTCTCGTACGTGGAGCGTTTCCGGGACCACTACAAGAGAGTGCGCATGCTGTTGAGAGACGACCTGGGCGACCTGGCCACCGACCCTCGGTCCCGAATAGCGATATACGGCTCCACAGAGCTGGCCGAGCTAATGTACCTGGCCCTACGGGACCTGGGATTGACCAGCATCGACGTATTCGACGGAGACGGACCAAAGGGTGACTTCCTTGGTAGCCCCGTGAAGACGCTCGGATCCATCGTGCCCGCGGACTACGCAAAGGTTATCGTGGCCTTCCCCTCCGACATCGACGCCAGGACCGAGGAACTCGCTGGTGCCGGCGTGGCGCGCGATCGGATAGTAACGCCACTCTACAGCCAAGACTCCGCGGAAGACGCTACCGACGAATGATGACGGCTCAGACTCTGGGATGGGAGTGACATGCCCAGACATTGGTACCTGATCAGGACAAAGCCGCACTCCGAGTACAAGGCGGCAGAATCGCTGGAACACGAGGGGTTGGAGTTCTTCCTGCCAAGCGTGAGCGTGCCACGGCCCCCTTCCGGCCACGTCGAGGCACCGCTCTTTCCGGGGTACCTTTTCCTGCGGTTCGACGCGGAAACCGAGGGCTGGCCTTCGGTTCGGCGACTGCCCGGGGTATCTGGCTGGGTCAGGTTCCACGACGTTGCCCCGCCGGTGCCCGACCAGGTGGTCGCACAGCTGGCCGAGCGCATAGAGTCGATAGACGGTGGCGGAGGACTATGGACCCGCTTCCGTCGCGGACAGAAGGTCCGCGTCGTAACGGGCCCCATGGACAACCTCGCCGAAATAGTCGACGAGCCCGCGTCCCCCGAGGACCGAGTCCGGGTACTGCTCCAGTTCATGGGTCGCCTGGTTGCCGCCAAGGTGCCGTGGCAGCACTTGAGACCCTTGCAAGACCATCAGTACCTGGCAAGCACTAGCCGCGCAGTCCGGCGTACCCGAGGCAAGGGTCGGTGGGTCCGCGGCTTCGGGCCTCAGGCCGCCAACGCCTGAACGGGCCGGGGCCAACATAAAGGGCGTCCTTCGTCGTAGCCACTGCTCCGAGGACGCTCCACAGGACCAAGCGTTAGCCCGGCAGATGGCTGGGAGGGCGAAGCCGTTCCCACCTTATTCCTCATTTCTCTGTCAGACATCAGGCCCGTCGTCGCGATCGAGCGGCCCCATAGCTGGACGCGGCTGCGGCGACGACGGCAATTAAACCCAGCGACCCTTATCGAGGTTACTATGGCCGAGACCAATCTATTCGTATGAGCGTTCTGGTGACCGGCAGCGCCGGTTTTATCGGATACCATGTCTGCCGGCTCCTGCTGGAGCAGGGGGAGACGGTTGTCGGCGCCGACAACGTAACCAGGTCGTACGACGTGCGCGTCAAGGAGTGGCGCCTTCGGCGGCTGGAGTCCCGCCCCGGCTACAGCTTCAAGCGCGTGGACGTGTCGGACCGCGAGCAGATGCGGTCTCTCTTCGCCAATGGATCGGACCCCCGCGGGGCCCCGTTCTCGGCGGTTGTCAGCCTGGCGGCCCGAGCAGGGGTTCGAGCCAGTGTCGAGGACCCGTGGGCCTACTACGCGACGAACACCCTGGGCACGTTGAACCTGCTGGACCTGTGCCGCGAGTACGGAGTCGGTAAGTTCGTTCTCGCGTCGACGTCGGGAGTTTACGGCGACGACACGCCCTCGCCTTTCAGAGAGGACAGCGCGGCGAGCCAGCCGCTGTCGCCGTACGGCTCGTCCAAGAAGGCCGCGGAGACGCTGGTTTACCCGTACCACCATCTGCACGGCCTCGACGCCACGGTGCTCAGGTATTTCACAGTCTATGGCCCGGCCGGCAGGCCCGACATGAGCGTCTTCGCCTTCATAAGGGCCATCGCCGAGGGAAAGCCCATCACCGTGCTGGGCGATGGAACGCAGGAGCGTGACTTCACATATGTCGACGATGTCGCCCGCGGCACCATAGCGGCCCTGAAACCGTTGGGTTACAAGGTCATCAACCTGGGAAACAGTCGGCCGGTCGTTCTCAATGACATGATCAAGATGGTGGAGGACCGTCTCGGCTGCCCCGCTCAACGAATGTACTCCCCTGCCCACCCGGCGGATACCAGGTCTACGCGGGCCGATATAGGAAGGGCATGGGAGTTGCTCGGCTGGCGACCGCAGGTCCCAATCGAGGAGGGCATCAGCAGGACCGTGAGCTGGTACGAAGAGAACAGAGAATGGGCGAAGGAGCTGGTGTAGGCTTGGGATCTCGGAACCTTCTGCCCATGATCACGTCATGGACCTGCAAGAGAAGATAGACTCAAGGAACGCGGTAGTCTCGGTCGTTGGGCTGGGATACGTCGGGCTGCCGCTGGCGGTAGTTTTCGCGGAAGCCGGGTTTAGGATCGTTGGGATAGACCTGGACAAGGACCGGGTCGATTCCATCAATCGAGGCGTTTCCTACATTCAGGACATCACGTCCAAGAGGCTATCGGACCTGGTGGCCCGTGGTGCGACCGCCGGCCAGCTGTCGGGTACCACGAGCTATCAGGCCCTCGACCAGGCGGACGCTGTCGTTGTCTGTGTCCCCACTCCCCTCAGCAAGACCAAAGACCCGGACCTGTCTTACATACTATCCGCCGTCGACGAGATAGCCGAGCGTTTGCACCACGGTATGTTGGTGGTCCTCGAGAGCACGACCTATCCCGGGACCACCGAGGAGATGGTCCTCCCTCGGCTCCAGCGCACCGACGGACGGCAACTGAGGGAGGGCGAGGACTTCCTGCTGGCCTTCTCCCCCGAGCGCATCGACCCGGGCCGCACCGACTGGACCATCCACAACACGCCCAAGGTGATCGGCGGAGTGACGGCAAACTGTCTGGACGGTGCGACCGCCCTGTATTCGAGCATCGTCGATCAGGTCGTGGGGGTCTCGTCGCCCAGGGTGGCGGAGATGGTCAAGCTTCTCGAGAACACCTTCCGCGCAACCAACATAGCGCTGGTCAACGAGTGCGCCATCATATGCGACCGTCTGGGAGTAGACGTCTGGGAGGTCGTCGAGGCCGCCAAGACCAAGCCATTCGGGTTCATGCCCTTCTACCCGGGCCCCGGAATCGGCGGCCACTGCCTGCCGGTCGATCCGCAGTACCTGGCCTGGAAGCTCAGAACACTGGACTACGATGCCAGGTTCGTGCGGCTCGCGGACGAGATAAACCTGGGAATGCCGCTCTATTGGGTGTCGAAGGTGCAGGACGCTCTGAATGAGCGCGGCAAGGCGGTCAAAGGCTCGAACATACTGGTCCTGGGTGTGTCCTACAAACGGGATCTCGCCGACACGAGAGAGTCTCCGGCTCTGGACATCCTTGAGCTTCTGATCGAGCGAGGGGCGGCCGTGACCTACCACGATCCCTATGTTCCCGAGATCGAGACGGCAGCGAACCGGCTGGGCTCGATCGGGGACGGCGAGCTGGACCGGGCCCTCCGTGATTCGGATTGCGTGGTCATCGTTACCGACCACTCGTTCTATGACTGGGCACAGGTTGGCGAGACGGCCCGACTGGTGGTAGACACCCGCAATGCCTTGCGGGTGGGCACGTCGGTGACCGCCGATCATCCGTTGGTGGGCCCTACGTGACTATACGGGGACGATCAGAAGGTCCGTGAGCCGTCCATGGGCATAACCTACATCGAAGGCTTGGTCAGGGGGCCGACCGCCCAAGAAGAGTCCGTCCGCTTTCTGGTCGACAGCGGCGCGACGTACTCACTGCTTCCGCATTCCGTTTGGGAGGCGCTCGGTCTTGCCCCCAAGCGTGAGGTCACGTTCACGCTTGCTGACGGGACCACTGTCCAAAGGGGCGTCTCCGAGTGCCACGTGGCGCTGCCTCAAGGCGAGGGGCATACCCCGGTCATTCTCGGAGAGCCAGGCGACGAAGCACTACTGGGTGTTGTAACACTGGAGATACTCGGCCTGGTATTCAACCCGTTTAGCCGGACTCTCCAGCCCATGCGTATGATGCTTGCCTGAAGTCACCCTGCGGTCCATGGACACATCTGCCGAAGAGGCATTGCGACCCGAGCACCTAAAGGCCACGTCCGTTGCGGCCCAGTAGGCACCTCGCCCTATCCGCCGCCGCCGGTGGCGGGATATGGGCCGCCAGCGGTCAGCCGTGGGCCCTGCCGATGACCGTCGCTGCCGGAGTCCTGGTGGATGTCGACCATGCACCTGATCTGTGGTGGACGTTCGCGCTCAAACGCAAGCCTATCGCGACCTTCCTGCTTCACTCGTGGGAATGGCTGACGGGGCTTCTGGTACTCGGCGTCTGGGCCGGCTTCCCCTGGTGCCTGGTGGCGGTGATCGTGGGCTACGGGCTACACGTCATAACCGATCACGCCTTCAACCATGGGGCCCTGTGGAGCTACTCGCTGGCCTACCGGGCGTGGCACAGGTTCCGGATGGCCAGCCTGGCGCCAGGATGGGACTTCGATTATGCGTTCGACGTGCTGCGCAAGGAAGTGCCGCCGGCGGCGATGTTGATTGATTGGTGGAACGGCAGGTCGGCCCGCCTTGTTGAGACGCAGCCTGGGCCAGGCCGGCGGAATGCCGTGCGATTGACCGCTCGCGATCGGCCAAAAGGAGGAGAGGGATAGCGGTGACACCGGACGCAGACCCCACTATCGGGGTCCTCGGACTCGGACACGTCGGCCTGCCAACGGCGCTGGGACTGGCCGAGCTGGGCTGGACGGTGCTGGGGGCGGACGACGACGCGGACAAGGCCAGGCAAATCGCTCAAGGCGAGACCGTCTTCTATGAGGCCGGTATGGCGGAGTCCCTCCGCGAGCATCTACGGACCGGGAGGTTTCGTGTCTCCTCCGATGTGGCCGCGGCGGTGAAGGGGTCCGACGTGCTATTCGTCTGCGTCGGGACCCCTCAGCGAGGAGACGGCTCGGCGGACCTTTCTCAGGTCGATGGGGTCGCCAGGACCATTGCCGGTAACCTGAACGGATACAAACTTATCGTCGAGAAAAGCACCACGCCTGTTCGAACAGCGGAGCAGCTCAAGCGTACCGTTTCCCGGTATTCCCACGGCAGCCACGACGTCGACATCGCGGTCAACCCTGAATTCCTCAGAGAAGGAACGGCGATGGCCGACTTTATGAATCCGGACCGTATTGTCATTGGCGTTGAGTCGGATCGCGCGAGGGACCTCCTCCTGCGCATCTACGAGCCGCTTATGGACGGATGTGCGCCTAGACGGGCCGTACAGTCCGGCGGCCCGACATCCGACCGCCCGCAGAGCACTTCAGGCCACCAACTGGTGGTAACAAACCTCAACACCGCGGAGTTGATCAAGCATGCCTCCAACGCGTTTCTCGCAATGAAGGTGTCCTTCATTAACATGGTCGCCGATCTGTGCGAAGCGGCCGATGCCGACGTGGACCAGGTGGCGAAGGGCCTGGGAATGGACCCGAGAATAGGAGACCGATTCCTCCAGGCGGGTATAGGCTTCGGCGGCTACTGCCTTCCGAAAGACCTACGAGCATTCCGGCGCATCGGGGAGGAGCACGGGGTGGACATGACACTCGTGAAGGCCACCTCGGATATCAATGAAACGCGAGCGGAGCGCCTCGTATCCAAGGTGCGAAAGGCTCTTTGGGTGCTGGAGGGCAAGAGACTGGCCGTCTGGGGCCTCGCATTCAAGCCGGGAACGGACGACGTGCGGGAGGCTCCTAGCGAGGCCGTGGTCCGCGGCCTTCTGGCGGAGGGTGCGATTCTGCAGCTCCACGACCCCCAGGCGATGCACACTTTTCGTCAGCTCTTTGTCGAAGAGGTCGCAGCCCTGGTCTACTGCGACTCGGCCATGGAAGCCGTGAGCGGTGCCGATGCCCTGCTCGTTCTCACGGAGTGGCCGGAGTACTTGGACGTGGACCTCGCCCAAGTACGGGAAGAGATGGCGGTGCCGGTCATCATCGACGGCAGAAACCACCTGGACCCGGTCAGGGTCAGACGGCTTGGATTCGAGTATCACGGGATGGGGCGGTAGAGCCGGCGTGGTGAGGAGTTCTCCGCCAAGGGTCCTGGTCACGGGGGGCGCGGGCTTTCTGGGCTCTCACCTGTGCGACAGGCTCGTTGCGGACGGCTATGACGTGGTCTGTATGGATAGTGAACTGACCGGCCGGTCGGAGAACATCGACCAGCTAGCGGGCAATCCGCGGTTCCGGTTTGTGCGGCACGACGTCACGCAGAGGATCGACCTCGACGGTCCACTCGACTTCATCATGCACCTGGCGAGTCCGGCCAGTCCGAAAGACTACGAGAGACACTCCATCCACACCATGAAGGTCGGCGCCATCGGGACGTACGTCACGCTCGGACTGGCCAAGGCCAAGGGGGCAAGGTTCCTTCTTACGTCGACGTCCGAGGTCTATGGCGACCCCGAGGTCAGCCCGCAACACGAGGGGTACTGGGGCCACGTGAATCCCGTTGGTCCCAGAAGCGTGTACGACGAGGCCAAGCGGTTCGCCGAGGCCATAACGATGGCGTACCATCGGGAGCACGGGTTGGACGTCCGAATAGCGCGCATATTCAACTGCTTCGGCCCGCGGATGAGACTGGACGACGGGCGAGCGCTCCCTAACTTCATCACACAATCGATACGAGGCGAGCCGGTCACAGTGTATGGCGACGGTTCACAGACCCGCTCCTTTTGTTATGTCGACGATCTCATCGAGGGACTGCTCAGGCTCATGCAGGTGGGGCCGGTCCCGGGCGTGAACGGCACGGACTACAGCCAGCCGGTGAATCTGGGCAACCCGGAAGAGGTCACGATCGTCCAGATCGCCACCAAGATAATCGCTCTGACCGGTAGTCGCAGCGACATAGTGTTCCGACCGCTGCCAGTGGACGACCCGAGGATCAGACGCCCGGACATATCGAGGGCGAAAGAGCTGCTGGGTTGGGCGCCTCAAGTCGGCGTTGAAGAAGGGCTCTCCCGGACGATCGAGAGCTTCAGAGGACGTGTCGAGGCCGGTTTCAGCTAAAGCTGCCCGCAAGCATCCGGACTAAAGCAACACATCATAGAAGAGAGCATGTCGATCAAGGCTCAACAGCCCACAGGTCCACAGACCATCGTCATAAAGCCCGATCGAGGTTTGGTCAACCTCGACTTGGGCGCCCTCTGGAATCAGCGGGAGCTGCTGCTCTTCTTCGTGGTCCGGGACATCAAGGTCCGCTACAAGCAGACCGTGATAGGCGCGGGCTGGGCGATAATACAGCCGCTCATGACGATGGTCATATTCACCATCATATTCGGTAACTTCGCCAAGATCCCGTCGGACGGCCTGCCCTACCCCATATTTGCCTATGCGGCGCTCCTTCCCTGGACCTACTTCTCCCAGGCCGTCAACCGCAGCAGTAGCAGCGTTGTAGGCGCTGCAGGCGTCATCACAAAGGTCTACTTCCCGAGGCTCATCGTCCCGATGTCCGGCGTCGTGGCCCCGCTGGTGGATATGGCTCTCGCGTTCGTTATTCTCGTGGGTCTCATGGCATGGTTCTGGATAGCTCCGACCTGGGGCATGTTCGCTCTGCCGCTTTTCGTGCTGCTGGCGATGGCTACGGCGATGGCCGCAGGCCTCTGGCTGTCGGCCGTCAACGCGATATACCGGGACGTCACCAACGCCGTGCCCTTCATGGTCCAGTTCTGGATGTGGGCGTCGCCCGTGGCCTACCCTGCGAGCCTAATTCCCGAAAAGTGGCGAATGATCTACAGCCTCAACCCCATGGTCGGCGTCATCGAGGGGTTCCGCTGGGCTCTTCTGGGTCACACGACACCCGACTTCGCCGTCATGGGGATAAGCACGGCCGTCGTGGCGCTGCTGCTGGTGGGCGGGGCCTTTTTCTTCAAGCGGATGGAGACGACGTTCATCGATGTCGTGTGACCCCATAGAGATAGACCGGCGCTGTTTGCGTAGAGTTTTCGACCATCGCTCGGGCTAGGGAGACGGTAAAGTGAGCAGACACTCAGGGTTCGTGACCGGTACCATCAGCGCGTGCCAGAACTGTGGTCAGGCATCCCTCGAACCCGTAATCGGTCTGGGACATCACCCTCCATGTGATTCCCTGCTCGACGGTTCGCAGCTTGCGGAGCCCGAGGCTACCTATCCTTTGAACCTCTGCATCTGTTCCTCCTGCCAGCTGGTCCAGATAGACCATGCCGTGGACCGCCGGGTCCTGTTCTTCCGAGAATACCCGTACAGGACCGGGGTAACAGAAGCTCTGGTGGTCGCTTTCGATGAGGGCGCCGCCAGGGCCATCGATCTCCTGGGACTGAAGGAAGGAGACCTCGTCGTAGACGTTGGCTCGAATGATGGGACCCTTTTGCATGGATTCAAGAGGAGAGGCATGGGCGTCGTGGGCGTTGAGCCTACCGGAGTGGCGTCCATCGCGGTGGAAAGCGGGGTCCCGACTATCAACGACTTCTTTGGAGCGGATGTCGCCGATCGGATCGTCCGGGAGCACGGGCAGGCCGCCCTTGTGACGGCCACCAACGTCTTCGCTCACGTGTCTAATCTCGACGAGTTCATTGGGAGCATCCACCGGCTGCTCAAGTCCGACGGCGTCTTCCTATCCGAATCACACTACGTGATTGACCTGATGGACACACTTCAGTACGACACGATCTACCACGAGCATCTGCGCTACTACTCTCTGACCGCGCTGGTGGACGTGATGGCACGGCGAGACTTCTCGGTCGTGGACGCCGAGAAGATCCCGAATCACGGCGGCTCGATCAGAGTGTACTCACGGAAAGGCTTGGACCATCCACAGTCGAGCTCTGTTCAGCAAATCCTCCACGAGGAGAAATCCATGGCCCTTGACGGAGCGTTCGACCGGTTTCGTGAAAGGGTCCAGCGCTCCAAATGGGATCTCATGAGGCTTCTTACAAAGCTTAAGGCGGAGGGCTGCAGCATCGCCGGAGTTGGGGCGCCTGGCAGGGCCAGCACCGTCCTAAACTACTGCGGGATCGGGACCGACTACCTCGATTACCTGGCGGAGCTTCCAGGCTCACTCAAGATCGGATTACGGTCCCCTGGCACCCACGTGCCGATAATCGACGAAAGCAGAATGCTGGCGGACCAGCCGGACTGTGCCCTCCTATTGGCCTGGCACCTGGGAGATGGAATCCGAGCAAAACTCAGGGACAGGGGCCTGAAGTCGAGGATCATCGTACCTTTGCCAGAAGTGCGGGTCTACGAGAACTAGGACTCCTGACGATGAGAGGCATGCCAGCGTGATCGGCGTAGGCATTGTTGGGACCGGCTTTGGCGCCACCGTGCATGTACCTGGTTTTGCGCGCGTCGACGGAGCTAATGTGATAGGGCTGGCGGGCCGAGATGAGGTGCGGACAAAGCAAACGGCCGACCGCCTCGGAGTAACCCGACACTTCACCGGCTGGCAACAGATGCTCGAAGAGGAAGCGGTCCAGGTGGTCAGTATCGCGACCCCGCCCGATCTCCACTGCGAGATCGCTGTGGCCGCCGCCACACGGGGCAAGCACGTACTGTGCGAAAAGCCGATGGGCCTGGGGCCCCAGCAAGCCTCCCACATGGTGTCCTCCACGGCCTCCACGGGTGTCGTGAACATGGTGGACTATGGTTTTCGTGTGCATCCGATGTTTGTTCGCATGAGGGAGCTGCTGCTAGGTAGAGAGATCGGCGACCTCTACCGAGTGAACATAAGCTGGCTGCTCGGCAGTCGAGCCGATCCCACGAGGCTCTGGGGATGGCAGCACGGTTCTCCTGGTGGAGGGACGATGTTCGCCTTCGGGTCGCATATTGTCGACTATGTGGAGTGGCTCATGGGGCCTGTCGGTGCCGTATGCGCCAATCTCAGCGTTAGCGTCGAGTCCCGACCGCAGCGCGGAACACAGAGAGAAGTGACCGCCGAAGACTCGTGTGATCTCCTGATGCTCCTCCGGGATG
>CAZGRI010000038.1:5650-16048 GCA_964528205.1 uncultured Dehalococcoidia bacterium | reverse complement strand
CATAGTCTCGTGGGACTTCGCGACCCAGATCGGGGTCGAGGGCTGGCACTCCACGATATTCGCGCCTTACTTCATCATAGGGGCGATACACTCGGGCGTGTCCGCGGTGGCGATGATCATGGCCCTGATGGTATGGCTATGGAAGTGGGACCTGTACCTTACCAAAGACCACTTCGACGCCATCGGCAGGCTGCTCATCGTCGTCGCAACGACCTGGTTCTTCTTCTTCTTCCTGGAGTGGGTGTTCGCGCTATACACACTGGAGAAGCCGGAGGTCGTCCTCAGAGAGCTGCAGGTCTTCCAGTGGCCGTACATCTTCCTGTTCATCGTGTTCCTGATGGCGGCCTTTGTCATCCCCGTGCCGCTGTGGCTGTTCAAGAAGGTCCGGCGTAGCGTCAAGTGGATGTTCTGGACCACCGTGCTCGTCAACATCGGAATGTGGCTCGAACGGTTCCTGATAATCTCGCCGAGCCTCGTGCGCAAGACGCCGATGACCTTCAATTGGGGGACGTACCACCCCAGCATAGTCGAGATCCTGATGGTGGCGGCCACGTTCGCGTGGGTGGGGCTGGGCATGTTGCTGTTCGCCAAGGTCTTCCCGCTCATACCCCTCTTCGATGTGAAGGAAGGCATGGTTGTCAGGGATGAGGTGAAGATAGGACGGCGGACGATCCCCGCGACCATAAGAGAGTGAGAGGCTCAGTCATGGCAGAGAGAAGCGTTCTGGGACTATTCACGGACGAAAACGTCGTGGCCGACGCCATGGATGCCCTCAGGGCGGAGGGCTACGAGACCAACGAGTACGAGGTCTTGACGGGAACGCCCTATCCCGAGGGTACTTTCGGCGAGGCCGAGCCCGTCCATAAGCTATACCGTTGGCCTCTAGTAGGAGCGATATCCGGTTTCATCATCGGCATCGTTCTGACCACGGGCACACAGGTAGCATACCCGCTGGTAACGGGCGGCAAGCCCATTCTGGGCATCCCGCCGATGGCGATCATCGTCTATGAGGGCACCATGCTCGGAGCGATCATATTCACCGTGATCGGCATAGTGCTGGAGTCCAGGCTTCCTCGTATCTTCATGGGCGCCTACGACACCCGAATTACAGAGGGCTATATCGGCGTAACGGTCACCGCGGACCCGGACCGCGTCGGCAAGGCGGAAGACGTTCTCAAACAAGCGGGCGCAGAAGAGGTAAAGCGCGGCTGGGAGGCGTCGTAGTCGTATGGACTCGCTGCGGACAGCCGTTCGACGAAGCCACGGGCCGACGGCCCCCCGGGCCTTCGGCATTTGGCTGGTGGTGGGCCTCTCGGTGCTATCTGTCGCCGCCGTTGGGTGCTTCAACAACAACACGGGGCGCACGGAGATCGGTGGCAAGATCAGCTTCACGCTGCCGGCGTTCCCGGAGTCGGGACCTCACGCGGTCGAGGTCTTCACCGAGATGCACTATCAGCCATCCTACCGGTCCCAGGAGCTGCCCAGGCTGCTTCCGCCTTCGGACTCGGTGCCCGTGACCGGCAGAGAGGTAGTCCCCGAAAGCATCGACGATTTCGCGGACCAACCGGTGCCGGACCGCGCAACGGCGCCGTACGATTCTCAGAAGGCGCAGGCCCTGTTCGAAGTGAACTGTGCCGCGTGCCACGCTTCGGACCTGAAGGGCGACGGCCCCATCGTCGAGTTCATCGACAAGGGCCCCCTCCCGGCAGACCTGACCGCCGGGCTCACTGTCGACTCGACCGATGGGGAGCTGTTCGGCTTTATCTCCGAGGGAGGCAGGCAGGGCCAGGCGGCGTATCGGCGGGACCGCCCCTCGGCTTCGCCTATGCCTTTCTTCCGCAGCTTGATGACCGAGGAGGACCGGTGGGCTCTGGTCCTCTACATCCGCTCCGAAATCGGCCGCTAGGCCTTCCTACCGAGCCCGGATGAACTACGCTTCCGGTGGGCGGACTCGGATCTTGGTTGCCACGTCGTAGCTGAGGACCACCTCTTCGCCCTGGCGGACCAGCGTGATCACGCCTCTGGGGATCGCTATCTCCTTGACCAGCACCGGCTCGCCGGGCACGAGGTGGTTCTGCACGAAGTACTCCAGCAACTCCTGGCTGTCCTCGGGAATCCGGTCTATGACGACCTCCCGGCCGGGCTCGGCCTGGGACAGTGGCATGGCGTCCTTGTCCGCCTTGTAGCCGCTCCCGGGAATCGGGGCGCCAAAGGGGCACGTCTTAGGATTGCCGAGCGCCGACACCATCTTGCCCTCAAGCTCGGGCGAGATAGCGTGTTCGAGGCGGTGGGCCTCCTCGTGGGACTTGTGCAGGTCGAGCCCCAGCAGGTCCACGACCATCCGCTCAGCGAGCCGGTGCCGTCGGACGATGCTTTCGGCCGATGTCAGGCCCCTGTCAGTCAGCACGACGTCCTTTAACGCGGTGGTCTCCAGCAAGCCCTCTCGAGTCATTCGGCGGATCATGCCGCCGACTGACGGCAGCGACGTACCGAGGCCCTCGGCTTCGGGAAGGGTCTTGAGGTGCTCGGCCAGCTGGGTTAGCGTGACCCGCTCGCCCTGCTCCTGGAGCCGGTAAACCGATAGCAGGTAGTTCTCAGCGGCCATCGAGAGCCTTTGCTCCTGACCGCCCGGCCTGGGATTGTCCCGCTTGGGTATGGCCATATGTCACACTGATTTCGGCATCGAAGCTAACATGAGGGTGAGGTGAGGTCAACGAACGGAGACAGGCAGACGGGTCCCGCGCCGGTCGACGGTCGGGCAGTGAAACGAAGGCTGCTCGACCGTCGGGTTCCTTTTGCACATAGAGGGCGGGGCGATCGATGAACCGCCGGCTTCGGCAAAGAGCGGGGGTCTATCGTTTGGTATACTGCGGGGCCTTGCGGGCACGCTTGAGACCGTACTTCTTGCGTTCCTTCTCCCTGGCGTCCCGGGTCAGCAGTCCGGCCTTCTTCAACGGCTGACGAAGCGAGGGGTCCGCGACCTCGAGGGCCCGAGAGATCCCGTGACGCAGAGCGTCAGCCTGCCCGCTGACTCCCCCTCCATTCAACTTGGCCACGACTCGAAACTGGCCGGCCGTGTTGGTGACCTGGAAGGGCTCTGTGACCGACTGTTGCCACGTATCCCAGGGAAAGAACTCCTCCATGGGCCGGCCGTTGACTACGATCGGGCCGGTGTCCATGTACAGCCTCACCCTGGCGACGGCCGTCTTGCGCCTGCCCGTGGCGTAGTAGTAGTGCTGTTGCTCCTGGGTCACTTGCGATTACTCCTCTTCAGAGCCTTCCGCATCGGCGGGCGGCTTCGCTATTAGCTTCTCAGTGGCTTTGACCTGCGCCTCGTGCGGGTGGTCCGCGCCTGGGTACAGCTTGAGACGTCTGAGCATGCGTCTGCCGACGGTGTTCTTTGGCAACATACCCTTCACGGCATGCCGGACCGCTTCGGTCGGCGATCTGTCTAGCAGCTCGGCCAGCGTCTGCTCCTTGAGTCCCCCGTGGTATCCGCTGTGCCGGTAGTAGACTTTCTGTGTGAGCTTGTTGCCAGTCACCCGGACCTTCCCCGCGTTGAGGACGACCACAAAGTCGCCGGTGTTCAGGTGAGGTACGTATATCGGCCTGTGCTTGCCCTGCAGCAGACCGGCTATGCGTGTGCACAGCCTGCCAAGCGTCTGGCCTTCCGCGTCAATCACGTGCCAGAGAGGCTTGATGTCGGCCGGCCGGGTCGTATGGGGCTTGATTCTAGTTACCATCGTTTTCACCAGTCTGGGGAGGGAAGCCGACGTACTCGACGTTCGTCAGACACAAACCGCTCGCTGGCAGGGAATGCGCCCGTATCCTGTCGTCTCCCCCTCCTTCGATCATCTGCTTAAACTCGTCCAACTTCAGTCTGTCTTTCCCTACGTCCAGCAGCGCGCCCGCCATCCTGCGTACCTGGTGCGGCAGGAAGGAGTTGGCTTTGACCTCGAACACCACCAACTCTCCCTCTCTTGCCACGGACGCCTCCTTTACTTGCCTCACTGTGCTGGCGCTCCGATCGTCCAGCGGGCCCGAGAACCTCGCGAAGTCGTGCTGTCCGACCAGCAGCGACGCGGCCTGGTCCATCTCCCGCACATCCAGATCCTGCGGGACCAGCCTGGACGTTCTTCTCACCAGCGGCGAGGGCACCTGGCTGTTCAGTATTGTGTATTGGTAAGTCCGGCTCAGGGCCCATCGTCTGGGATCAAAGCCGGCGGCGACCCTGTGGGCCGCCTTGACGGCGATGTCTTCCGGCAGATAGTAGTTCAGCGCGCGGACGACAACGCCGGGTTCGTGATCGGACTGTGTGTCGAAGGCGACGACCTGCCCCAGGGCGTGGACCCCGGCGTCGGTGCGGCCGGCCCCCTTCACACGTGTCTGGTGTCCTGTAACCCTAGCTATCGCCTTTTCCAGCTCCTCCTGTATCGTGGGGGCGTTCACCTGGTACTGGAACCCGTGATAGTTCGTCCCCTCGTATTCGACTGTCAGCGCCAGTCGCATCTGCGGACCGGATACTCCTCAAGGCAGCAGTTCCAGCATCGCCATCGGTGCGGCGTCGCCTCTGCGTTCACCCAGTTTAGTGATTCTGGTATAGCCGCCCGGGCGATCCTCGTAGCGTGTCGCCAGTTCGTCGAACAGCTTCCTTACGATGTCTTCGTCGGTGAGCACGGCAAGCGCCTTTCTGCGGTTATGCAGGGTGCCGCCCTTTCCCTGGGTGATGACCTTCTCGGCCATGCGGCGCACCTCCCGTGCCTTGGCCTCGGTCGTCTGGATCGCTTCGTGGCGGAGGAGGTCGGTCACCATGCCCCTGAGCATCAAGCTACGATGGCCTGTGGGGCGTGAGAGCTTCTTCCCGGCTAGACGATGCCTCATCCCTGGACCTCGACATCCGTCGGCTCGGCCTCGGGAGCCGTATCCTCGCCATCGGTCCCTTCCTGCTCGTCCTGTTCGGGGTCCGGCTGCTGGGCCTCGGGGTCCAGATCGGGAGGGAGCAGGTCCATGTCTGTCAGACGGCCGTACAGCTCGTTGTACGACTTCTCGCCGAAGTTACGGATCCGCAGGAGCTTGGGCTTGGTCATCTCCAGGACCTCGCCGACCTTGTTAATGCCCGCCCGTTTCAGGCAGTTCAGGGTGCGTGACGAGAGGTCCAGCCTCTCGACGGGTATGTTGTACTGGTCGGCGGGGATTCGCAGCATGACGCCCGTCCCGTCCCCTCCGTCGTCGACCGTCTTCTCGACGTTGGCGAACAGGAAGAACTCGTTGACCAGGATATTCGCGGCCTGTCGGACCGCCTCCACCGGGGTAATGGAGCCGTCTGTCCAGACCTCCAGCACGAGACGCTCGAAGTCGGCCCTCTGTCCGACCCTGGTAGGCTCCACCGTGTAGTTGACTTTCCTGATGGGGGTGAACACGGCGTCGACCGGCAGGACGCCTATGGGCTGGCCATCGCCGTGGGCCGCTACGGCGTAACCCTTACCCCTCTCGACGTTGAGCTCCACCGACAGCTTTGCCTGGGCCGAGTCCATCGTGGCCAGGTGGAGCTCGGGGTTGACGACCTGGAAGTCGGACGAGGCCATGATGTCACCCGCACAGACCTCCCCTTCTCCCGACACCTCGAGCCTGAGCTTGCCCGGCCTGTCCACCTCGGACCTCAGTCTGACGCTCTTTACGTTCAGAAGGATTTCCGACACCTCTTCTTTGACGTGTGAGATGGTCGCATACTCGTGCAGAACGCCCTCTATCTTGACCCACGTGACCGCGGTCCCCGGTAGCGAGCTGTACAGGATCCTCCTGAGAGGATTACCGAGAGTCATTGCGAAGCCGGACTCCAGAGGCTCGACGACGAACCTGCCGTACATGTCGTCGGCGTCGGCGACCGAGATGCTCGGGTCCGGAATAACCTCTTCCTGGACTTCTGGAACGTCTTGCTGGATCAGGCTCTGGAAATCTACCACCATAAGGGTTGCTCCTGCGCTGCTACTTGGAATAGAACTCCACTATGAGTCGAGAGTCGACGCCGGTGTCCACCTCCGACATGTCCGGCATCCCCGTTACCTCTCCCGTGAGATTCGCAACGTCCAGGTTCAGCCATGTGGGCACCGGTCGTTTGGGCAGACCGTCGGTCAGGACGGTGACGAACTCCGGTGTGCTGCCGTTGGACTGCTTCCACGAGACGACGTCGCCTTGTCCGACCAGATAGGAGGGTATGTTGACTCGTTTCCCGTTGACGTTGAAATGGCCGTGCCCAACCATCTGGCGACCCTGTCGGCGGGAGTCGACGAACGAAAGCCGGTAGACGACGTTGTCCAGTCTCGTCTCCAGTATCTGCATGAGGTTGTCGCCGGTGATCCCCAAGCGCTCGCGCGCCATCTCGAAGTACTTCCTGAACTGTCGCTCGAGCACGCCGTAGGTGAAGCGCGCCTTCTGCTTCTCCTTGAGCTGGAAAGCCCAGTCGGAGGGACGCCGTCGCCTGGGAGATGTGTCTCCGGGGGGCCTTCTGTGGCGCTCGATGGCGCATCGAGGCGTGTAGCATCGCTCGCCCTTCAGGAAGAGCTTCTCACCGATGCGACGGCATTGTCGGCATACCGGGTCTATATATCGTGCCATGTCTGTTGTGTCTCCAACCTCCAGCGTGTTTGTGCGACTACCTGCCGGCGGGCGCCGCCACAAGGCCCAGCTCCCGAGACAGCTCGGACATGTCGTAGTTCTCTTTCCTTACTCTCAAGTCGTAGTAGAGCAGGGTGCCCGCTATCGCGAACACCGGTGGAACGACCGCCGAGACGGTGACGGCCCCCAGTAGCTGTATAACATCGGTGAGCCCCGTGGTCCCCCCTGGCGCGAGCCAAGACGCTATTGCGAACGGCGCCGTGACCATCAGGCCGAGGCCAATCATCACCAGAGACAGGACCACCAGGACCGCGAGCACTCTCCACCAGCTACCCCGGACCAGTCCAAAGCTTCTCCTCAAAGCCCCCGCCGTCGTCATGCCTTCAACCACGACCGTCGGCACCGCGATCGACCAGTACACGAGATAGACCAGTGAGACGAAGAATGGGACGATCAGAAAGAAGAGCGCCGCGCCGACGCCGGCCGACACCGCCAGTACGAGGCTGAGAACGGCGAGCGACCAGGCCCTCCATAGGACCCGCGAGTAACAGTCGACGACGGAGACTCTTCCCGTCAGATAGTGCTGTCCCACCGCGAAGGCCACCGCGGCGTAGGTCACCATGCCCACCAGTAAACGGAGTACGCCCTCGGTCCAGTACGATGCCGCGCCGGACCCCATGGCGAACGCCACCAGCGACACGGGCACATGGAGAAGCGCCGCGATCATGATCAGCGGCTTGAACTGCTGTCCGTAGATCCCGAAGGTCTCGCTCAACAGGTCGCCCAGTGATCGGGGCGTCAGTATTCGAGAGTTGGGCTCCAATGCGCTTCACCAAGTTCCCCTGAGCTAGACTCGACGCCGCTTGGGCGGCCGGCACCCGTTATGGGGAATCGGCGTGACGTCGCGTATACTCGTAACAAATATCCCAGCCCCTTGAAGTGCGCGGATCGCGGCCTCTCTTCCGGGTCCGGGGCCTCTGACGTGCACCTCGACCTGACGAAGCCCCTGGTCCCGGCCCTTCCGGGCCGCCGAGTCGCCCGCCCGCTGAGCGGCAAAGGCCGTGGACTTTCGCGATCCTTTGAATCCCTCAGTCCCGGAGCTGCTCCAGGCGATCACGTTTCCCTGAGGGTCGGTCAGTGTGATTATCGTGTTGTTGAACGTCGACTGGATGTACGCCCGGCCGACCGGCACGGACTTTCTCTCTCGACGCCGTGTGCGTGTCTTTCTCGGCATCTTCGACCTCTCCTAATTACGGCGCCTCTGCCTACTTCCTCGTCACCGTGTGCCGGCGACCGGCGACCGTCCTGCGCGGTCCGCGTTTCGTGCGTGCGTTGGTATGCGTCCGCTGGCCTCTGACGGGGAGCCCTCGCCGGTGGCGCATCCCCCGGTAGCTGCCGATGTCGATCAGACGCCGTATGTTCTGGTTCATGTCGCGCCTGAGGTCGCCCTCGACTACCTTCTCGCGGTCCACGATCTCTCTGACACGGTTCAGGTCGACCTCGGTCAGGTCCCTGACGTGCGGGTTGCCGTCTATTCCTGCCCTCTCGACCACGTCTCTGGCCTGGGCCGGGCCGATGCCGTAGATCCCGCGGAGCGAGATCTCGATCCGCTTGTTGTCAGGTATGTTCACGCCTGCCACGATAGCCATCTGATATCTCTCCTAGCCGGGTATGGCCGCCGTCAGCCTTGCCTCTGCTTGTGCTTTGGATTGTCGCAGATGACGAACACGCGTCGGTTCCTACGGACAACCTTGCACTTCGCGCACTGCCGCTTGACCGAAGCGGAAACCTTCATTGCATCTCCCCGTGTCAGACTCGTCGAGGCACGCCGGACCGAGCCGCGCCTAAAGAATCCCATCCAGCGCGGTAAGGACCTCCGCGCCTTCGTCCGTTATCGCTATCGTGTCTTCGAAGTGAGCGGATAGGCTGCCGTCCGCGGTCACCACGGTCCATCCATCGTCGAGCTGGGCCGTCTCCCAGCCCCCCACGTTCAGCATCGGCTCGATGGCTATCGTCATCCCTTTGCGAAGCAACGGCCCCCTTCCGGGTACCCCGTAGTTCGGGACCTGTGGCTCCTCGTGGAGTGCCCGCCCGATGCCGTGGCCCACATACTGACGCACGACAGAGTAGCCACGGCTCTCCGAAAACTCCTGCACGGCCGAGGATATGTCCCCAATACGGGAGTCGGCTTGCGCCTGCGCGATGCCGGTCCGGAGGGCCTCGCTGGTGGCGTCGATCAGGCTCTGTGCCTCTTTCGATATGTCACCCACGCCTACGGTGAACGCGCTGTCGCCGTGGAACCCTTCTACTATGGCGCCGACGTCTACACTTAAGATATCCCCCTCCTGGAGTACTCGGTCCCCCGGGATCCCGTGAACGATCTGCTCATTCAGCGAGGCGCAGATGCAGCCCGAGAATGGGACCGAGCTCACACCCATGTACCCCTTGAACGATGGCGTCGCTCCCAATCTACGAATCTCAGCCTCCGCTATGCGGTCGAGCTCACCGGTGGTCACTCCGGGGGCGATCGCGTCCTTGACCTTGGCTTTAGTGGAGGCGACGACCTGACCGGCACGGCGCATCAGGTCCAGCTCTCTCAGGGACTTTACGGTGGCTCCAGCCGGCCGTCGTGTTGTCGAATTCATGCTCAGCCCGCGACGCTTCCCCGGTCCAGTTTACATAATCGCAAAAGGCGGTACAAGAACGGCCAAGTCTTCCGCTGCCCCGCCTCACTGTCAGCCCAGGGTTGCCAAAAGCGCCTTTTCGACCTCCTCGATTGTCGTTTCGCCGTCGACCTTCGCGAGCTTGCCCGCCTGTTCGTAGTACCGGATCACAGGCTCGGTCTCCTCGATGTATACCTCAATACGCTTGGCGACCACCTCGGGTTTATCGTCTTCCCGCTGGAAGAGATCGCCGTCGCACTTGTCGCAGACGCCGGGCCGCGCGGGCGGCGTGTACTGGGAGTGATAAGGCGTCTGGCAACGGCTGCAGAGCAGCCTACCGCCCAGTCGCTTCGTCAGCTCCTCTCGCGACACGCTAATGTAGAGGACATTGTCGAGGCCTCCATCCGGGCCCAACTCCCGGTCCAGTGCCTCTGCCTGGGCCTCGGTCCTGGGGAAGCCGTCCAGCACGAAGCCCTCCCGGTGGTCGGGGCTGTCCACCCACTCCATCACCATCTTGATGGTCACGTCGTCGGGAACATAAACGCCCTTGTCCATGTACTTCTTTGCCAGCCGGCCCAGCTCGGTCCCCCGTCCCAAATTGTCTCGGAAAAGGTCGCCCGAAGAGAGCGCCTGCACGTTGAGTTTGTCAGCTATGCGTCTCGCCTGTGTCCCCTTTCCCGAGCCGGGCGGTCCCATAAGGATGACTCTCAACTTGGTCTCTTCTTTCCTCTCGGCAGCCGGTTCGGGCCGTTAGACGATGTCTCTTCTTTGACCCGGGCCCGCCAGCCCATCGGGGGGAGGGTCGGGAAGCGATGGGCACCGGTCCCCACAGATCATCCTGGACGCAGCTCTACCTTATGAACCCCTCGTAGTTGCGCATCAGCAGCTGGGCTTCGAGCTGTCTCATGGTGTCCAGCGCGACGCCCACCATTATGAGCAGGCTGAAGCTGCTCAGTGTGAGGGTCCTCACGCCGGTGAATTGAGTTACAAAGAAGGGCACGATGGCGATCGCACCCAGGAACAGTGCTCCGCCCCAGGTGATTCTGAGGATCACCCGGTTGAGGTACGCCTGTGTCGGCTGTCCCGGGCGTATGCCCGGAATAAATCCTCCGTTGCGTTG
>CAZGRI010000038.1:0-5640 GCA_964528205.1 uncultured Dehalococcoidia bacterium | reverse complement strand
GGTTCTGTTGCTGGAAGACGACCATCGTGTAAAAAAAGGTGAAGATCACCACCAGCAGGAACAAGGCGACCCAGTACCACGGGAACAACGCGGGAAACTCGCCGGGTAACGTGTTGTTCGGGCTCAGGGCGTTGGACAGCAGCCTCGCCGCCTTCGAGAAGATATCGTCGCTCAGCGGGTTCCTGAAGTAGCTGGCGACCGTTGCCGGCAGAATGATGATAGAGGACGCAAAGATAAGCGGGATCATCCCCGCCGAGTTGACGCGCAAGGGCAGAAAAGTAGAGCCGCTCTGCCTCTGCATCCTCCCTCCACGAAACACACTCCGCCCATACTGCACCGGCACCCTTCGCTGGGCCTCGGTGAATAACACTATCACGTATATGATGCCGAAGCCGAACAGCGCCAGCAGCAGAAGGCCGCCAGCGTCGTCTCTGGCCAGGAAGCCCTGGCCCAGGACCTGCGGGAACCGCGCCACGATGCCGCCGAAGATGATCAGCGATATGCCGTTGCCCAGGCCTCGCTCGGTGATCAGCTCGCCAAGCCAGACCAGGAACATGGTGCCCGCCACCATCGACACCAGGATGGAGATCGAGTGGACGTTCACGCCGAACTCGATGTTGGGGAGCACGCCGAAAGACCTGAGCAGCGTGAGCTGGCCCCAGCCCTGCAGGAACGCGATGGGGACGGTCAGCCAGTGGGTTAGCTGGTTAATGCGCTGCCGGCCGTAGTCGCCCTCCTGAGACAACGCCTTTAGGCCCGGCAGCACCGGGGTGAGGATCTGCATCACGATGGAAGCCGTGATGTAGGGATAGACGCCCAGTGCCGCTACGCTCATGAAGGCCAGTGCGCCTCCGCTGAACAGGTCCAGGAATCCGAGGAGCGCCTGCTGCTCGAATGCCTGAGACAGCGCCTGGCTGTCGACCCCCGGCACCGGCACGTGGGCCACGAACCGGAATATGATCAGCATCCCCAGCGTGAACAGGATCCTGCCGCGCAGGTCCGGGACCCGCATGGCGTCGATCATCGACTGGATGAGCTGTGGTCGCGATACCGGCTGGCCTCTCGCCGCCTGAGCTTGACGCACTATTCGATCTCCCTCACTGTCCCCCCAGCCGCTTCGATCTTGGTCCTTGCCGATCCGGAGAACCGGTGGGCCGCCACGGTCAGTGGCACGTCCAACTCGCCCCGGCCCAACACCTTGACCGGCTTTTTGAGATTCTTCAGCAGGCCCAGCTCCACCATCGTCTCGGGTGTGACCTCCGAGCCCGACGGCAGACTGGCGAGCCGGTCCAGGTTGATGGGTGCGAACTCACGTCTAAAGATATTGGTGAAGCCCCGGATCATCGGCAGGGACTTGACGAGGGGGAGCTGGCCGCCCTGAAAGCTGATACGCACGCCCCCGCCCGTTCGGGACTTCTGTCCCTTTACGCCTCTTCCCGAGTAGCTGCCGTGGCCGCTGCCGTCGCCCCGGCCTACCCGGGTACGCCGGCGCTTGGCGCCTTTCGGTGGTCTGAGATGATGTTGTTGCACGTCTTTGGTCGCCTCTCGTTATATCGTCTGTACCGCTTGGAGGCGGCCTAGTCCGGCTCGGCTATCTCAACCAGGTGCCGCACCTTGTTCACCATGCCCCGGATTACGGGCGTATCATCGTGCTCGACTGCCTGGTTGAGCTTTCTGAGACCCAGACTGGCGATCGTCCGACGCTGGTCTCGCGGGTATCCGATCCCGCTCTTTCTCCAGGTTACCGTGATCTTCTTTTTTTTGGCCGGCCTTCTTGGCATCGGTACGTACGTCTCCCGGATTCCGGGTCGCCTGTGGCGCCTTCGCTGTTAAGGCGCCTGCAGTATCTGACTAGCCGCCGGTACGCTCCACGAGTTTCCGTCGCTTGGCCAGCTCAACCTCGGGGTCCCGAAGGGTCTGCAGCGCGCTGAACGTTGCCTTGACCACGTTTACGGGGTTTGTGCTGCGCCTGGCCTTCGTGACGATGTCGGTGACTCCCATGAGCTCTACGACAGCTCTGACGGCGCCACCGGCGATAACGCCGGTTCCCGGCTTGGCGGGCTTGAGCATGACGAGAGCGCCCCCGTACTTGGAGACCGCCTCATGGGGGATGGTGCTGCCCTTTAGCGGAATGGTCGTGAGCGTCTTTTTGGCTTCGGCTGTGCCTTTTCTCACCGCGTCCGGAATAGCATCGGCCTTACCCATGCCGATCCCAACGCGGCCGTCGCCGTCGCCCACCACGACCATCGCGTTGAAGCTCAGGTGTCTGCCGCCTTTGACAACCTTGGCAACTCTCGATATCCGGACAACCTTCTCCGTGAGGGGTAACTCTTCGCCCTCCAGGATTTCTCTGTCATTGAGCATCTAGAACGTCAGACCTCCCTTACGGGCCGCCTCGGCAAGGGCCTTCACGCGTCCGTGGTACTTGTACCCGGCGCGGTCGAAGGTCACTGTGGTCACGCCCTTCTCCTTGGCCCTCTCGGCGATAAGCGAGCCGACCAGTGCCGATGTCTCCGTCTTGGACCCACCGTTCTTCCGCCCCTTTATCGCGGGCTCGATACTGGATGCCGCGGCAACGGTGATCCCCTGTCTATCATCGATGAGCTGGGCATAGACCTGGTTGAGGCTTCGGAATACCGCCAGCCTGGGCCTCTCGGTGCTGCCGCTCACTTTTCGTCGGACCCGGGCGTGTCGCATTACGCGACGCCCCTTTTTGTTACGTACGGTAGGCAACTCTAGACCCTTCTGGCGCTCTTGCCGGGCTTGAGGTGTACAACTTCGCCGGCGTGGCGGATGCCTTTGCCCGTGTATACGTTCGCCGGCCTCACCTTCCGGATCTGCGCGGCCAGCTGGCCGACCGCCTGCTTGTCGATGCCCCGAACGTGAATACGGTTGTTACCCTCCACCTCAAGCGTGACCCCCGGCGGAGGCTTGATCTCCACAGCGTGGCTGAGCATCACGCTCAGGGTGATGCCGTCACCGCTCTGCTGGACACGGTAGCCGACCCCCACGAGGTCCAGGGTCTTGGAGTACCCCTCCGCCACGCCAGTGACCATGTTGGCCACGAGACTCCTGGTCAGACCATGCAGGGCCCGGTGCTCGCGCTCGTCGCTGGGCCGTGCCACGGTAAGCACGCCGTCTTCCTGTGAAAGGACCATGTCACGGTGCACGCTCAGGTTGAGAGTGCCCCGCTGTCCGCTGACGGTTACGTCGTTCCCGTCTATCTTGACGTCGACGCCGCTGGGTATGGGGATGGGCCTGAGTCCTACTCTTGACACTGCACCGTCCTCACCACACGTAACACAGGAGCTCTCCGCCGAGCCCCTCGCGCCAGGCTTTCCGTCCGGTCATGATCCCCTGGGACGTCGACAGAATCGCAACCCCCAGTCCCCCGTAGTACCTTGGAATTTCCTTCTTGCCCACGTACACTCGGAGCCCGGGTCGACTGACCCGTTTCAGGCCGGTTATCGCGGGCTCCTCCTTGCTACGATAGTGGAGCGCGATCCGGATCGCGGACTCTTTCGTGCCACCCTTGAGCAGTTGGTAGTCCTCGACGAACCCCTCCTGCTTAAGGATCTTGGCAAGCTCGACTTTCATGTTGGAGGATGGGATCGAAACCGAATCGTGCCGTATCGCTATCGCGTTACGGATTCTCGTGAGCATGTCGGCTATTGGGTCTGTCACTACCATCGTCTAACCTTGGCGGTCACTAATTGATCGTCTCATCGGGGCCAGAACTTTGGCTCTCGGTCCGGTCGCAGGGCTCACCAGCTGGCCTTTCTTATCCCGGGAAGCAGTCCCTGCAGTGCCATCTCGCGGAAGCAGATGCGGCACAGGCCGACGTGCCTGATATACGCTCTCGGCCTACCGCATTTGTGGCACCGGTTGTATGCACTCACCCGGTACTTCTTGGGCTTCTTCCAGTTCGCTATTTTCGCGGCTCTAGCCAAGGGTCCTCACCTTCTGCTCTCGTACGCTTCCCATCAATTTTCAGGCCACTCTCGTAGGATCGCCCGGACGCGCGAAGGGCATGCCCAGCATCTCCAGCAGCCTCATGCCTTCCTGGTCGGTCTTGGCAGTCGTTCCGATAACCACCTGGAGGCTTCGGATACGGTCTACCGTGTTGTAGTCGATCTCCGGGAATATCACCTGCTCGCGGATTCCGAGGGAGTAGTTGCCTCGGCCATCGAATGCCTCCCGGGACACACCTCGGAAGTCCCTGACCCGGGGTAGGGCGGAGCTGATCAGCCTGTCCAGGAACTCGTACATGCGCTTTCCACGGACAGTCACGCTCACGCCGACGGGCATGCCTTGCCTGATTTTGAAGCCCGCGATCGACTTCCGGGCCCGAGTGGTCACGGGGCGCTGTCCCGAGATCAGAGACAGGTCTTTCGTCGCGGCTTCCATGGCCCGTGCGTTCTCCAGCGATTCGCCCATCCCTATGTTGAGAACTACCTTGTCCAGTCGCGGCACCTGCATGGAGCTGGTGTAGCTGAACTCCGTGACCATGGCCGGCCCGACCTCTGACCTTAGCCTCTCCAGGAGCCTTGGTAGACGTCGCGCCGGCTGCTGGCCATCCTCGGCCGGTGCAGCGCGGGTCGTACGTCGTCGCCTGGCCGGCCGCTTTTCGCCGGAATCGGGAGAATCGGCGGCCGCGGTCGCCCGCTTCCCCGTGGATCGCGGCTTTGCCGGCTTGGCTTCGCTCTTGGCGGCAGTCGTCCGACGGCGGGTCGTCCGCTTCCTAGCGGGCGCTGCCGCAGGCGCCTCTTCCTGAGCGGCGGGCTCGCCGTCGGTCCGTTGCTCTTCGGTCGTCACTCGATCACTTCCTGGCACTTCTTGCACGTCCTGGCCTTGGTGCCGTCGGCCAAGGTCCGGTAACCGACGCGAGTAGGGCGCGTGCAGTGTACGCAGACAAGGACGACATTGGACGTCCGGACCGGCAGCTCCTTTTGTATGATGCCGCCCTGCCGGACGGCGCCCGACGGCTTGGTATGCCGCAGAACGACGTTGACGCCTTCCACGAGCACCTTGTCCTCGTCTAGGAAGACCTGCTGGACACGGCCCTGTTTGCCCCTGTCTCGACCCTTGGTCACCAGAACGGTATCGTCGCGGTGGAGCCGCATCACAGGACCTCTGGGGCGAGTGAGACGATTCTCATGAAGTTCTTCTCCCTCAGCTCTCTGGCCACCGGACCGAAGATCCTCGTGCCTCGCGGCAACTGATCGTCGCCGATGAGGACCGCCGCGTTGTCGTCGAAACGTATGTGAGAGCCGTCGGCTCGCCTATGGGGCTTGACCGTGCGCACGATAACCGCCTTCACGACCTCCCCCTTGGCGACCGGCGCCGCGGGCGCAGCCTCTTTGACCGAGGCTACGATTACGTCACCCAGCCAGGCGTACTGCCTCCCGCTGCCGCCCGGAATGCCGATGCAGCTTATCGTCTTTGCGCCTGAGTTATCGGCCACTCTCAAACGAGTGTACTGCTGGATCATTGCCCTTTCGTCTCTTCGTCGGGCTCCTCTTCAGGGGACCCGTCCTCTTCGGATACCGGCTGCTCGCCGCTTTCCGCCTCGTCGTCTTCGGATTCGTCGGCGGTCGCGACGGGCTGGTCTTCGACCGCGTCGGCGGGCGGCTGCTCCTC
>CAZGRI010000037.1:0-16214 GCA_964528205.1 uncultured Dehalococcoidia bacterium | reverse complement strand
TGTACAACTTTTAATCCGAGTGTCCTGGGTTCGAATCCCAGCCGGCTCACTCCCCCCCACCGCATCACGAAGAGGCTACTGGACATAGCGGAACCCTGCCTGGGAGGCGGAACTGCTGACCTGGCCGGATGTTGAACCCACGGCTCCCTCCCTGTAAGGAAGGGATGACCCAGGCATAAAAGGGTCCAGCCGAAATACGGGCTCTAGGCAGGTCAACAGACTGATCGGAGAGTGGGGCAAAAAGGGATCCCTTTTCGCCACCGATGCTAATCCGTCTGCTAATCCACGCGCCATAACAGGCCCGCACAGGGTACCATGTCAGCTACGAATGGGGTCGAGCTTGTGGTACTGCCTATTCTAGTCCCGTACCTGCAACCATGGAGCAACACCGAGGCCCTGAGACTGCAAAACCCCTATCGGCGGTTCGAATCCGCCCGTCGCCTCCACTCATTTAGCTCATGATAGGCATGCCCCCGGGGATCCCCGGGGGCGTTCTCTATCACCGGCAGCCGGCAATCCTGTCCACTGAGATCCACTGATCCGCATTGAGCCGCGTCGGATGACGCTGCTCCTCCCTCGGCCCGTCGCCCTGCAACTGGCTCTGGCGTTCACCTGGTTTTCCCAACGTCAGCATGGTGCCCAAAGACGTCGCCGGGAGATGGCTAGCCGCTATGGCACTTCTTGTACTTCTTGCCGCTGCCGCAAGGGCACTTTTCGTTGCGCCCCACCTTGCGGCCCTGGGTCGCATTATCGAACCGGCGTTGCGCCGCCGCCCGCGCCACACAGTCGCCACATGTGCAAGCCGGTTCATGGCCTTCGTACCAGTTAGCACGTTCCTTTCCTATGACCACTGGTCCCTCTCCGGATTCCGTTCCACGATTATGGTAGGTTGAGAGTATTCCAGGGCGATCCAGCCAGTCAAGAGAGGCAGGCACCCCGGATGATCCACTCCCCTCTTGCCTCCTGGGCTATACTGCCCCGAGAAGCATATTGAAAGGAGTCTGTGTTGACCACAGTAGCTGTAAGCGTCCCCCCCCCAGGTTGGCAACCAGGAGGCCCCATTCATACCCATGCTGAAAAGAGCGGGGTTCGAGATCAACCTGATCGAAAATGACCGCTTCCCCCGCGGCCATGCAAGCGATGAAGAAGAGATCGAGTTGCTCCAGGGAGCGTCAGCCGTTATCGCCGCCGGTGAACGGTACACGAGGAAAGTGATCGAGTCGCTGCCTGACCTGCGTTCGATTGCTCGCCTTGGGGTAGGCTTCGATCGCGTGGATGTCCCGGCGGCCACGGCGAACGACGTGGTCTTGACCATCACGCCGAACTCAAACCACGAGGCGGTGGCCGAGCACGCCTTTGCTCTGATAATGGCCGTGGCCAAGTCTATCGTGAGCAAGGACAAGGCGATGCGCGCCGGTGAGTGGCCGACCCGGCCTCTGATGCCGATACGAGGGGCCACGCTGGGGATCGTCGGACTTGGACGTATCGGCCGCGACCTGGCGGTCCGGGCGCTCGCCATGAAGATGAACGTTCTGGCAGCCGAGCCACAACCCGACATGGACTTCGTTCACGAGAACGGTATCCAGCTTCTCGACCTCGATGCCCTTCTCAAGAGCTCTGACTACGTCAGCCTTAACTGTGCCCTCTCGGAAGAGACCCGCGGGCTGATCAACCGCCACAAGCTCGCCCTGATGAAGCCGACGGCGGCGCTCATCAACACGGCGCGGGGCGGCCTGATTGTGGAGGCAGACCTGATTGAGGCGTTGAAGTCGGGCCAGATGGGTGGCGCGGGATTGGACGTTTTCGAGCTTGAGCCCACGGACCCTGACAACCAGCTTTACACAATGGACAACGTGGTGGTGTCGCCTCACATGGCAGGGAACGACGTACTGTCAGTGGAGGATATGGGCAACGAGGCGGCCCAGTGCGTCATCGACCTGTTCAACGGACGTTGGCCAGACGGCGCGGTCGTCAACAACGAGCTCAAGGGTAGATGGAGCTGGTAGCTCTTAGCCCATTCCTGGTTCCCGCCACGCCGCAGCCAAAGAGATCACCCGTCGCCCCGGATTCGAGCCAGTAAAGAGGAGGTCGGAATATGGCAACGGCGACAGAGCGCAAGGCCCCCAGGGTAGTTCACGGAACTCAGCCGGCGAGCACCACCGCGCAGACGCCGGGCATGGAGCGCCATCCCGCCATCGACAAGGCGACGGTCGGCGCCAGCAAGATCTGGTTCGGGACCGTAACCTGTGCTCCCAATCAAAAGGGCCCGCCGCACCAGCACGGGGAGGCGGAGACCGCCGCTTACGTGATATCGGGCCACGTCCGCGTCCACTACGGCGGGGACTTCAAAGAGTGGGTAGAGGCGGGACCGGGCGACTATGTCTTCGTGCCGGCCAACTTCTGGCACATAGAGGAGAACCCCTACGACGAACCGTCGGAGCAGTTCCTCGCCCGCGGCCCGGACAACATCGTCATAAACATGGAGCAGTAGAGGCTCCGGTCCATCATCGGGAGGCCCCTCGCCCTGTGCCTAGGGGCCTTCTTTTTGACCAGCCATGCTAGGATAGCCGCGACATCCCGGCTAACCGAGAGGAGGACCCCCGATGCTCGACATGAGTGTGGACAGCACGAACCTGTTCGTCAAGGAGACGGTCCAGACCTTCATAGACAACGTCATCATCGAGTCGGTCCAGAACGCGGCCAGGCGCTGGCACACACCCACCAGAAAGGTCGACCGACCGCTCATCACCCGGGACCAGCCCTGGGAGCACATACCGTACTTCTCCGGCTCCGACTACAGGGTGATCCGCGACCCCGAAGACGGCCTCTTCAAGTGCTGGTACATGGACCTGGACCAGTCGGAGCGCTGGATGGGGACCGGCTTCCATGACCTGGTCCACCCCGGCGGCTCGAAGACGTGCTACGCGGAGAGCGAGGACGGCATCGAGTGGACGAAGCCCGAGCTGGACGTGCACGAGGAGGATGGCCGTAAGACCAACGTCGTGATGGGCGGCAGCGACCACCGAGGCGCCCACTTCGGCGTGGTGCTGGACCCCTATCCTCCGACACGCGACCAGCGCTACCGCGTGCTCTACACCCACTTTTGGGACGAAGAAGGCACGAGGATGAGGCGCATCGAGGCCGCGCACTCGGCCGACGGGATCCACTGGCAGACCTACGATGAGCTCCCGACGTTCGGCATGAGCGGCGGACACCTGGGCGACGTGTCGCTCCTGTTCTACGACGAGGGCGCCAGGGAGTTCGTCCAGAACACCCGGCATTTCGCAATGGAGCCCGGGCCAGGGGCCAACCCACGCACTCCCCGCAACCAGTCGTTCGCCAACCCGTACGAGCCGTACAACTTCGCCGCCTACAACAGGAGGCGCATCTTCCAGTCCCGAAGCCACGACATGATCCACTGGAGCGAGCTCGTGCCCGTTGCGGCGACCGACGACGCGGAGGACAACCTGGACGAGTCCTTCTACGCCATGGCCCAGTACAAGCTGGGGAACGTCCACCTGGCCACGGTGGGAGTGCTCCGCTTCGTCGAGAACGAGATGCACGTCCAGCTCCTGGTCAGCCGAGACGGGATTCGCTGGGGACGGACCAACAAGCGGCAGCCGTTTCTCGCCCCGAGGGGAGAGGGATCCTGGGACGCCCACATGGTGTCGAGTGACAGTCCCCCCATCGAGGTGGGCGACGAACTGTATTTCTACCATGGAGGGACAGACCGTCACCACGACTGGTGGATCTTCGGCCAGGCCGAGAACATGGATCTCCCCGAGGCCAGGGACCCCGAGAGCGGGACCTGGGGACTCGGTCTCGCGACCATGCGCAGGGACGGCTACGCGGGCCTCTACTCCACCAGGCACCGGGAGGGGATCGTGGTGACCCGCCCGCTGATCAGCCTGGGAACGAAGCTGGAGATCAACGCGAGGTGCGCGCCCGGCGGCTACGTCCGCGTCGAAGTTGCGGACCACACCGATGAGGTCATCGAGCCGTGCTCCAGGGATAGCTGCGACCCGTTCACCGGGGACAGCGTCAGGCACACGGTAACGTGGAACGGCGAGGCGGGCATCCCGACCACACACGGGCGCGGCACATGGCGCAAGCTCAGGTTCTTCCTGCGCGATGCCGAGCTTTTCTCCTTCCGCTTCACCGATTCTCTGGAGGAGCGGAACCTCTACGACTACACTTCGACGACCTTGAGCCGGTACTCGAAGGGAGATACTTCGTAGGAGTGACCGCGGGCCCGACAGACAAAGGGACCGAAGGATGAGATTCTCACTCGAAATCGACTACCCGATTGACTGCATCTCTCTCAGCGAGCAGAGGATGCGGGCCAGGCGCGATTTCCGCTATGCCGACAGGGTACCCGTGCTTCCCAACCTCTCTCGATGGTACTTCTTGACCATCTTCGGAATAGGCTATGGCGAGTTCCTCAAAGATGCCGAGACCCAGTACTACTGGTGGCTGCAGTTCGCGAAGTACCGCATGGAGAACATACCCGAGGACTTCTGCCAGAGCACCACGGTCTACGTCGCGCCCAACTTCGAGAACGTCATGAATGCCGACGCGCTAGGTGCGCAGATCGCATGGATGGACGACAAGCCGCCACGGGTCATCCCGACCATCAAGAGCGTGGATGAGATCGATCGCTTCGAGATACCGGAGCCCGATGCCGGACTGTGGGGGACCGCACTGGAATGGTGGATCGAGATGAGAGACCTCGCCCGAGAGACGGAGATCACCGTTGGAGGGCGTGAAGGCCGGGTCGACGTCGCCCCCCTCGCGATCAACGGCCTGGGCCCCTTCTCCACCGCCGTGGACCTGGTGGGTGAGGACTTCTACTGGTGGCTGCTGGAGTATCCCGAGGCCTGCCACATGCTGCTGGACAGGATAACGAAGGGCATGATCCGGGCCGAGAACAACTTCAGGAAGGTCGACCAGCGGCCCCGGACCCAGTACAGCCTCGGGGAGGACTCGGCCCAGATCGTGTCACCGGAGATCTTCCGGGAGTTCTGCGTCCCCTACGACAGCCAGCTCTACGAAGCGTTCGGGGCGGGCCTGGCCGATGGGCGTGGGATGCACATGTGCGGCAGCAGCTCCCACCTCCACGAGACCCTGTTGCGGGACCTGCGGATAACGGGCCTCAGCTCGTTCAGCTATGAGATCGATCCGACGGTCGTCGCCGAGAACCTGGGAGGCAAGGTCTACCTGCTGGGGAATGTCAATCCCATGCTCATGCTGAGCGGCTCCAGAGAGGAGGTCAAAGAGGCGGCGAAAGAGTGCCTCACGGCGCTGGCGCCCTCCGGTGGCTTCGTTCTCAGCGACGGTGGCGCAGTCTGCCCAGGGACGCCTATCGAGAATCTGGCCGCGCTCGTCGAAGCCGCCGAGGAGTACGGAACACCGAACGTTCATCCTCGCAACAGTTGAACCCGCCCGCAGGATAAGACTCAGCCTGGGCATCGGCGGGGACTGCCCTGGGGCCGAGATGCGCCACGACATAGGCATCCAGGGGCAGAACGGTGTCGTGCCGGACTGCGGCCCGGCCAGAGGCACGCAAGAGAGGTCCGACCCCGGAAACCTATGCCGTCGGATTCACGAAAACCGGAGTCCGACCGAACACCCGAAAGTCCCATGGCCGAGCTACCTCGTGGCGGCTCATGAATCGCCATGGTGCCCAGCCACTTGAAAGGAGGCCACATGAAGCTGAAGATCGACCCCAGGCAGCGGGAAGCAGTGATCGAGGACCTTCCATACGCGCGGAGCATTCAGAACGAGGAGCTGAGAGAACAGGTGTACGACGCGTGGGCCATGTCCCTATCCTCCAGCAGTTTCGAGAGGATAAACGACATCCCCTGCTCCGGGGGTCCCGGCGGCCCGGAGCTACGGGACCGAGGCCAGGCGGCCCATCTCAACGGTGTGGCCCGAATCGGAGCGGCCATGGCCCGAGCCCTCAAGGAGGAAGTGCCCCAGTTCGACGTCGACATCGATGAGGTCATCGCCGGCGGCCTGTGCCACGACCTCGGGAAGGCCTGGGAGTACGACCCGCACAACCGTGAGCGGTGGGAGGCCGATCACCGGATAACCGGCCTGCCGTCCCTACGCCATCCGCTTGCAGGGGTGCACGTCGCGCTGTCCGCCGGGCTGCCCGAGCAGATCGCCCACATCGCGGGCACTCACTCGGCCGAAGGGGAGCGCATCACGCGGAGCCTTGCGGGAGAGATCATCGCCATCGCAGACTCGACCTTCTGGCGACTCCTCAGAAGCGACCGCCTCCTGGAACCACCGTCCGCTTAGACCGGCTCCGAACACGACGCCCTACCCCACGGACGGGGGCCCGCCCTCCAGAAATGTCGTGTGGTCGAACGGGTCTGCGATGGGGAAGAACGCCAGGATCCTGGCCGCGCCGGGCCCCGTGCTCGTGAAGCCGTGGGGGACGTGCGGAGGCACGACGACCGTGCTGTCCGGACCCACCTTACGCACGTCGTCCCCCAGCCGGGCCTCTATTGCGCCCTCCAGCACGACGATGAGCTTGTCCGACTCGTGCTCGTGCAGCGGGGCGCCCTGTCCGGCGCCGACGGCGAACAGCGACAGGCTGCTGCTGGTCGTGCCATCGCCGGGCCGCGTCACGTCCCATTTCTTGACGTTGGGCCTCCAGGGTGTCTCGGGCAGCTCATTGTGATTGACGACAGGCATGGTCTCCTCCGTGAGCTCCTGGACTGTCCGAATGGCCAGAGTATCGATTCGGGATCGGATTGTACCGGCCTCGCTGACTCCATCTAACCGAACGATGACTCCAAGGCCTCCTCTGCCAATGCTATAGCCCCCAGAACGCCCGTCCAGTCGCCCAGAGCCGGAGGCACTATGAACGTGTCGATGTCCGTGAGTATCCTGGGCGATTGAATATAGCCGCCGAGAGCGTCCTGCACGCTCCGACGGACCATCGGCAGGAGCTGCGGCTGCTTCATGACACCTCCCCCCATCACCACCTGCTCCGGCGATAGGGCGCAGATCAGACTGGCGACTCCGAGGCCCAGATAGCGAGCCTCGAGGGCCCAAGCTGGATGCTCTTCCGGCAATCGCTCGCCACTGTCACCCCAGCGCTTCTCGATGGCGGGCCCCGACGCCAGCCCCTCCAGGCAGTCCCCATGGAACGGGCAGACGCCGGGAAAAGGATCGGCATGAACGTCGTGAGGGACTCGGATATGCCCCATCTCGGGATGCACCAGTCCGTGCAGTAGCCTTCCGTTGACCATCGCACCGCCGCCGATGCCGGTCCCGACCGTCAGGTAGATGAAGCTCTCGTGACCGGCTGCCGCTCCCCACCGGCTCTCGCCCAGCGCTGCTGCGTTCACATCGGTATCCAACGCGACAGGAAGCCCGAACTCCCGTGCGAGGGGGCCAACAAGATCGGTATTCGCCCAGCCCGGCTTCGGAGTCGACGTGACATATCCGAACGTCAGCGATGCGGGATGGATGTCAACGGGACCGAAGCTCCCGATCCCGAAGGCGCTGATCTGCCGAACATCGGCCGTGTTCCGGAAGAACCCGACTACCCGGGCGATGGTCTGTTCGGGCGACGTTGTGGGTACGGCGGCCTGGTCGCGCAGGTCGTCCGGACCGGTTCCGACGGCGCACACGAACTTGTTACCCCCGGCCTCGATGCCGCCGTACAGCGCCGCCATCACGCCCTCCCTGGTGCTCCGGGCCTCCGATTTCTCTGTCAACCAGCCGGACTATACGAGAAACCGCCTGCTGAAACCCAGACCTACTGGTGTCATCCCGAATGGCAGTGAGGGATCTGGCGGGGCCGGGAAACGCGGTCAATAGGCCAAAATGCGAAACGCAGTTCCGACCCTCCCTCTTCACCTATCCCTTTTACGCCAGCGCGCCGCCGTTTACGTGCAGCGTCTGCCCCGTGATGTAGCTGGCATCGTCCGAGGCCAGGAACGCGCACGTCGTGGCCAGCTCCTCCGGAAGGCCCATGCGCCCGACAGGTATCCCGGATACCAACTGTGCGGGTGAGACCCTCTGCTGCTCCCCGGTCCGAGTCGTGTCGAAGGCCCCCGGCACAACGTGGTTCACCAGGATGCCATGTGGCGCAAGCTCCTGCGCCAGCGCCCTGGTAAGCCCGATAGCGCCCATCTTGGACGCGCAGACGTGGGCCCAGCCGGACCTGCCCTTGAACGCGTTGAGCCCCGAGACGTTGATGATCCGGCCGCCGCCCTGGGCGATCATACCCGGCACGACGGACCTGCTGCAGTAGAACGGTCCGTCCAGATTGACGGCTATGACCTCTCGCCAGTTGTCGGTACTCATCTCGGCAATCGGTGTCGCCCGCCTCAGGCCCGCATTGTTCACGAGGATGTCGATGCGCTCGAGCTCAGACAACGCCGCCTCCACCATAGCGCTCACCTGGGTCTCGTCCCCGACGTCGGCGATCAGAGCGATGGCTCTTACCCCCAGAGCCTCGGCCTCTCGGGCCACCGACTCCGCCTCCTGACGGTTCGACCGCGCGTTGACGGCCACGTCAGCGCCCCGCCGCGCCATCTCCAGGACGGTCGCGCGTCCCAGGTTGCGGCCCGAGCCGGTAACCAGGGCCACTTTTCCTTCTAGCGACATCGTCCCCTCCTGAGCTCGAGAATACCGCCTGTCATCCGTTTGAATTGCACATAGTCCGGTAGTATAGTTTCCCCGCAGTGGGGAGCAAGAATCTGTCCGCCACGTCAACGGGTATTGGCGCGGTCCAACTTGTTCAACTGTACAAGGTCGGCCTCTCCAACGCTATCCGGAAATATCAGCTCGGTCCGACTCATCAGTAGGAACAAGACGTCGACTTTCTTGAGATGTCTTGGAACGCAAGCCCTGGGCAGCCATCTCGTTGGCGCCCTCTCGACCGCCACCGTCGACCGCACGCCGGAAGAAGGAGTGGAAGGATGAGATTCTCCCTGGACATCGACTATCCAACTGAGCGTATAGGTCTGAGCGAGCGGAGGGTGCGGGCCAGGCGCGATTTCCGGTATGCAGACAGGGTACCCGTGCTCCCCTTGCTCTCTCGACGGTACTTCTTGCCCATCTTCGGAATAGACTACGCAGAGTTCTTCAAAGACGCCGAGACCCAGTACTACTGGCAGCTGCAATTCGCAAAGTACCGGATGGAAAACATACCCGAGGACTTCTGTCAGAGCACCACGGTCTACGTCGCACCCAACTTCGAGAACGCCATGAATCCCGATCCGTTCGGAGCACAGATCGCCTGGATGGACGACACACCGCCACGCGTCATCCCGACCATCAAGAACGTAGAGGAGATCGATCGCTTCGAAATACCGGAGCCCGATGCCGGACTGTGGGGAACGACGCTGGAATGGTGGCTCGAGATGAGAGACCATGCCCGTGAGACCGAGGTTACCGTTGGTGGACACAAAGGCCGGGTCGACGTTGCTCCCCTCACAATGAACGGTCTGGGTCCCTTCTCGATCGCGGTCGATCTGGTGGGTGAAGACTTCTACTGGTGGCTGTTGGAGTATCCCGAGGCTTGCCACAAGATGCTGGACAGGATAACCAAGGGCATGATCCTGGCCGAGGCCAGCTTCAGGAAAGCTGACCCGAGACCCAGGACCGAGTACGCCATCGGGGAGGACTCGGCCCAGATCGTGTCGCCGGAGGTCTTCCGGGAGTTCTGTGTTCCCTATGTCAGCTTGCTGTATGAGGCGTTCGGAACCGGCCTTGCGGACGGGAGAGGAATGCACATGTGCGGCAATAGCGCCCATCTGCACGAGGTTTTGTTGGAAGACCTGCGGATGACAAGCTTCAACGCGTTCGGCTATGAGGTCGAACCGCGAATTGCCGCCGCAAATCTGGGAGGCAGGGTCTACTTGCTGGGAAATATCAACCCTATGCTCATGCTGAGCGGCTCCAAAGAAGAGGTCAAACGGGCGGCGGCGGAGTGCCTCGCGGCGCTAGCTCCCTTTGGTGGCTTCGTTCTCAGCGACGGTGCAAACGTCTGTCCAGGCACGCCTATCGAGAATCTGGCCGCGCTCGTCGAGGCTGCCGAAGAGTATGGCACGCCGGACGTTCATCCTAGCGACAGTTGAACCCACCTGCAGGAACTGCTATGTGGCGTAGCCGTCGGTGCCGGCGCTGGGAATCGGCCCGGACCGGCGGTCCCTCCAGAAGATCGTCCGCATCAACCACGGGCTAGACTACAGTGATCAGACAGTGAGGTAGGTCATGGCAACCGTTTACTCCTCCATAACGGACGAGCAGGCCGCTCTGATCGAGAGCGCTCGTGTGTTCTTCGTCGCCTCGGCCGATCCGGAACTTCAGGACGGACCCAATGGAATTGGGCCGGTGAACCTGTCTCCAAGAGGCGGTGCCCCGCTTCACATCCTGAACAGGAGCCGCGTTGCATTCTTGGACTATGCGGGAAGCGGCAACGAGACGGCGAGGCATTCAGCCGTCGGCGGGCCCGTGACGATCATGGTCTGCTCGTTCGAAGCAGAGGACGCCGCAATAGTACGGCTCTATGGGAAGGCACGGATCGCGCCCCTGGAGGACTCACCGATCGCAGGCCTGCTACTAGGACGCCCGGCCGACGACATGGTCCTGCCGACACGCCAGATAGTCGAGGTCGACATCGAGAGCACCAACATAAGCTGCGGGTACGGTGTCCCCGTTATGCCGTTCGTGAGGGACCGAACACAGACCGATCGGGGTCGGACGTACAAGGCGTGACCCCATCTCGAGTCCTCATCCCTTCCTGGCCGTTCTCATCGGCGCGAAATCCGGGCTGGCTTCGCAGCACACCGGCGTCAAAGGCTAGCGTGGCAGGGGTGAGCTTCACCGCTGCATCTGGCCAAGGAGCACGAGAATGACGCGCAGACGTCACAGGTGTGGGGCCTGACGCTTGTCCTGACCATCGTGCTTGTGCTGGCTGGGGCTTGCGACCGGAGCGAGTCGACTGAGGAGCCGGGGCCCGCGGCGCCGACTCCGACTGTCGCGGCCGTCGAGAGCTCCGGCCAGCAGGTTACCGACGCCGCGCCGGGTTCCGTGGGACTCGGAGATCCGGTCTTCCCACTGCACGGCAACGGCGGATACGACGTGACTCGGTACACATTGGACCTCACGCCGGACTTCGAGGCCGACTTCATTGCACTGGCCGAGGAGGTCGCCGGGCAGAGCCTGGCCGTCCTGTTCGATGCCTGGCTGTACACCGAGGCCGTACCGGACCTGGGACCCCTGGGACTCAGTCCGCAGCGCTGACAAGTCGATAGCGCTGAGTAGGTCCGCCAGCAATGACACTCGCTTCCGTCGGCCTTGGCCCACCAGATCGCAAGTTCCTGCAGATGTCTCGCCCCGCAGTGACCGCCTCCCTGGAGGCCCCACTCACTCCCCGAGGGAGTAGACCGCGAACTCCTGAAAGAAGGTCGAATGGCCGGCCACCACCGACCCGGTGTAGTAGCCTGTGATCGCCAGAACGCCGCCCGGCTCACTCAATCTCAATAGGTCCAGCTCCCCCGCGAATGTCCGGTTGATGAATAGCCATCCTCGGTCCCCCAGAGCGATCAAGCGGATGTGGTTGCTGCCCCCCGGCACCACCGAGATGAACGGCGCCTGACGCTCCTGGAATTCGGCTGTCGACTCGGGTGTCCCCGTCCGAATGTCGTGGACCCAGACCTGGCCGCTGTGGAGGACGATGGCATGGAAGTAGTTCGCGCGCGGGCTCCGCAGCAGGACGCCGCTGCTCCATGCTCCCGTGGAAGTCGGATACGGGTTGAACAGCCGAATCTCCACGATGGCGTCGTACAGACTCACTCCGCTCGGATGCGTCGCTATCACGCCCCGCTCCGGTCGATGGGCCAGCCCCCCGGTGGCGGGGCCGAAGACGGCCTGGATGGCCGAGACTGAGAACCCCTCGAAGGACGTGGCTTGCCCCCGGACCTCGTCTTCCTCCAGAAAACCAACGGTCGCCTCGACGTCCCCAGCCACGCCCGGACCGCCCAGGTCGAGGGCACCGGCGTAGCGCCCATTGATGAACAGCCAGCCCTCGTCGTCCAGAGCTACGACTCGTAGCAGGTTGCTGCCCAGCGGCCCGGTGACGATCTCATCGGACTGTTGACTCTGCACGAGACCGTTCTGCCCGTCCCCGGGGCCGTAGTGGTACCATCGCCCGTCGTTCCGGACAAACACGGAATGGGGCACGCTCAAGCCTGTGACACGGAACCGGAACCCGGCGCTCCAGTCTCCGGTCGAGCGAGGATAGGGATTGTAGAATCGTGCCTCCGCCACGACGTTGACCAGCTCCACGCCGGCACCCAGGCTGGGGACGACCTGATCGTCCGGGTCGTGATCGAGGGCGCCGTTTATCGGCCCGAAGACCTCGGCTTTACCGGGCGCCGGCGTCGTCGTCGCAGCCGAGGGCACCGGCGTGGGCGTGGCAGTCGGGTCGACCGAGGCTCGCACAACCTGGCCTGAGCCCAGTATCGGGATCTGTTCCGCTACGGTCTCCACAGAGATCGCCAGCCCTATTCCCTCGATCGGTCTGCTGAACACGCTCTCCACCTTCGCGGTGTTCACGCCTACCACGCTGCCGTCCGTCGTGAGGAGCGGCCCGCCGCTGCTGCCCGGATTGATCGGCGCGTCGGTCTGGACATATGCGACACCCCGAAAGCTCCGTTGGGCGGAGAGCACGCCCTTGGTGACCGTGGGGTCGGTGCCCAGGAGCGGGCTTATGGGAAAGCCAATGGCTATCACATCTTCACCGATCCTCACCGACCCCGTGTCGGCCAGCGTCAGGACCGGGAGGTCAATGGGGGCGCTTATCTTTACGACGGCCAGGTCGACCTGCTCGTTGACGCCGACGACCTGACCCGTGAAACGGGACCGGCCGCCGATGATCACGGTGACCTCGGAGACCTCTCCAACGACGTGAGCGTTGGTCAGCACCCATCCCGTCTTGTCGTAGATGAACCCCGATCCGGACCCGTCCGCCGTCGTGATGCGCACGACGGCACGTTGCGCCTCCGCAATGACGTCGGCCAGACTCAGCGTCGCGGTAGGCATCGGGACGGACTCGGGAGGCCTCGACGTAGACGTCGGGGCCGGCGTAGAGGTGGGTGTCGCAGTCGGCCGGACGGTGGGGGTCGGTGGGGACGGCGGCGTAGGCGTGGGAGACGGGGGACCCGGGGTGTGCGTCGCGGTTGGCTCCGAGGTTGCGGTGGGCGTGCGGGTGCCCGTAGCCGTCGCGGTGGGGAGCGCCGCCGCGACCGCGGCCCGCACTATGGCTTCGATATCCGGGTCGGTGTACCTGTAACCTCCGGGGCTGCCGTAGACGTCGGAACAGGCGTCCCGGTGGGAGTTTCCGGTACTTCGGAGGTCAGCGTGGGGCGAGCGGCGGCCAGGGCGGCCTGCACTATCGCTTCGATGTCCGGAGTCGGGGCCGGAGTGGGCGTAGACCCGCACCCGGCGCCGATTGCCGCACCCACGGCTCCCAGTGCGAGGGCGACCATGGGCCAACGCGCGTTGCGCAAAGGGTCTGACAAACGGGCCTCGCTCCTCTACACGATTATAGCACCCGACCCGGGACCTTCTGATAGTGGCTTCGACAATCGAGAGTGTCTCAAAACCTCAAGGGGAGCCCAGATATGCTCGCCCTTCCGAAGCCACGACGGCGGCTATGACCTGTCCTCATAGGGGTTGGCGGCGTCGTATCTGTAGCGCTTGATGCCTGGCATCAGCCTCCAGATCGCCGCCACCACGACGACCGAAACGACCCCACCCAGCACCATCGTGTTGCCTGCACCGATCGCGCCGGAGAGGACCCCCACCTCGATCTGGCCCAGGTTGTTGGCGCCCATCGCCGAAAACGAGTGGGCACTGCTGGCTCTCCCCAACAGCCTATCGGGCGTGGTGAGCTGGACTATGGTCTGACGCATAGTCATGCCAACCGAGTCGGTCATGCCCAGCAGTGCGACTATGACAAGCCCGACGACGAACAACCGGTTCACGCCGAACGCAAACAGCAGAACAGCGTAGACTAGGGTCGCCATCAGCACCAGCATTCCCTTCCTGCTGACCCGGGTCGTGTATAGCACGACCATCGTCCCCAGCACGCCGCCTATCGAGTTGGCGGTGTTCAGAAGTCCCGTGCCGGCGGCGCCCATTCCGTAAAGCTGGTCTGCAAACACAGGGAAGAGCTGGCGATAGAAGCTCACGATCGTCACTCCGATGTCCAGCGAATACAGGCCTGGAAGCAGTGGGTGTCCCATGACGAATGCGTATCCGTCTTTGAGCGACCTGACCGTGGTACGAGCCGCCTGTTGCTCCGGCTGCCCGGACGCCCTTATTAGCAGGGGCGAAATCACGCTGGCCAGGGCCAACGCCGCGGCCACCGCGAAGGAAGCGGTAACGCCGAAGTGCTCGAAGACCTGCCAGAAGACGATCGGGGCGACGATCCCCGACACCTGGAACGACGCGGTCTGGCTCGTGACCGCGTGCGTCAGCAGATGCCTGGGGACGACTCTTGGTAGCATCGCCGGCCTAGCCGACGAGCCCAGCATGTTGACGATGCCCGAGATCCCGGTGATCGCGAATATGTGCCAGGGCTCCAGGTCCCCGGTCGCCGCCAGCAGGGTGAGGGCCATGAGCATCGCGAAGGCGACGCCCTGGGTCAACGCCATCAGCTTCTTCCGGTCCATCCTGTCCGCCAGTGTGCCGCCGTACAGCACCACCGGCATCTGCACCAGCTGGACGGCTCCGAGCAGGCCAAGCTGCGCGGCCGAACCGGTCTCCTCATACAGCCACTGGGCGCTGACCAGGGTCCGCATGACCATCGTAACGGTCCCGGATATGCCCCCGAGCCAGAGAAGCGTGAAGTCCCAGTAGACGAATGCGGCCCACGGCCTCAGGTCTACATGTGACTGTGCGGCGGAGCCCGTCTTGTCCATCAGGGACCCGCCACGTGGGATTTCAGACAGGTGTGCACGGCGACCGATGTTAACCCCATGGACGGTCCAACGTCAACGCTTAGCTTGCCTGAAGACCCGCTATTGACGAGATGTGCGATTCGCTCTTAGTATTCGACATGCGGACAGTCGGCGCTTGGCGGCGACGTCCCCTGCTAGCGGAAGTCCGGCCACGAATGGCATTAGGAGGAGTCATGAAACTGCTTCTGGTAGGCTGCGAATACGCGGGAACGACGACCCTGGCACACGCCATCGACGACTGGATGGAACAGGCCATGGGCACCCGACTGAGTCTCATACACGACCACTGGAAGATACCGTACACGATCGGACACTCGACGGATCAGACCAACCAAGCCGAAATCACGGAGGAGGAGGAGGAACAATTCCTGGCCCTGAGCTCGAGACTCAAAGACAACGTCCAGAGACATAACCTGTACTACCATACTCCTCGCCAGCCATCATCCAGCCACAACCCCGACAAGATGGTGATCGGCATGCACATCGAGGATGGCATATACGGTCCCCACTACTTTGGCTATGGGCTACCCGGCGACCGGTTCGACCGGCGGGACGTAACAAAGAAGATCGAGCATCTCATTGTCACGTATGAGTCTGAGACGGTGCTGGTGCTGGTAAAGGCGTCGCCCGAAGTCATCGCCCGCCGGATGAGGGAACATCCTCATCGGAACGGCGTGCTTCAGGAGAAGGACATCGAGTTCATCCTGGACAGGTTCGAAGAGGAGTACCGGATCTCGTTGATCGCCAACAAGATAACGCTGGACACCAGCGAATCCTCAGTCGAGAGAACGGTTGCGGAGTTCGTCACGAAGATGGAGCCCTACTTCGGCGTCGCCGACCGGCTGCGGATGGTGTCCCACCACGTCCCCTAGTCCACCTGCCCTCGAAGGCGAGGAGTATCCGGCAGGAAGAGTGTACTGCCGGTCACCCGGGATCGTAAGCGAAAGGGCTACCGGTCGGCAACGACCGGGTTCCTGAGTATTCCAATGCCTTCCACCTCGACCTCGACGGTGTCTCCCACCTTGATCTCGCCTGAGCCCGGGCAGCCCGTGGAGATGATGTCCCCGGGGTACAGGGTCATCACCTCCGAGACCCAGCTTATGAGCTCGGCGACTCCGAAAATCATGCCGTTGCTATTGGCGTCCAGGTCGGTCCGGTCATTGACCCTGCACTGGATTCGAAGGTTGTCGCCGTCCAGCCCGGTGGCGATCACCGGTCCCA
>CAZGRI010000036.1:0-16217 GCA_964528205.1 uncultured Dehalococcoidia bacterium | reverse complement strand
TATTGGAAGTTCAGCCACGCGCCTCGGGACGACTGGGCCGAGGGCCACGACTACGACGACTGGGTCAAGGCGCAGGGCGGCGACCTGGACGCCCTACGTCTCAGCGACGACCACGTCCCGCCCGAGCTCCACCAAACCAAGTGGGCGTCGGACATGGCCATCGACTTCATCCGGCGCGGGCGTGATTGCCCGTGGCTGCTGAGCATCAACATCTACGACCCCCATCCACCATTCATCCCGCCGAAGGCCTACGCGGACCGGTTCGACCCGGGGCAGATGCCCGGCCCCTATTTCAGGGAAAGCGACCTGGCTCAGCAGGCGAAGCTCAAGGACGTCGACTTCCAGGGAGATGTGAAATCGCCCGAGGAGCGTAACGCGAAGGCGGTGCAGGCCATGTACTACGCCATGATCGCCCAGATCGACGACCAGTTCGCGCGGCTGCTGGACCTCCTGGACGAGACGGGCCAGCGTGAGAACACCGTGATCATCCTGACCACCGACCACGGTGAGGCGCTGGGCGATCACGGCCTCCTGCAGAAGGGCTGCCGCTTTTACGAGGGCCTAGGGTGCGACACCGGCTATCCGAAGGAGGCCTGCGACGTCATCTACAAGGCGCTGGAGGAGAGGCACGGAATCAGATTCGACGTGGTCGCCGATTCCGAGGTCGTGGCGGGCAGGCCCACGCCCTTCCTCGTTTATAACTGCATGGATCAGACCAACGTCTACCCGGTGGAGGCTGTCGTGAAAGCCGACGATATCGAGCTGGGCCTCCACACCGGCCGCAACGCTGGCGCCTGGACGGTGGGGCTATACGCCACCGGCGTGCATGACTACGAAAGGCTTCAACAGGCGGACCCCGATTTCTTGATCCCGTCCGCTAAGTACCTGCCCGAGCTGATCTTTACCCAGATCCAGCCAAGGTTGCTAAGGGGAGAGTCGCCCGGCCAGGGTCTCGCATTCGATCCGACGGACGCTGACGTCCGCCTTGGAAGGGGCATGCGGACCGACTTGGCAAGGGGCCGTATCGGGAGCCGGACGGATCCATAAGCCCTCTCACGCGGTTGCGTTTATATCAGTGCGTCGGGCCTCCCGCGCGTCGCCAACACGGCGAGCAAGACCAGCGGTCCGTGTTCCAGGTCTAGTTCGACGCTCCCCCGTCTCCCCGTCCACAGGTTCTTGCAAAGTCGGCTGCTGACAGCTCGCCGCCGGGTCGGGTCCTCATCCTCTTAGACTTAGATGGCGCCCTGGCTGAAACGCTGATTTTGGACGACTCCAGTGTGCACCGATAACCCCATTTAGGCGTTCGTTCTCAGGGCCGGATGGCCGGATTTGCACCTCTAAGACCGCGTTCGAGTCGGGGAAAAGTGCACGGATAAGAAGAGCCTAGCCACGAATCGCTGAGCTGGTGGCTCACTGCCTCGTCCTCGGCCACGAGTTGACCACGGCCCTGAAAAGTCGTACTTTGGCTGCCCACCCATATCCCCCAGGAGAACACCATGGTTAACAGTCCGGCGACGCTATTCCCAACCACGGTAGTCGGGAGCATGCCTCGGCCAGAGATGGTGCAGGATTTGCTGGACCCGACGGAGCCCAACCGGTTGGGCTCCGAGACCTGGCAGGCACGGATTGACTCGTCCGTGCGCTTCATGATCTCCATTATGGAGAGCACCGGCATCGACATCATCACGGACGGGGAGTGGCGACGGCGCTCCTACACCGACGTCTTCGCCCAGATGGTGGACGGGTTCGTGACCGGCAACGAGGTCAGGACCTCCACGGGCACTCGTTTCTTCACGGTTGCCGAGCCGCTTCACAACCACAAGAACTTCATCGCCGACGAGGCCCGGTTCCTCAGGGCCAACACGGACCGCAAAGTGAAGGTGTGCCTGCCCTCTCCATTCATTCTCGGGCAGCGCATGTATGACCCCGAGGCGTCCAAGAGGGCGTATCCGACCCGTCGGGACTTCGTGAGGGCCACGGTGCCGATACTGCGAGCCGAACTGGAGGCCGTCAGGGACGCGGGCGTCGACGTGGCACAGATCGACGAGCCTCACCTGAGCGGGTTCTGCGACCCCAAAGCCCGCGGTGAGTACGACGACCCGGACACTGACCTGGAGTTCCTGGTGGAGTGCATCAACGACGTCGTGGGAGGCATCACCGGGATCACCATCGCCGTGCACATCTGCCACTTCAACACCGGTAGACGCGGCAGTGGCTGGGTCAATGAGGGTGGCTACGAGCCCATAATTCCAGCTCTGAGGAGGTTAAAGGTAGACCAGTATACGCTGGAGTTCAGTGTACCTGCGGCTGGGGATATCCAGATCCTTCGGGAGCTACCAGACGGCCGCGGCGTAGCGGTAGGCTGCGTGAACTGCCGCAGCGCCAATGTCGACACGCCCGAGGAGATCGCGTCGCGGGTGGAGAGGGCCATGGAGTTCCACCCGAAGGAGAACCTACTTCTGGCGCCAGACTGCGGTTTCGCCCCGGGTCTGCGGTCGACAATACCGCTGGACGAGGCGTACATCAAGCTCAAGAACGAGGCGAGGGCCGCCGAGATTCTCAGAGAGCGCCACGGGTAGGCGGTCCATAGCTAATGAAGTGAGCATTGGCCCTTCGTGAATCTCTCATGAGAGAAGGCGTCCTAGGGGTCGCGGTCGAGAGCCATGAGTTCCCCAGGTAGTCAGTTGGAAGCTCGAGTTAGATGGTCAGACCGGATAGGATGGCCAATGATGCCCATGACAGGTCGACATAACCGCATGTACGATCAGAACACGTGTGACTCGACACTAGCGCGAGAGCGCCTCGCGCGGGAAGTGGGGGAACAGGTGGCGGCCAGAGGGGATCCCGCATGAAAGCGGCGGTAGACAAAGGCAACAAGCGCTTTCAGGTGGAGGAGATCCCAACGCCTGAAGTCGGCCCGAGGCAGGTCCTGGTGAAGGTGAGGTACTGCGCCATCTGCGGGACCGACGTGCACACCGTCCTCTACGACGTTCTCGCTCCAGGCGCTGTGATGGGCCACGAACACTGCGGGACCATCGCTAAGCTGGGGACCGAGGTTACCCGGTGGAAGGTAGGCGACCGAGTGGTCGGAGGGGGCGGTACGCCGCCCCCGGGAATCGCACACGGCATCACAGTACGTGCCGAGCCTGCTCTCGTCCAGCACATCCTCTAGCTCACCCGCACCGAATAAGAGAACGTGTACTTCCCGAGCGCTCTGTATGGATCTGATTGGCCTGGAGAAGTATGTCGACCCCTTTCGTCTTTGAGCTTTTTCCGGCAGAAGTCACGATGGGAGCGTCATCGGGGATAGGAAGACGAAATCGGCTAATAAGAGTCGAGCGGTCAACCCGCATTGGCCGGAACGACCGACGTGTGCAGCCTATGACACGCGGCCTTCCCAGATATTTCCGTCCGAACGAGTAGACCTCATCGTACACGTTCCAGTCGATCCAGTTGGCCGAGTGCGCACTCTCGATGGGTGTTTCGACCAAACCTGGGACGTGGTTGAAAACCGCTCGAAACCGCTCCTCCCTCGTCGCGGGTTGCGGGTAGATCGCTTCGAATCTCCCTCTGGCAAAGGACTCACCGTGAGTGCCGGCTATCGTGCCCATCCGGCTGGACAGATCGTTTACACTACGGGGCGTCTAGAAGAACGGGGCGAGTGGATCACGTCTACGAGCGGCGGGCCGGTGGATGATAGGACCTAGGAACGGCCTGAACAACCACGAGGCGGACCTTTCGGTGGAAGGGCTGCTGCTGGACATCGACAGGTTCGCCACCCACGACGGGCCGGGAATCCGCACGGCCGTCTTTCTCAAGGGCTGCCCGCTGTCGTGCCGATGGTGCCACAGCCCGGAGTCCCGACTGAGCCGGCCCGAGGTCATATACCAGGACGAGAGATGCGACGGCTGCTGGCTGTGCCTCGATGTCTGCCCGGAGGCCGCCATTACGAAGACGAACGGGTCCGGGAGACCGGTGGCGGTCCTCGACCGCGACCGGTGCACCGCCTGCGGCCAGTGCGTAGAGGTCTGTTACCCGGGCGCGCTGCGAATGGCGGGAAGGGTCGTGACGGTCGGAGATGTGGCGTCACAGGTCGAGAAGGACAGGCCGTTCTTCCAGAGCTCGGGCGGCGGTATTACCCTGAGCGGCGGCGAGCCCGCCAGACAGGTCCAGTTCTCATACAATCTGCTCCTGGCCTGCCGGAGCGCTGGCATACACACTGCTCTGGAGACCACTGGCTACGCTCGATGGGACGTGATGCAGGCTCTGGCCAGAGTCACCGACCTGCTGCTGTTCGACGTAAAGCTGATCGATCCCGACGATCACCTCGCGTACGTGGGAGTGACCAATGCTCTGATCCTCGACAACCTGCGCAGGCTGGCGTCGGCGGGCAATCAGATCCACCTCCGTATACCCTGCATTCCTGCTATCAACGACAGCTCGGAACAGATTGGAGCGATAGCTAGATTCGCCGCCCCTCTGGGCGTCGAGAGGGTTGTCCTGCTGCCGTATAATAGTGCGGCCGGAGCCAAGTACGATTGGATCGGCCGGAGCTACGATCTGACGGACAGCGATTCCCAGAGCGAAGAGTACATGAACACCCTGGCGGACATCTGTCGCAGCGAGGGACTGGAGGTCCAGATCGGCGGATAGGGAGGCGATCCGGGGTGCTCTGTCCGATTGCAGCTAGGCCGGCTACCCGACATACCAAGACCCAGGAGGCACCAGATGGCAACGAGCGCCGTTACACAGGTAGTGGAAGCCAACCTCGAGGCCTCACGAGTGGACCCCGCGCTGCGGAAGAAGACCCCGCGGGTGGAGCATCTGTATGCGCTGCTTCAAGAGCGCATGACGCGGCCGCAGGGGACCTGGGGCGAGGGAATGACTGTCCTGGACGATCCCAAGTTGGCGGACGCACCGCTGGTGGTGCGGCGGGCCAGGGCATTCGAGAAGGCCCTGCTCGAGATGCCGATCGCGATCGATGACGAAAACCTCATCGTCGGCAACAATGCGCGGGACGGTGTCATCGTGCGGACCCAGCTGCCCGCGTACGCGACCGCAGCGGAGTACGACCGCGCGGCCGACGAGGGGGCTTCGATCTCGGCGCACCTGGGTCATAAGACACCCTACTATCCCATCCTGCTTAAGGGCGGCCTGTCGAGCATGATAGCCGACATCGACGCCAAACTCGCCGAGATCGGCGCAAGGCCTCCGGCAACTGAACGAGACGAGAAACTGGCGCTGTTCGAGGCCATGCGCATCGAGTGCCTTGCGGTGATCGCTCTGGCCCACCGCTACGCGGACCTCGCCGAGAGCCTGGCCGGCCAAATCGAGGACGCTACGCGTCGCGACGAGCTTCTGACCATCGCGGGCATCTGTCGTCATGTGCCCGAGTCAGGCCCGCGGAGCCTCCATGAGGCGGTCCAGGCATTCTGGTTGGCGCACTACGCCTTCTTTTCGACGGGCACGGCCATATCCTGTGGGCGCTTCGATCAGTACCTCCACCCGTTCCTGGAGGCCGATCTCAATGCCGATACAGTCACCCTCGCCCAGGCCCAGGAGCTGATCGACTGCGTGTGGCTGCGCTTCAACGATCGAGGGCAGATCGTGAGAGAGAACTTCTTCGTGGAGGACGACCGGCCCGAGTCTGTCCGGGCGAACGGGGCGGCCAGGACGGCGAAGTCGGCCACGGTGGCGAATAAGGGGCCGAAGGACTGGGTGGCTGGGCACCGAATGCGGTTCAACTTCGCCACCGACGCCGCCGACGCCATCAACCACTTCGGCCAGAACATACTGCTTGGCGGCATCCGACCGTCGGGCTCGGACGGGACCAACGAGCTCACGTACCTGTGCCTTAACTCTCTGGAGAAGTTCGCGTTGACCTCCCCGGTAGTCACGGCCCGCCTCCACAAGGAATCCCCGCCGGAGCTGGTCGACCGGATAGCTGAGGCCCTCAAAGCTGGAAGCGGGATGCCCTACGTCAACAACGACGACGCCATCGTCCCGGCCTACGCGGACCTCGGCGTCACGGTGGAAGACTCTCGCGACTATGCCAACTCCAACTGCTGGGAGACGATGATCGAAGGCAGGTCCGACCAGGAGTTGATACGCGGGATGAACTTCCTGCTGTTTCTGGAGCTCGCCCTGGGCAGGGGCAGATCGCTGGTCCACGGACAGATGGGCCCCGACACCGGAGACCCTCGAGACTTCGCAACCTTCGACGATCTCATGGCCGCGTGGAAGAGGCAGACGGATTGGCAGCTCAAGCAGGGTATCGATCTGATCGGCGAGGGCGTGGAGAGCGGCACACTGGAGCACAGCAACCACGGTAAATACAGCTACAACCCGTTCCTCTCGGCCCTGACCCTGGACTGCGTCGCCAATGAGAGGGACGTTATCCGAGGCGGGGCCAGGTACACGATCTGGCACGTCATGGGAGAGGGCGCGGCCAATGCCTTCGACTCCATGGCAGCCATCAAGAAGGTCGTGTACGACGACGAGTCCGTGACCATGGACGAGCTGCTTGGCGCGCTGGAGAACGACTGGGAGGGCGCGGAGAACCTGCGGCGTCGACTGGTTGCCCGAGCACCCAAGTTCGCCAACGACGATGACGCCGCCGACTCCATCGGCCGCGAGATGATGGACTACCTCCTCGCCAGATCGCGACATCACGCGGCACGGCACCCGTCGGTCATCTTCCCGTGCTCCGTGGGCACGTTCTCGTGGTACGCGATGATCGGGAGGGAGGTTGCCGCGACGGCGGACGGACGCCGGAACGGGGAGCCCATCGCCGCCAACTTCTCTCCGGCGCCGGGCACCGACGTTTCGGGGCCGACCGCGGCCATCAACTCGTACCTGAAGATGCCGGTTGGGCCCCTGGCCGCCGGAGCACCGCTCGACCTCCGCCTGTCGTCCAGCGGACTGCAGGACGACGCCGGGACCCAGCGATTGGCCGGACTGATCACGGCGTTCGTCGTGGGCGGAGGAAACATGCTGACGCTCACAGTCACGGACGTAGAGGAGCTGAAGCGAGCGATGGAGAAGCCGGAGGAGTACCGGCATCTTCGCGTCCGTATGGGCGGCTGGTCGGCCTACTTCGTCATGCTCAGCAGAGAGCAGCAGCTACTGCACATTCGCCGTGTCGAACACGGCCTGGTCTAGGGCCCAAGGGGCTCATGACCCGGGGTTTGTGGTCCTTTCCGTGATGCATGGCAGCAAGCGTCATACGACTGGGCGGAGCTGTGTGAGGCCTCATCACGATCGAATTGGTCGCTAGCCGTAGGAGGCACTGTCAACCGGGCCTTATTGCTCCGATACCCGGGCCTGCCATACTGCGCAGAGAGGCCCTTGACGGTGGGATGGAACCGACGTCGTAAACCTTGTCGTCCAGAGACCAGATAGTCAGCCACACAAGGAGGCAGCCATGAAGATAACCGGCGTCAAGACTTTTGTGGTCGGCACACCACCGCCCCACAAGGGAGGCCAGAACTGGGTGTTCCTCAAGCTCACGACCGATGAAGGGATCGAGGGCGTGGGGGAGTGCAACTCGGCGTCTTTCAGGGAGCATACGCTGGTGCGCCTGATCGAGGAGCTGAGCGAGCCGTTCGTTATCGGGACCGATCCTTTCGACATTGAGAAGCTATGGGATACCCTGTATACGGGCGTCCACGGGTTCCATCATCCGGGAATAGTGTCCACACAGGTGATTGCGGCGTTCGAGATGGCTTGCTGGGACATCGTCGGCAAGGCGCTTAACCAGCCGGTCTACAACCTGCTGGGCGGCAAATATCGGGACCGCCTGCGCACCTACACGTACATATACGAATGGCAAGCCCCAAGTCCAGCGGAGGAAGCAGGAGATGCCGCCGCACGGTTGGTGGAACGCGGCTTCACGGCGGTGAAGTTCGACCCGATTCCTCCCGTAACACCGGCGCCCAGGGAGGTCTCCCTCGAGGAGCTCAGGTACACCGATTCCGTCCTAAAGGCCATCCGAGACGCGGTCGGCGACAAGGCCGACATCCTGGTTGGGACCCACGGGCAGCTAAACACCCACAGCGCAATCCGGTTCGCCAAGGTGATCGAGCCCTACGACCCGCAGTGGTTCGAAGAGCCTGTACCGCCTGAGAACATGGATGAGATGGCCAGGGTGGCCGAGCATACGTCCGTGCCAATCGCCACCGGAGAGCGTCTGTGCACGAAGCACGATTTCCTGGCCCTGCTACAGAAGAAGGCGGCGCAGATCATCCAGGCTCACACAGGACTGAACGGCATTCTGGAGCTCAAGAAGATAGCGGGAATGTGCGAGGCATTCTACGCCCAGATCGCTCCGTGGATGTACTGTGGACCGGTGGCCGGAGCGGCCAATATCCAGGTGGACGTGACCGCTCCCAATTTCTTCATACAGGAGAGCATCGAGGACTGGTCCGGATTCCACTCCGAGATTCTGAAGGAGCCCGTGGTATGGGAACAGGGCTACGTGGTCCCGCCTGACAGACCGGGCCTGGGCGTCGAGTTGGACGAGGAGGTATTGTCCAGGCACCCGTACATCGCCGCGAAGCGATAGTGGACCTATAGCGAGACGCAGTCACAGTAAGCAGACCTCCATGTCAATGGCGTAATTGCCGCATCGACGGAGGCGGTAACCCACTCTGGGACGATGCGTTGCCCTGGGCAAAGTAGGTTGTCCGAGAGAACTCCAGCCAATTCATCTGGATAAGTATCGTCGCTTGCGATAGGATACGCGAACGGATGTACTGATAGGTTGGGGCTGCAGGCAGCCTGTCCCGCTGCAACCATCAGCGTCCATGGAGCCGCTGACATGGACGATACCCGCCTCAGGATCGTGTTGTTCGGGGACACTCATCTCGGCTTTGATTTCCCGCTCAGGCCCAGAGTCCACAAAAGGCGAAGAGGCCCCGACTTCTTTGAGAACTTCCATCGTGTCCTCCGCTACTCTGCGGAGACCAGGCCGGATCTCGTGGTCCACGGAGGCGACTTCTTCTTTCGGAGTCGCGTCCCCGGGAAGATCGTCGACATGGCGTATGAGGGCCTATTTGCCTTTGCCCAGACCGGCATCCCTCTTCTCATCGTACCCGGCAATCACGAGCGATCCAGAATGCCCGAATCACTGTGGTTGAAGCATCCGAGCATTCATGTTTTTGACAGGCCGAGAACATTCCGTATCTCGGCAGGCGAACATACGGTGGCCGTGTCAGGGTTCCCCTTCGTCCGTGGCGATGTGCGGAGCCGGTTCGGCGATGTCCTGGAGGAAACCGGATGGGCGAGTACGGCCGCAAGTGTCAAGCTCTTATGCCTGCACCACGCCGTGGAAGGCGCGCAGGTCGGTCCCTCTGACTACCAGTTTCGCGACAGTGAGGACGTAATCAAGGTCTCGGACATCCCCAAGGACTTCGCAGCCGTGCTTGCAGGGCATATCCACCGCAGCCAGATTCTGTGTGGGGCGGGCGATGATGACGTGCCCATAATCTATCCCGGCTCCACCGAGCGCACGTCCTTCGCCGAAAGGGACGAGCCCAAGGGGTTCTTCGAGCTCGCGCTGTCGCCCGATGAACTTGGGCGATGGCGAGTGATAGTCCAGAGATTCATCGAGCTACCAACTCGTCCAATGGTCGACCTCGGAATCACGCCCGGAGTCCACCCACGAAGCCTGCGGGACTACCTCCATGAGCGGATCGCAATCCTCGATGAAAACGCGATCGTAAGGCTGAAACCTCAAGGGCAGGTGGGCGCGGCAATCCGATCCAGCTTGACCGCCACATTTCTACGCTCTGTGTTTCCACGGTCCATGAGTGTCCAAGTCAGCGCTGGGTTGTATAACCAGCCACAGGACATCGTCGAACGTGCACAAGACTAGCGATCGGGAAAGGCTGGCAGCGGCCATCAGGCAAGCGGTCCCTCGACGGCCGGGCGTATACCTTTTCCAGGATGTGACGGGGAAGACGATCTACATCGGCAAGTCGATCAACCTCCGGCAGCGGATGCTGACCTACTTCACTGGATATCCGGCTCGGATCGACCGCCGCATCGGTCAAATGACCCTCGGTATTCGTGCTTTCGACTATCTGGAGACGGGTACGGAGCTGCTTGCCCTCCTGCTCGAGGATGCTCTGATTAAACGCGAGCTGCCGCCCTACAACGTCCGGCAGATGAAGTTCGAGCAGTGCCGGTACCTGGTGCTCACTGACGATAGTTACCCGACCTGTAAGGTCGTAGACCGCGAAGAAACTTCATCCGGCACCGTTTTCGGCCCCTTTACCGACGTGTACTTCGCACGTTCTATCTTGGACGTCTTGCACCGCCACTTCCTGCTGCGGTCGTGCGTCGATCCCAGTCCGTTTCGCCGAAGCCCGAACTTCGAACTGGGCCTATGCAGCGGACCCTGCTGGAACGGGATCTCCGTCTCCGCCTATGGAGTCATAGTCAGCCGGGTAAGGGCGTTTCTGAGCGGGAAGGACGACTGGATAACCGGCAAGCTCCTGGCAAGCATTTCGAGTTCGTCAGCGGCCCTGAGATATGAAAAGGCGGCCAAACTAAAGACGGAGCTCGAATTCTGCGAAGCGTTCTGCGCACGGCAACGCTTCATACATCGGTTTAGGACTGGGAGACTGACCGTACGTGAACTGGGTGATCGCGGGGCCTCATTCGAGTTTGCGCAGGGCAATCTGATCTCGGTCCGGCCCTTCGACCGCAAGTCCGATCGCCCCGGAGTCGGGGGTGCGGAGCTAATACCACCGCTGGCCGATCCACGACAGATGCTCGACCGGGCAAACTTGATTTACAGCTGGCTCAGCCACGACAGAGACAGTCGGGAACATGCTTTTGTCTAACCGGGAACACGTGGACCACCGCTATAGACGCAGAAGGTCGATCACGATGAGAACGGGGTCTTCGAATCGCGGCCGGGTTCGCCTGCTTGAACTTACATCCGGACCCGCTCGCCTCTCGGATCGTAGGGTGCTCGCAGGCTGACCGTGGCCGGGTAGCGTTCGGTGGCGACCTCTATCTCGTAGCTACCGTCCGTCACGAACGAGGCGTCCACGCCGTCTTTGCTGTGCACGTAGCCCAAGCCAACCGATCGACCCAGAGTATGGCCGAACCTGCCGCTGGTGATCCGGCCGACGAGGGCTCCGTCTCGGTAGATGGGCTCGTCGCCCAGCAACAACGGCTCGGCAGGGATCATAGTGAACACCGCCAGTCGTTTGTTGAGCCCCTTCTCGCGCTGCCGCAGCAGGGCGTCTCTGCCGACAAAACCCTGCTCTTTGTCGAAGGCGACGGCAAAGCTCAACCCCGCCTCCAGCGGCGAGTCTAGATCGACAATGTCATGGCCCCAGCCGCGGTAGGCCTTCTCCATTCGCAGTGAGTCCAGGGCGTGAAACCCGGCGTGGCGCAGCCCAGACGACTCGCCTTCGCGCACTATGGAGTCGTAAACGCTAAGCGCGAACTCGGTCGGAATGTACAGCTCCCAGCCCAGCTCGCCCACATACGTGATTCGGGTGGCCCGGACTTGTGCGTAACCCAGAGGAATCTCCCGAGAAGTCAGGAACGGGAAGGCCTCGTTGGAGAGGTCTTCATCGGTGAGCCGCGAGAGCAATGACCGTGAAACCGGACCCATCACGCTAAGCACCGCATAGGAGGAAGTCACATCCGTCAGAAACGCGTGGGCGTCTTCGGGGATACCGGCTCTGATCCACGTGAAGTCACGCGTGGCCGTGGCGCACCCGGTGACAATGAGGTACTCCTCCTCCGAGACGCGGGTCACCGTGAGATCGGCGACTATACCGCCGCGATTGTTGAGCATCGAGGTGTACACCGCCCTGCCGGGAGGCACCCCGACGTCGTTGGCGCACAATCGCTGGAGCGCAGCCTCCGCGTCACGGCCCTGTAGCAGAAACTTTGCGAAGGATGTCTGGTCGAACAAGCCTACCGTCTCGCGGACGGCGCGATGCTCCTGGGCCGAGTATTCGAACCAGTTCTGACGGCCGTAGGAGTACCTGTACCTGGGCTCGACACCCTCGGGCGCAAACCAGTTGGCCCGCTCCCAGCCCGCGACGGCGCCGAAGCAGGCGCCCCGCTGGGCCAGACGGTCGTGCAGCGGCGAGCACCTGGCCTGCCGGGCCGACTCGTTCTGGCGATGGGGCCAGTGCAGCGCGTACAGGAGTCCGAGGCCCTCGACGGTCCTGTCGTATAGATAGCGGGCGTTGTTCTGAAAGTCGTGGAAGCGCCTGATGTCGACCTCCCACAGGTCCATCGTCGGCTCCCCTTGGACGATCCACTCGGCAAGCGCCATGCCGGCGCCAGCGGCAGAAGCGATCCCGCTGGAGTTGAACCCCGCGGCGACGAAAAAGTTCCGCAGCTCGGGCGCCTCTCCCATGATGTAGTTGTTGTCGGGCGTGAAGCTCTCGGGGCCCACCAGGAACCGGAGCACCGGGGCCGTCTCCATCGCGGGAACGCGGGTTATGGCGTTCTCGATGAAGACGTTGTAGTGGCTCCAGTCGCGGTTGAGCATGCCGGCGGAGAAGTCCTCGGGAATGCCGTCCATGCCCCACGGCTTCGCCACCGGCTCGAAGCCGCCCATCAAGATCCCTCCGTTACCTTCGATATCGCTCCTGAAGTAGATATACCCATCGTGGTCCCTCAGCGAGGGCATGTCGGGTGTGACGCCGTCGATGGGCTGTGTCACTAAGTAGGCGTGGTCCGCGGCATGCAGCGGCACGTTGACGCCGCATGTCAGGCCGATCTCCCTGGCCCACATGCCGGCGGCATTGACCACCACCTCGCACGCGATCTCGCCCCGGTCGGTCTCGACGCCGGCAACCGCTCCGCCATTGCGGCGGACCCCCGTGACCCTGACGTTTTCGACGATGACCGCGCCGCGACTGGTCGCGGCCATAGCCATGGCCATGCTTGTGCTGTCGGGGACGGTCTGTCCGTCCCGGGGGATGAAGATCGCGCCCAGGACGTCATCGGTCCTCATCAAGGGCCACATCTCACCGGCCTCGCTTGGGCTGATGTCCTCGATCTCGACCCCAAAGCTCTTAGCCATGGACATGGAGCGTTTGAGCTCGTCCACGCGTCCCGGGACACGGGCCACGGTGATGCTGCCGGTACGCTGGAACCCAGAGGCCTGCCCCGTCTCGGCCTCGAGCTCCGAGTAAAGCTCGACCGAATAGCGGGAGAGGTCGGTGAGAGCGCGGGTGTGGCGCAGCTGCGTCACCAGCCCCGCTCCGTGTCCGGTAGTGCCGCTGGCCAGCGTGTTCTGCTCCAGCAGGACCACGTCGGTCCAACCCAGCTTTGTCAGGTGGTAGGCGATACTGCAGCCGACGATTCCGGCGCCTATGATCACCACTCGCGCCTGACCGGGCATCTCTTTTCCACCGGACATGGCTCTCCTCCTGAAAATCAGCTCACCTTTACGATGCCTCTGACACTCCTTGGGACCGCGAGTGGTTTCTCTTTGTGTCACAGACGATGCCGGGTGCCGGGCGGCCGCTATCCCAGATCAAGTCCTCAGTCCGCGTTCGATCGGCGATGGTCGATGGACGTGGATGAATGGGTGGATGGGTGGATGGGAGCTGCGGTGGAGCTCCGCTTGTTGCCGTAGTTGGTTCGGGGACCAAAGCCTGACGAAACACCTTCGATGAGATCCTTCTCGGCCTACTGCCCTCTGACCGCCTGGAGCAGAGCGTGGATATAGCCGTAGCAGTACGCAAACGCCACGCCGTGGCTCTCCGGGTCCTCGATCTCCGGTACGTGGTCCGGCATGATCATGTACTGGTAGCCAACTTCCTTGTAGGTCCGAAGCGCCCTCAGCATATCGATGTCACCCTCGTCTGGAAAGACCTCCACGAAGTCCAGCAGGCCGCCTTTGATGTTTCTGAAGTGCACGTTGAAGATCTTGTTGCGCTCGCCGAAGTATCGTATGACATCGTAAATCTCATCGCCGGGTTTCTGAAGCATCTCGGAGACGGTGCCCTGGCAAAAGTTCAGGCCGTGGTACGGACTCTCATGCATTTGGACGAACCGCCTTAGCCCTTCGACGGTGCCCATGACGCGGGCCACGCCCCGGTACATGCGGTCCCCGATGCCCGGGTCCTGTGGATGGCAAGCCATTCGTACCTTGTACTCCTCGGCCACGGGGACCACTCGTTCCAGAAAGTAGTCGATCCGCTCCCAGACCACGTCTGCGGGCGCGGGGCTGCCGTCCGCGTCCGGCAATGTCTGGTCCAGCTCCGAGTATTGGAAGGACGACAGCCGGGCGCCTCCGCGGCCGTACCTGGGGGAGGTGCGCATGTGGCCCAGGATCGTGATGTTGTACTTGACCGCCGGGATGCCCGCCCGGGCGGCATTTCTGATCAGCTCGCAGATCTGGTCGATCTCACGGTCCCGTTCCGCGCTGGGTTCCAAGAACACGTGGGGCGCGCCGGACTTCGCCGAGGGAACCGGGCTCAGCGGCAAGGGTATAAGGTCCAAAAACAAACCGTACGACTCGACCTTCTCTCGAAAGCGGGAGAGCAGGCCGGCATCCCATTCCGTCCAGGGCTCTTCAGGTTCGGCGGACACGTGGTTGACCCCTAGCTGCGCGAGTAGCCTGTAGCCGGACTCGTCTCGTGGGGGGTCCTGTGTTCCGATGTACATGTCTCAGCTCCTGTGGCGCGTTGGCCTGGCTCCTCTGCCTCTCGAAGCATCCGAGGAAGGTATTCCACGCGGGATATCTTACATGTACTCGGCGTTCGTCGCGATCTCGTTCGCATGGATATCGTGACATCCCTTGCGGACATAGCCGTCTACGTGGGAGTTGTGGTCAGCGCCGGAGTGACTTCGTTGCTTCGTGAAGCCTTGAGGATTGCGACTGGAAGCCAGGCGCTTCCGGCGATTCGTTCTGGTCCCGAAGTGTCCCACCTCTGCTGGTTGCCAACAGAGGTTTCCCACCGTTGGGGGGTGCCGTTGTTCGTAACGCCAATGTAACGGGTGTCTGGTTTCATGTCTGGGATTGCGGCCAGAGGCCGGCATCCGACTCGCCAGTCGCCGTGCCGCAGAGTGGACACAGCCGACGGTCGAGAGGCCAGAGGAGAGCTCCGCCAACGGTGAAGCCTAACCCCCTTGCACTCATCGCGGTGCGTCGGACAGCCCCCCCCCTTGAACCAGAACCTGGGTCATCAGCTCGAGATGATACGGCGGAATTCCGGGTAACGCCAGTCTAGAGAGAAAAAGGGGGGATGAGAGCCGGCTGCAACCGGCGCGGCACGGCCGACCGGTGGAGCAAGGAAGGCCAATACACGCTCAACGCTATCGCCGGTCTTCGCTAAGCTGGGGAGGAGTCGTATGCAGAGACGAGTCCCTTCGTACGTTCTCCTCGCTATCATTCTTGCAACATCTCTTCTCCTATTCACGTCCACCTTTGGCGAGGGCGCCGACGACTACGCCTCAGACTCAACTGCTCCATCACAGCGGACCGCCGCTACGACGGCCGACCTCGAAGATTCGGTCCGCTTCCTCCGAGTAGGCCTCACGGGGACCATTTCGGCTGACGTCCGTTCAGCGGACTTGACCGGAGACGGTGTGACTGAAGCCCTGCTGGGGACTTCCGGTGGGTTATACGTACTCTCCCAGGGCAGTCTGGTCCGGTACATTCCCACGTCCAGCGCCGTCACGGACATCGGGCTGCTCAACGACGTGACCGGTGACGGCAGGTCCGACGTCGCGGTTGTCGTGGGCGACACCTATTTCCCCAACGTCAGGGTCTACGATCCGGAGACTGGAGACGTCGTGTGGCAGTTCGTTCCAAGGCAAGAGGTATTCATCGAGAACCTGATGTGGACCCAGCAGCAGACAACGGCTCGACACCCAAGAGGGGAAGGAGCATATGATGCAGGCGGAGCCATCGGCCCTACGGGTAGATAATCCAGGAGTCAGCGCGCTCTTTACCCAGGAGTCCCGATTCCAATCGTGGCTCGACGTCGAGGCGGCGCTGGCTCAGGCACAAGCGGAGCTGGGGATAGTCCCGGAAAGCGCCGCCGCCGAGATCGCCTCCAAGGCTGAGCTCTCTCTACTCGACATGGACGCGATCCGGTCGGGGCTGGCTCGTACTGGACATCCTCTCGTCCCGTTGATCTGGGAGCTGGACCGCGTCTGTCACGCAGATGCGGGAGGATACATCCACTGGGGCGCCACTACGCAGAACATCACGCAGACGGGGG
>CAZGRI010000035.1:0-16795 GCA_964528205.1 uncultured Dehalococcoidia bacterium | reverse complement strand
CGGGCAGGGTGTCGAAGTATCGCCCTCGGCCGCCGATCCTGGCCCTTACGCCGTCTCCGGAAGTGCAGCGGCGGCTGGCGTTGCGCTGGGGGGTCACACCCGTGATCGCCGATGAACTGTCCAACGTCGAAGATTTCTTCTCTTTGGGCCAGGAGGCTGCCATCGGCAGCCGTCTCGCCGAGGCGGGAAGCGTAGTCGTGTTGGTTGCCGGCCTGCCCATAGGGGTCTCGGGAGGGACCAACCTGCTGCGCGTCATGACCCTCTAATAGCGGGCCGGCATACAGGCGCCGACTTAGACATCGACACGCCGCACGGGTACAATCGACCAAGAAGCCGATCCGACAGGTACGTTCTATTGCTCCGTCTCCACAACACGCTGACGAAAACGGCGCAGACCGTCCAGCCTTCAAGAGGACGCAAGGTGGGCATGTACACCTGCGGCCCTACGGTGTACCGCGACGCCCACATCGGCAATCTAAGGTCATATCTGATGGCGGACTGGATCCGGAGGGCGCTCGAGCAGCAGGGCGTCGAGATCGACCACGTGAAGAACATTACCGACGTGGGACACATGCGCCAGGAAGTGCTGGAGAGGGGCGAGGACAAGGTGGTGGCGGCCGCGATTGCGGAGGGTAAGTCGCCTGCCCAGATCGCGCAGTTCTATACCGACAGGTTCCTGGAGGACGAACGCAAGCTGAATATCAACCGTGCCCAACACATCCCCAAGGCAACCGATCATATATCGGAGATGTTGGAGATCGTGGAGAGCCTTGTCGACAAGGGCTACGCCTACGAGGTCGAGGGCAACGTATATTTCGGCGTTTCGCAGTTTTCCGACTACGGCAAGCTCTCCGGTAACCTCCAGGAAGAGGATCTGCTCGAAGCGGTCCGCGTCGAGGCGGACCCCTTGAAGCGGGACCCACGTGACTTCACGTTGTGGAAGCGTGCGGAGCCCGGCCGCGAGCTGAAATGGCCCAGTCCCTGGGGCGATGGTTTTCCCGGCTGGCATATCGAGTGCTCGGCGATGTCGATCAAGTACCTGGGGCGCCGTTTCGAGATCCATACCGGTGGCGTGGACAACATCTTCCCGCATCACGAGGGGGAAATCGCGCAGAGCGAGGGGTTCACCGGGGCGCCGGTAGTGGACCTGTGGGTCCACGGCCAGCACCTGCTGGCCGACGGCGTCAAGATGGCCAAGTCCGCTGGAAACTCCTTCATACTAGATGACATTGAGACGCAGGGAATAGACCCGCTGGCCTTCCGGTACCTGTGCCTGACCGCACGGTACAGGACGAGGCTCAACTTCACGTTCACGGCGCTGAAAGTGGCACAGCGGGCGCTACTGCGTCTGCGGAACCGGGTCTGGGAGTGGGGCCGTGTCCCGGCCGGCCCGTCCGACGACGGCGCCGCGATCGAGGAGTGGAGGGCCCGGTTTTTCGAGAGGGTGAACGACAACCTGGACATGCCCGGCGCGCTGGCCTTGACCTGGGAGATGGTGCGCTCGGACCATTCACCTGAGGTCAAGCGACAGGTCCTCCTGCAGCTCGACGAGGTACTGGGTCTCGGCCTGGCCGACGTCGAGGAATCGTACTGGGTCCCCGAAGAAGTACACGCGCGTCTGGGGGACCGCGCCGCCCTGCGGCGAGGCGGCGACTACTCGAAGGCGGACGAAATCCGCGACGGTTTGGAACGGACGGGGTACGTGGTGGAGGATACACTCAACGGGACCCGGGTCCGGCCCAAGACGCCCTGGGAGAAGCACCAAGAGGTCTGGAGCGCCGTCTCGTCCTCCGCCGAAGTTCCGTCACTGATAGACGAGGACTCGCAGGCTGGCATGACGGTTGGGATCGTTGCGTGCAACTATATGGAAGACGTGAAGCGATGCGTCGGCAGCGTCCAAAAGTGGCTTGGAGGCCGGCCGGCGGAGCTGGTTCTGGTGGACAACGGGTCCACCGACGGGACCGGCGAGTGGATGGAGGCCGAGGCGGCTTCCGACGATTCGATACGCGTGATGCATACCGACCACGTCCTGGGCGAAGCCGCGGCGAAGAACGTCGTGCTGAAGCAGAGTCGCGGCGACACGGTCGTCCTGCTGGACACCAGCGTCGAGATCACGGGCGACGTTTTCGGCAAGATAGAGGAGATGCTGGCGGACGATACAGTCGGGGTGGTCGGCCCCTTCGGCCTGCGCACCCCGGACCTTCACCACTTCCACGAGGGGGAGAGCGAGCCGGGGGACATGGATGCCATGCAGGCCTACTGCTTCGCCTTCCGGCGGCAGCGACTGATGCAGGCCGGCCTCATGAGGGAGGGGTTCCGGTTTTATCGGAACCTGGACCTCGACTACAGCTTCCAGTTCAAGGATGCGGGGTACAGGATCGTGGCCGACCCCGCCCTGCCGGTGCGGCTGCACGAGCACAGGGTCTGGAGCGAACTTGCCGAAGGCGAGCGGGACGAGATGAGCCGTAAGAACTTCAGGCGCTTCCTGGACAAGTGGGGCCACCACCAGGACCTGCTCGTCAGCAACCAATGATGTCAATGGCTCACCGACGGCCACCCGAGACGACAGGACCCGCCCGATCTTCCGTCGCTGAAGACGCAGCGCCTGCATGACCCGGTTGGCTTTGGGCAACGAGTGTCCCTGGCGGCGTATGGCTGACGTGATTCCCCAAACCGGGACCATCGGCTAACCAACCGCCATGTCCCACGTCCCACCCCGGAGTAGGGGAGCGCTGACTCGATATGCGGAGCGTTCCTACTTTGCGCGCGTGTTCCGCCTGCCGGTCCAGTCGTTCATTCACACCGAGGCGAACAGCGGCGTCGTGTTGCTGGCCGCAACCGTGGCGGCGCTGGTGTGGGCCAACTCTCCCTGGTCCGACTCCTACCACCGTTTTTGGGAAACGCAGCTTACGCTTGACGTAGCGCTATTCCAGGTGTCCAAGCCGCTGGAGGCCTGGGTCAACGATGGTCTGATGGCCATCTTCTTCTTCGTAGTCGGGCTGGAGATCAAGAGGGAGCTGCTGTACGGAGAGCTGTCCTCTCCCGGCAAGGCTGCACTGCCCGTGATCGCCGCCGTGGGGGGCATGGCCATGCCGGCGGCCATCTACCTGACCATCAACGCCGGGGGGGAGGGCGGGGGAGGATGGGCCATCCCCATGGCCACGGACATCGCCTTTGCTCTGGGCGTGCTGGCCCTTCTGGGACGGCGATGCCCCATGGAGCTTCGGGTGTTTCTTCTGGCCGTGGCGGTGGTGGATGATCTGGGCGTGATCTTTGTGATTGCAGTCGCCTTCACGGAGTCGTTGGAACTCACACAGCTCGGCATCACGGCTGGAATCGTTGGGACCGTGGTCGCTGCGAACAGACTGGGCATCAATCACTCCTTCGTGACTGCCAGCCTCGGTTTCCTCCTGTGGGTGGCAGTGCTCAAATCCGGCGTCCACGCGACCATTGCGGGCGTCATAATGGCGGCGCTTACCCCGGCCAAGTCGAGCTACAGTCCTGAGGACTTCGCTGATTCTTCGGAACAGCTCATGGCTGACTACCGCCAGGCGCTGGAGCGAGACGACCTGGAGCGGTGCGAGGTGATTCTGGGACACCTGGAAGAGCTGAGCCAGGGCACCGAGGCCCCTCTTGAGCGGTTGGAGCGGCTGGCGCACCCCTGGTCGAGCTATGTTATCCTTCCGGTGTTCGCGCTGGCCAACGCAGGCATAGAGTTCTCGCGCGGCATCATCTCCGATTCGGCATCGAGCTCCGTAACCGTCGGACTGGTTGTGGCCCTGTTGCTGGGCAAGCTCTCCGGGATAACCGCGTTCCCGTGGCTGGCTACGCGGCTGGGAATCGCAGAGCTACCACGTGGCGTCTCCTGGGGTCACGTCGTCGGCGTCGGCCTTCTCGGAGGCATCGGCTTTACGGTTGCGATATTCGTCACCGGCCTCGCCTTCGACCGGGCGGAGCTGATCGAGCATTCCAAGATCGGAATACTGGTGGCGTCCCTCCTTTCGGGGGGAGCAGGTTACCTGGTTATGCGGTTCGCGGTAAAGGAGACGACCGGTCCGCGTTGACCCTTGATCCGGCAGCGCTACGCTGGAGAGCGGTTATAATATCCTCTGGCAATTCCGGGGAGCGCGGCCCCGAGCGCGATTCGCCCGGCCGCTCGTTTGGTGAACTCGTGAACATCTGATGACTCTCACCGTTCTATGGCTTCAGCTCGCTGGCGCGGCAGTGGTGATTCTGGTCGCCTCACAGTTTCTGGCCAGGTCAGCGGACATCATCTCGTTCAGGACGGGGTTGAGCCGCGCTTTTGTCGGGGTCCTGCTGCTGGCGACGGCCACGTCCCTGCCTGAGCTCGGGACCGGAGTCGCCGCCATGGTCCTGGTGGACTCACCGGACCTGGCGGCGGGAGACGCGTTCGGCAGCAATCTGTTCAACCTCCTCATCATCGGGATTCTGGACATTCTCTGGCGGGGCCGGCCTATTCTGAACAGCGTGACAATTATGCCCGTGGCCGTGCTAGGCGCCGCTGGCATCGCGATGATATCCCTGGCCGCGATGGCAGTGGTTGTCCACAGCTCGACAACCGCCATGTCAAGCTGGAGCGTCAGCCCCATGTCGGTGGTGCTGATCGGGGCGTTCCTGGCGGCCATGTATCTGACGGTGCGGGTCGAGCAGTCCCCGGAGTCCGAGCCTATTGCCCACGATGAGCACCACAAGTACGCATCCTCCACCCTGTCGAGGGCGGTGCTGGCGTACCTGCTGGCCGCATCCGCCGTGGTCGTGTCGGCGGTCTGGCTGGCCCATACGGGGGACCGGCTGGCCGACGAGATGGGATTGGAGGCCAGCTACGTGGGCACTCAGTTCCTAGCCTTGAGCACGTCGCTACCCGAGCTGGCGGTCTCGGTGGCCGCCATACGGCTGAAGGCGCCTGAAATGGCCATCACCAACGTGCTCGGGAGCAACGTCTTCAACATGGGGTTCGTGCTGTTCCTGGACGACGTGGCCTACACCGACGGCGCCCTCTGGGCCGCGGTCTCGGACATCCACGTCCTTACGGGCTTGATCGCCGTCCTCATGACCGCCGTGGTAGTGGCCGGACTGGTCTACCGCCCCCGCGGCAGGCCCGGCAGGTTCTGGACTTTCGAGTCGGTGCTCCTGATCGGCCTCTTCGTGGCCGCCAGCCTGCTGGTGTTCAATCTCAGCTAGCCCCGTCCGCCCGATCGTGTTGCCCGCGGGCCTGCCGGCCCCGCGCCGGGCGTGCCTTGACCGCGCTGTTCCTGACGGATAGAGTAACGGTCGACCCCAGACTGCGATAGAAGGGTGAAAACGATGTTCTTCGAGCTGAGAGAGTACCGGACGCAACCCGGTCAACGTGAGCCCTGGGTCAAGTTCATGGAAGAGGTGATCATTCCGTTCCAGGTGTCCAAGGGGATGGTGGTAGTGGGAAGCTTCGTAGGGCAGGAGGAGGACGACCTGTACGTCTGGGTGCGCCGCTTCGACAGCGAGCCGGAGAGGGAACGGCTGTACGCTGCGGTCTATGAGAGCGAGACGTGGGAGAAGGAGATAGGTCCCAAGGTGCCCGAGATGATCGACCGGGACAGGTCGGTGATCAGGCGTATCGAGGCGACCCCAAAGTCCGTGATCCAGTAGCCGGATGCTGGCTTCCACCGAGGGTGGTGGGTGTGGCGCCGAGACAACATGGCTCTAGCTGGCTGACCTGAGTTGTCCGCCTCAGACCGACCGGCCGACCTCGTCCTCGTAAACGCCAACGTCGTGACGTTGGACCGCGCGCGGCCCAGGGCGCAAGCCGTCGCCGTTATGGGGAATCGCATCGCGTGGGTGGGACCAGAGCGAGACCTGGCCGGGCTGTCACCGCGTAGGACCAAGGTTATCGACTGCCGTGGCGGGACGGTCGTCCCCGGACTAATAGACGCCCACTGCCACGTTCTGGCCTACGCCTCCAGCCTGCTGGCTGTCGACTGCGGGCCAAACGCCCTGGGGTCGATAGGCGAGATCCAGAGAGCGGTCAGAGACCGGGCCGGGTCCACGCCGCCCGGAGGCTGGGTACGCGGAAGCGGATACGACGACTTCTCGCTCTCCGAACGGCGGCATCCGTACCGATGGGACCTGGACCGGGCCGCGCCGGACCGTCCGGTCAAGCTCAACCACCGGTCGGGCCACGCCTGCGTGCTGAACACGACGGCCCTGAAGTCCGTTGGGATATCCATCGATACGGCCGATCCGGCATCCGGGGTCATAGACCGGGACCCCCGGACCGGCGAGCCAACCGGCCTGCTTTTGGACATGGACGGGTACCTTCGGGATCGGGTCCCGAGGCTGAGCGGCCGCGAGCTGGATGAGGGGCTCCGCCTGGCCAATCGGAGGCTGGTGTCTCGGGGCGTAACGTCGGTCCAGGACGCGGGCGTCTCCAACTCGGTGGAAAAGTGGGACAGTTTCGTCCGCCTCAAGGCGGAAGGGACGCTGGAGCCGCGGGTCACGATGATGGCGGGCGCCCTGCACCTGAACGGATTCCTGGACCGCGGCATGGGCTTCAGCTGGGGGGATGACGACCTCAGCCTGGGGGCAGTCAAGGTCATGCTCAGCGCGACTTCGGGCCGGCTGTCGCCGGACCGCGATGAGCTCAGAGACATCGTCGCCAGGGCACGAGGGCAGGGGTTTCAGGTGGCCGTGCACGCGGTCGAGGCCCAGGCGGTCGAGGCCACCATCGACGCACTGGGCCGTGACGTCCGGCCGGCGCCGGACCGTTCTCGACGGGACAGGATCGAGCACTGCTCGGAGTGTCCGCCTGAAGTACTGCGGAAGCTGGCGGACTTGGGCCTGGTCGTGGTTACGCAGCCCGGCTTCATCTTCGAGAGCGGCGAGCGGTACCTGTCCGAGGTCGACGGCGCTATGCGCCCGTGGCTCTACCGGACGGGATCCCTCATGGGAGCCGGGGTAACGGTGGCCGCTGGCTCGGACGCCCCGGTGACCGACCCAGACCCGTTCGTCGGGATCTACTCCGCTGTAACGCGGCGGGCCCGTACGGGTGAGCCGGTGGGAGTGGGGGAGAAAGTCGACGCTGAGACCGCCCTGAGGATGTACACGTCTGGCGGGGCCTGCGCCGCGTTCCAGGAGGCGGACAGGGGCACCATCGAGGTCGGAAAGCTGGCCGACATGGTAGTGCTGGACCGTGATCCCACTGCTGTTTCGGCGGACGAGATAAGAGAGACCGGGGTAACGATGACGGTGATAGGTGGACGGGTCGTGTGGGGAGAGTGAGGCGTGCCTAACCCGGCGGCATCTGCCGAATGGCTTTCAGGGACTCGGCGGAACCCCTCTCTATACGCTCTCCGGCCAGGAAGACCTCGGCCACGTCCCACAGATCGTTGATGTCAACGGTCGGGTCGCCGTCGACCACGATCACGTCGGCCTCTTTGCCGGCCTCCAGGGTCCCTACCATGTGGTCGACACCCAGCGCCCTGGCTGCCTCGCCGGTCACCGACTGTACGGCCTCCGTGGAGGACAGGCCGGCCATAGCCAGGCACTCGGCCTCGTAGACCGTGTTGCCTAGCTGGTAGTCTCCCCAGGAGGAGTCGGAGCCGGTTATCATCTTGAGCCCCATCTCCAGCAGTCGACGGCTGTGGTCCAGTCTCGTCTCGAAGTTGCGCCGGGCGTCATCCAGCGACGACTGCTCCTGGAGAGTCAGGGCTCGGTCCGCCCTGATGCGCTCAATCGTCCAGACCTTGGACCGGCCGACGTGAAGCGTCGGGTTCACGTCGGCACCCTGCCGGCCGATCCGCTCGGCGACGTCCGGTCGGAACTCGGACGTGCCGTCGACATCGAGGAAAACGCAGTGGATGATCATGTCGACGCCGGCGTCCAGAGATCTGACGATTCCGTCGGTCGAGCTGCAGTGAGTGGCTGTAAGCTTGCCGAACTTGTGGGCCTCGTCGGTGATGGCCTGAAGCTCGTCGACGTTGAACGACGGACGCAGCGGGTACGAGGTCCCGGTGCTGCCACCCGTGGCCGTTATCTTGATGTAGTCGGCGCCTTCCTTGATGAGCTGGCGAGTCATCGCCCGCGCCTCGGTGGGGCCCGTGGTCTCGGAGCCGAAGTAGCCCATGTGGCCGCCGATGATGGCCACAGGCCGCCCGCAGTTGATGATTCGCGGGCCGATGGCGATACCCTCGTCGATCGCCTCGCCCAGCCTGAACATCGTGGAGTTCTTGGGGCCGTTCTCCCGGACTGTGGTCACGCCAGAGAACAGGCTGGTCCTGGCGTTGCGGGCCGACTGGAGTGTTAGGACTTCGTCGGGCAGCGTGACAAGCTCGTCGCCCGGGCGCCCGTCGCCGAAACCGTTGTTATGCGTATGGCAATCGACCATTCCGGGCATCAGGGTCTTGTGCGGGTAGTCCCAGACCTGTACGGACGCCCCCTCCGGTGCGGCAACGTCTGAGGCCCTGCCGGCGGCGACGACCTTCGACCCCTCGATCAGCACGGCGCCGTCGTCGATGGGCCGCGCGCCGGTCCCGTCGATGAGTCGGGACGCCTTTAGCAGAGTGAACGCCGGCGGTGACATCGCTTCTCTACACGTTTGGAGTCAGAGGCCTGCCAGATCTCGGCATAGGACTCCGAGGCACCGGGAGGCCGTCCAAGTATACACCCGCAGGCTAGGGGCGCTGTCTGGACGCAGCCAGGGTCTGAAGCCTCTCATTCTCGGACTTGAGCCGCTCGATCTCGTGCTCGGCAGTGCTCAAGCGCTCCAGCAGCCTCATCACCACCTCGACACCCGCCAGGTTGACGCCGAGATCGTCCATCAGGCCTCTGATTCGCTGGACCCGCTCGATGTCGCGTCGCGAAAACACCCGCTGGTTGCCCCGCGTCCTGGCAGGCTCTACGAGCCCCAACCTTTCGTAGTAGCGTAGCGTCTGGGTGCGCACGCCCAGCATACGGGCCGCGACGCTGATAATGAATACCGGCTCCTCGTAGCCGAACATCTCATCCATGGCCATCGCACCTAACTCCGTTTGGACCGCAGCTCCCTCAGCCGCTCGACCAGCTCTCGCTCCTCATCGGTCAGGCCCGCGGGCAGCACGGGGCGGAGCGTCACGTACAGGTCACCTCTGGTATCCGGGCTTCCGAGCCTCGGCATCCCCTGGCCGGCGAGCCGTATCCGCTGGCCGTTCTGGCTTTCCGCCGGGACCTTGAGACGGACCTTTCCCTTCAGCGAGTCGACCTCGACCTCCCCACCCAGCATGGCGTCTTCAAGGGGGACGCGCACGTCTGTATACAGATCGGCGCCCTTTCGGGTGAGCCGGCTGTGGGGAGTGACGGTCACGTTGAGGAACAGCTGATTCCCTCGGTCCAGCGATACGTGCACCACCGAGCCTGTGTCGACACCTGGAGGTACCTTCACCTCGACTCGGCGCTCCCCACCCCCTGCGGGTATTGTGACGTTGAATCTGGCGCCTGCGTAGGCATCCTCCAGGCTGACGGTAACCGGCGTTTCCATGCGACGGACCGAAGCGCTGCGTCGAGAGCGGCGACCGAACCCGCCGCCGAAGTGAGAGAGCAGGTCGTCAAGGCCGCTGAAGGGGTCGCCGCCCATGTCCGGCGGGCGGTCGAACCGGTCAGCCTGCTTCCAACGGTCACCGAAGCGGTCGTACTTTCGGCGGCTGTCCGGGTCGGACAGCACCTCGTAGGCCTCGTTGACCCGCTTGAACTTCTCCTCGGCCTCTTGGTCGCCCGGGTTGAGGTCGGGGTGAAACTGCCGCGCCTGCTTTCTGAAGGCCTGGCGGACCTGTTTCTCGTCGGCCTTCCTGTCAACGCCTAGAATCTCGTAGTAGCTCGCCATTCGAAAATCACTCGCCTTGGGGCCCATGGTCATTTGTAATCTTAGCATATATCAAGTATGCAGACAATCATAGATATACTCATTACTATAGGTTACGTGACAGCGTACGAGGCTATTACTATAATACACATAGATGCACACCGGTCCGCTTACGCGGCAACGGCGCATCCAAATCAACCCCAGTTTAGGAGGGAAGAGCTATGGTGTTACAGAGATGGGACCCGATTCGAGACGTCCGGCGGTTCGACAGGATCGCCGACAGGTTCTGGCGAGGGTTCGGCGTGGGCGCCACGGTCGCCCACCGGCCGCTGCCACTGGACGTAGTGGAAGAGGACGACAACATCCTGGTCCATGCATCGGTCCCGGGGGTCGGCCCCGAGGATATCCAGGTCTCGGTCGAAAACGGCGTCTTGACCATCGAGGGCGAGACCACGACCGAGCGTGAGGATAAGGAAGGGAGCTATCTGGTGCGCGAGCGCAGGTCTGGAAAGTACCGCCGGGCCCTGCGGCTGCCGGACACCGTCGACGCGGAGAAGGCAGAGAGCCACTACGAGAACGGTGTGCTTACGGTAAAGTTCCCTAAGATCGAGGCCAAGAAGGCCAGGAAGCTGGAGGTCAGGATCGCCAAGTAAGCGACGAAAGACTGGGCGGGCCCTCGCCCGCCCAGTCCCGTCGACCCGATGGACGAAAGGCCCAGCGCACCATGCGCCGGGCCTTTTCTTGTCTGGCGTGCTTGCCGTTCTAATCCCGACTAACGCGATGGGGATGGCGGCTTGATGCCGCGGGAGGCGCGCCACTCCTCGTACGAGGGCACCTCCTCGCCGACGACCCAGAGGAAGTAGTAAGTGCCGTGCTCGCCCAGGAACTTGAACTGCTTGCGTAGGTCCTTCACGGTCCCCTCGAACCCTCCGTGCGACCGCAGATAGCTGCCGAAGCCGTCGTGCTCCCGCTCCAGATCGACCATCCGGCGGGCGTTGCCCACGATGGCCTCGAGCTTTCGACGGTTCCTAATTACACGTTTGTCCTGTGTCAGGGCGTCTAGCTCCGGCTCGCCAAACCCGGCTACGGCCTCGGCATCAAAGCCGGCGAACGCCTCCTTGATGTCGGGCCATTTGGCCTCCACAACCCGCCATGAGATGCCTGACTGGAACACCGCCTTGGTCATGACCTCCAGATAGTCGCCGAGTCGTGTCGGTTCGATTCGTTCCGGTTCATGCATATGGTCCTTCCCTCCGGCTCTGGCGCGATCTCACGCCAGGCCCTCGTCAACCGGTCTTGTCCGCCGTCAATGTTACCAGAACAGGCGACCGCATCGAGCCGAGGCGTTCAAGCAACTGTTGGCGCCGGTGCGATCTTGCTATAATCCTGTCGCAGGGAGGCTGAATACGATGCCCATCTACACGAAGGCCGGTGACCAGGGCGAAACGGGACTTCTTTTCGGAGGACGGGTCTCCAAAGCGGACCCTCGATGTGAGGCCTATGGCGCGACCGACCTGGCCGTTTCGGCAATGGGTCTGGCCCGGGCCCTCTCGGGCGAGCAGAGGGTCAAGGAGATGCTCCTCGAGGTCCAGCGGGAGATGTTTACGGTCGGGGCCGAGCTCGCCACCGCTCCCGACAACTATCAGCACCTGCTCGATAACTTCTCCGCCGTCACGCCTGACATGGCTCCGCGGCTTGAGGCCTACATCGACGAGCTGGAAACGGAGACCGAGCTTCCCAACGCCTTCATCATCCCGGGGGCGTCCGCCGCCTCGGGCGCTCTGGACCTGGCCCGCAGCCTGTTGAGGGCCAGCGAGCGTCGTGCGGTGGAGCTCAATGAGAAAGGCGAGCTGGTCAACACCGAGCTGCTTCGCTATCTGAACAGACTCTCGGACCTGCTGTTCATGATGGCCCGCTACGAGGACAGGCACCTGCCCGTCGAGGCCCTCACGGGACAGGACGGCTGAACGACGATGAGCGCCTCTCAGCCATCGAGCAGTCCCACGGTCGCGGTGATCGACTACCAGGCCGGCAACGTACGCAGCGTCGAGAAGGCGCTGGAGAGATCGGGCGCCAGATCCTTGCTTACCAGTGACGCGGGCGAGATCGCGTCTGCCGACGGTGTCCTGTTCCCGGGCCAGGGTGCCTGCGACTCGTCGATGCGGCAACTCAGGAAGCGGGGCCTGGTCGACCCGATCAGACGATCAATAGAGGGAGGCAAGCCGTTTCTCGGGGTATGCCTTGGACTGCAGCTTCTCCTGGACGAGTCTGATGAGGGGTCGGAGCCCTGCCTGGGGGTCATTCGCGGTCGTGTGCGCCGGTTTCCACCTGGAGGGAAGGTCCCTCACATGGGATGGAACGACGTAAAGCTGAGTCTCGAACACCCGGTTTTCGAGGGCGTACCGGCCGAGGGGTCCCACTTCTACTTTGTCCACAGCTACTACGCCGATCCCGAGGACGTCTCCATCGTCGCCGGCACCACGAGCTACGGCCTCGACTTCTGCAGCGCAGTGGCATGGGACAACGTGGCGGCGGTGCAGTTTCACCCCGAGAAGAGCGGCCCGACGGGGCTTCTGCTATACAGCAACTTTGTGGACCTGGTACGGGCCAATCGGGACGCGGGATAGGACGGATATGGAAGTCGTCCCGGCCATCGATCTCCGAGGCGGCAAGTGCGTCAGGCTCTTCCAGGGCGATTATGGGCGCGAGACGGTCTACTCCGAGGACCCCGTTGAGATGGCACGGCACTGGGTCTCCCGTGGAGCGTCGCGGCTCCATGTGGTCGATCTGGACGCCGCCAGGACAGGCTCGCCTGCGAACATCGAGATCATAGAGCGCGTCGTGTCCACGGTGGACGTCCCCGTCCAGTCGGGTGGTGGGGTCCGTACTCTCGATGCCGCACGCCGGTTGGTGTCGGCCGGGGTCCAGCGTGTGCTGGTCGGGACCAGCGCCGTCGAGCGCCCAGATGAGGTGCGGGAGATGTGCACGGAGCTCGGCCAAGACGCGGTCGTCGTAAGCATCGACGCCAGGGACGGGTACGTGGCCGTCAAAGGCTGGACCGAAAGCACCCGATCGACGGCCGTCGAACTCTTAGAACAGATGACGGGGCTTGGCGTCGTGCGGTTCTTGTATACAGACATCACACGGGATGGTACTCTTACTGAGCCGAACTTCCACGCCATAGAGTCGCTGGCCGCCGAGACCGGTGCGGCCCTCATGGTGGCCGGGGGAATCTCCACCGTGAGCCACCTGCTGCGGCTGGCGGAGACAAGGGTAGAGTCGGCCATCGTCGGCACGGCGCTCTACACGGGCGACATCGACCTCAGGCAGGCCGTCACAGCCTTGGCCGAAGACGCCTCATAACGGTACAGGAAAGGTAGAAAATGCCTCGCAAGACCAGCACCCGCCAGAGCAAGTCGACACCGGACTCCCAGCTTCCCCCGAACCTCGACGCAACGCATGTCGTCGCGCTCATTCCCATACAGCCGTACCAGGTCATCGGCAACGTTGGCTGCGGCAGCGGGCAGTTCGCGGTTGCGCTCGCCAAGCAGGTCTTCGACGGAAGGGTGTACGCCCTTGACTCACGGCAGTCGATGGTCGATTCGGCGGAGCAGGAGATAGAGCGGGTCCATCTGAGCAACGTGGAAGCCAGGAAGATGAGGGGCGCCAAGCTGCCGCTGGAAGATGACTCGCTCGACGGCGTCTTCGTGGCACCGGAGATGCACAGGGCAAAGGACCTGAAGGCCCTGCTGCGTGACTCTCTCAGATGTCTGCACAAGAGCGGATGGCTGGCGCTGTTGGGTTGGCAAGAGAACAGGACTAACGGTGGGCCGCCGGAGGACGAGCGAGTCGGCGAGTCAGAACTGCGCGATCTGGGGCTCGACATCGGTTTCCGTTTTACATCGAGGCACTTCCCGAGTCCGGAGCTCTATATGCTCCTGATGCGAAAATAGGACCGGGGCGTGCTGACCAAGAGGATCATCCCTTGCCTCGACGTCGACAAGGGCAGAGTGGTCAAAGGGGTGAGCTTCGTAGACCTGAGGGACGCCGGCGACCCGGCCGGGCTTGCGGCATACTATGACCGGGAGGGCGCGGACGAGCTGGTATTCCTCGACATCACGGCCAGCTCCGACGCCCGGGACATCATGGTTCACGTCGTGGAGGACGTGTCGGAGCAGGTGTTCATCCCCCTGACCGTGGGCGGCGGTATGCGGAGCCTGGAGGACGTGCGCCGCATGTTGGAGGCGGGCGCCGACAAGGTCTCGCTCAATACGGCCGCGGTCCAGGACCCCTCCCTCGTGGCCCGATGCGCCGACTTCTTCGGGTCCCAGTGCATCGTCGTGGCGATAGATGCCAAGGCGGTATCGAGTCCCGACGGAAGGCCATCCGATGGCGGTACCTCGGTCGCGACGCCGGAAGATCTGGCGCTGGACGACGGGTCTCGCTGGGAAGTCTACACCCACGGCGGACGCACGCCGGTGGGGTTGGACGCGGTCAAGTGGGCCCGCCGCGTGGCCGATCTGGGGGCGGGAGAGCTGCTGGTGACGAGCATGGACGCTGATGGGCAGCAGACGGGGTACGACTGCGACCTCAACAGAGCGATCTCGGAGGCCGTGCCCATTCCGGTCATAGCCAGCGGCGGGGCCGGCAGCCTGGAGCACCTGTACGAGGGCCTGGTCGAGGGCAAGGCCGACGCGGTGCTCGCTGCCAGCATCTTCCACTACGGGACCTACCGGATCGCCGACGCGAAGGAGTATCTCGCCAACAGAGGGATACCGGTCCGGCCTGCTTCCAACGTTTAGTGTAGTGTCTCGTGGACCGCTTGCCACAGAACTCGTCATCCCGGCGAAGACCGGGATCCAGTCCGGGCTTCTCTGGATTCCGGCTTCCGCCGGAAAGACGAGGTAGGCGGGCGAGTCGATGGAAGCCCGGCTGCAGTAAAGCCATATGCGAGACACCACACAGGTGGGTTTGGATGTCCCACGGCGATACACACCCCCCGTCGGGCTCGGCTGAAATCGTCCACAGGTGAGAGAGATGGTCCAAGTTAAACAGGATGAGAAGGGCCTCGTGCCCGCGATAGCCCAGAATGCGGAATCGGGTGAGGTGCTTATGTTGGGATACATGAGTCCCGGCTCGATGAAGCGGACCCTGGAGGGCGGAGACGTCTGGTTCTACAGCAGGAGCCGGTCCGACCTGTGGCACAAGGGCGAGGTCTCGGGGAACTACATGCACGTCAAGTCGGTGGCGGTCGACTGCGACGGTGATACGGTCCTCTTGAAGGTCGACCCCGACGGTCCGATCTGCCATACGGGGAACCAGACCTGCTTCTTCACGTCGGTAGAGGAGCTACCCGAGTTCGAGAGAACCGAAAGCGGGCCCGGGATTCTGGAGGAGCTCTTCTCGGTAGTCCAGGACCGCAAGGACGAGATGCCGAAGGGCAGCTACACGACCAAGCTCTTCGACGAGGGCATCGAGCGGATAAGCCAGAAGGTCATCGAGGAGGCGGGCGAGGCGGCCATCGCGGGCGTTAGCGGCGACCGGGAGCGGGTCGTCAGCGAGGTGGCCGACCTGCTCTTTCATACACTGGTGCTGCTCTCGGCGTCAGGGGCCCGCCCCGAGGACGTCTGGACCGAGCTCCGCGCCCGCCGGGGCTAGGCCTCAGGCTGCACGCGGCCTTCGTCGGCGTCGATGGTGCGTCGCATCGCCGCGATGGCTATCTCGATCTGGTCGTCGTCGGGCTGCCGGGTGGTCAGCGCCTGAAGCGCCAGGCTCGGTCCTGTGATCAGGCGTACCAGAGGGTTGTCCGAGAACTTACCGCTCAGGCGGATCACCTCGTAGCTGAAGGCCGCGATCACCGGAATCAGCACGACCCGGGACGCCAGCAGCCACCACAGCGGCTCACGTCCCACAAAGGCGAAGGCCATCACGGCCACGACCATCACGACCAGCAGGAACGCGGTCCCGCACCTGGGGTGGGCCGTAGGGTACTTCCGAACCGCCGCCGGCTCGAGGGGCTCGCCACGCTCCTGGGCGTGGACGGTCATGTGCTCCGCGCCATGGTACATAAAGACCCGTCGTATCTCGGCCGCACGGCTGATAAGTGCCAGGTATGCCAGGAATATGGCGAGACGGAGCCCGCCCTCAACGAAGTTGGTCGCGATCTCAGAGCCTATGAGGGACTCCAGCGGCTTCGTCGCTACGACCGGAAGCACGAAGAACAGCACGACGGCGAAGACGACCGAGAAGCCGACCATAAGGGCCATGCCGCCCTTGCCAAGCTCCTCGCCCTCTGCCTCCATGCTGACGTTGGCGGAGTAGACCAGGGCGCGCATTCCGAGTGCCAGGGTCTCGACCAGCACGATCACGCCTCTGACCACCGGCCAGCGCCTGAGACGTCCTGTAAACAGGGTGTCGAGGGGCCGGCACTGGAGCGCGATGCCGCCGTCCGGGCGCCGGACCGCCACGGAGACGTGCTCTCTACCCCGGATCATCACCCCTTCGAGGACCGCCTGGCCGCCGTAGGTGTGCTTCTGCTCCATCTGTCGATTCCTCGGCTCTCATATACTTTGCTGGTGCCCGCAGACCCCCCTGGGACCGGCGGGTCTGTAAGAAAAAAAAGGGGTGAGACGGTAACTATCTCACCCCTGCCACAATCAAAAGGGCTGCCGGCCTATTCCAGCTTGAAGCGCCTCTTCAGCCTTTCGACCCGGCCTTCCGTGTCCACGATTCGCTGCTCGCCGGTGAAGAACGGGTGGCATACGTTGCAGAGCTCCACCCGCACTTCGGGCTTGGTCGAACCGTTGGTGTAGGTGTTTCCACACGAGCAGACCACTGTGGCTTCCGGGTAGTACTGGGGATGAATGTCTGTTTTCATGGTTCCATGTTTCCTTGTGTGTTACGCCGGGTACACGCTGGCCCGCTTGCGGCCTTTGTTGCCGAACTCGAACTTGACCGATCCGTCGA
>CAZGRI010000034.1:8802-16949 GCA_964528205.1 uncultured Dehalococcoidia bacterium | reverse complement strand
CCGCTGTCTTTCACCGCCCGAAAGGCTCCCTATCTCTCGGTCACGGAACCGCCAAGTATCGGTCACCTCCATTGCCTTTCTCGCAATCACGATGTCGCTCTGGCTCTCCCATTCGAGCAGCTTCAAATGCGCGTTGCGGCCCATCAGCACCAGGTCCAACACACTGAACGTGAGCGGGAGCTGAGGGTTCTGAGGCACCACTGACACAAGCCTCGCTCGCTCCGAAGCGTTCAGCGAGGCGATGTCCACCCCACCGATCTCGATGGAGCCACTGGAGGGCGCCAGCGTCCCGCTCAACAGCCGCAGCAGGGTCGTCTTTCCCGCGCCGTTGGGCCCAACGAGGCCCACCAGCTCGCCCTTCCGCGCCTCGAAGTCGACCCCTCGGACGGCAAACCCGCTCTTATGAGCAAAGTGAAGGTCCCTAGCAACGAGCATGCCTTACTTCCCTACTTCCACTCATCCACTTGTGTCTACCGCGGCAAAATACGCGACGGTCGGGGTGGCACACGTGCGGACGCAGTCCAGGGAGGGCCGGGTGGGAAAACAAACTTTGGGGGAGGGGCCTGATATTGAAACTCGCATGAGAAACACCCCTACATCTCCACGCGCCGCCTGCGTCTCAACAGGTACAGGAAGAACGGCGCGCCGCAGAATGCGGTGACGATCCCCACCGGTAGCTCTGCCGGGCTCGCCAGCGTTCTCGCCGCTAGGTCGGCCAGTATCAGGAAGCCCGCGCCGACGATGGCCGACATGGGAAGCAGGAACCGGTAGTCGCCGCCCCAGACCAGCCGGACCGCGTGAGGCGCAATCAGCCCAACGAACACGATCGGCCCCGTGAACGCCACCGCGGCCGCCGTCGACAACGTCGCCGCGCCGATAAGCACGACCTTGGTCCTCTCGACAGTCACTCCGAGCTGGAGCGCGTGCTCCTCGTTCAGATGAAAGACGTTCAGTATTCGCCCGTAGGCGAGCACCAACAGCCCGCTGAACGCCAGGTACGGTAGCACTATCAGGCTGTGCTTCCACTGTGCCGAGACGAAGCTGCCCATCAGCCAGCTCAGCACCACGCGCAGGTCGGGGTCGCTCCGGATCATGATGAGACTCGTCACCGCGCTGGTCAGGGAAGCGATGGCCACACCGGCCAGGATCAGCGTGGTCAGCCCGACACCCTCGGACCTTCGGGCGATCGAGTACGCGACCGCGACCGCCGCCACCGCGCCCGTGAAGGCGGCGATAGGCAGCAGGCTCATGCCGTGGAAGTACAGCGGGACCCCGGTCGCCAGCACCACCGTGGCTCCCAGCCCGGCGCCCGAGGCCGCGCCTATCAGCGACGGCTCGGCCAGCGGGTTCCTGAACAGCCCCTGGTAGGTCGCACCGGCCGTGGCCAGGGCCCCGCCCACAAACGCCGCCAGGACGATACGCGGGAGCCGTATCTGCCACAGGATCGTTTCCCAAGCGTCCGACCAGTCCTGCTCGATCTCCACCAGCGGCAGCCGGGAGACCAGCATCTCGAACACCGTGGCCGGCGGCATTCGCACCGAGCCCTGGCTGGCGGCCAGCACTCCCACGAACCCTACCGCCACCAGCCCGATCGCCAGCCGCCTCCACGGAAACACGAAACCCGCTGTCACCGTCGCGTCCGTCTCTGCAGGTCCTAGGCCTGTCGACGCACCCCTACCCCAAACGCCGGACAGCACCCTGGGGGACCTCAGCCGTATCACGCCATCGTCCTAATCGAACAGGTCCGGATACACCCACTTGGCCAGCTCCTCTATCCCCTCCACGAAACGTGGCCCCGCAATACTCAAGGCATCGGACGACGGGATGAAGACCCTGCCGTTCTTCACGGCGCTCAGGTCGGTGAAGGCGGGGTCGCCGCTTATGTTGTCCCCGTAGGATGCGATGATGACCTGGGGGTCCCTCTCCACGATTATCTCCGGGCTTAGCTGGGCATAGCCCGATATGTCGTGGGCGATATTCTGCATCTTGAGGACCTCGAACACCTCCGCTATGAGCGTATCCGGCCCCGGGGTCCACAGGTCGCCCTCGTCCTGGAACACGTTGGGGCCCTCGCCGGCCCCACTCATCGTTTCGATCACCTTCTGCACCCGCGACTCGAACTCGACGGCGGCGGTCTCGGCTCCCTCCTGGTTGTCGACTATCCTGCCCCAGAGCCGGATGGTGTCAGCCACCTTGATAAAGTCGTCCTGGAGCGACTCCAGGTAGAGCACCTTGAGCCCCACGTTCTCGAGTTGCTCCAGAAACGTGGGGGCAAAGATGAAAACGAGGTCGGGTTCCATAGCAACGGCGGCTTCGATGTCGATATTGAAAGCGCCACCCAGCCGGGGTATGTCCGCCGCTTCCGGCGGAGAAGTGACGAAGTCGTGGGTCCCTATCACACGCTCGCCCTCTCCGATGGCGAAGAGTATCTCCACTACCGCCGAGTCGTAGGCGATGATCCGCTCGGGCGGGCTGTCGAAGACCACCTCGTTCCCATTGCTGTCCATCAGTGTCAGAGGAAAGTCGGGAATGGCTGTCGGACTGGGGACCGGCGTGGATGTCGGTGTGACAGGCAGTTGCGTCGCCGTCGCCGTCGGAGGCACTGCCGTCGGGGACGCCGGCTCCGATTCCCCACACCCGATCGCGACCAAGACCAGAGACGCCAGGGCCAGAAAGAACGCCGCTTTGATACCGTTCATGCGCTACACTCCTCCTGCCATCGGGAAGAGGTCGGTCTGCTCTGACGGCCGGCGGGAGTCCGCGAAAACGCCATCGCCTCGGCCGCGCGGCCCACGCTCCCTCAAACGAAAAAGGCCCGCCTTCTCTGGCGGGACCTTCGCGGGGACTTGCCCGGTACCCCTGGCTCTGTAACGAGCCAGGCCACTGGGCAGGGTGAACCGCGATGCCCGTACCTTTCCTCGAAGGCCGAAAACATCGACGATGGCTGTGGTCCGGGCTCGCTCCGACTAGCGGAGCCTACCGTTGCGGGACAGCGCCGGACTTTGACCGGCTTCCCCAATTAAGCCTGAGTTGAGGCACCCTCGCCCTGTATTGAATTGTGGATTGAATATAGCCCTACCGGCCGCCCCTGTCAACACCGGCGCTCTCGCTCTACCCTGTTCGTCCTTCCGGCCATTGACTGCAGCAGTACACCTGTTCTATGCCTTGTCGGTAGACCGATGGCTTGATCCGTATGTCCGCCTGATTCGGACTCGCCGCTGACGCCGTCTCCCTCCGGAGGTCAACTCAGAGCCCGCGGTCCGTGGGACACGATGGGACGGAATGGTACACAATCGTCGTCGGCGGCGCTCGCTCTCGTGGTCGCAGCCCGCAAACATGTCCCTCACCAGCCCCCGAGAGTGTTTTGTCCGCTCCAACCCCGGTGCCCCCGGTGCGGCTTTGCACCAACATATTGTGATCTGGACCTGACTGAAACACAACCCTTTGCGGAAAACCGATTTCGACGTCTGATTTACCTTGAGTTACGACCCAGCTATGTGGTACGTTACCGATGTGCTGGTCCCTGGGAAGCCGTTGATAGAACGTTTGTGTCGGCCCCAGTTTGAGAAAACAGCCAAACTTTGGTAAAATAGGCAGGACGTTGCCTTGCGGGCAAACCGCCGGATGCTTTCTACTTAGAGGATGAAGCTGGCGGGCCGCGAAGCACCTCACCACCCGGTCCAGCCACATTCAGAACCCACGTGACGAAAACGTCACCGTAGCGGTGGCTTAAACACCTCCCCTAGGGAGTCCAGGAGCGAGGTATGGCAACTAACCAGAAGGATACAGACATCTACTCGGCCAGTGACATCCAGGTGCTGGAGGGTATGGAGGCGGTCCGGCGGCGTCCCGGTATGTACATCGGAAGCACCGACCAACGAGGCCTCCACCACCTGATCTATGAGATCGTCGACAACGCCGTGGACGAGTTCATGGCCGGGCACTGCTCCAGCGTCGACGTCCACATACGGGAAGATGGGATCGTTCGCATTGAGGACGACGGCCGCGGGATTCCTGTCGACATCCATCCCACAACCGGTGTATCGGCCGTCGAGACGGTGATGACGACGCTGCACGCTGGTGGCAAGTTCGGCGGCAAGGCCTACTCGGTCTCCGGCGGCCTCCACGGTGTTGGCGCATCCGTCGTGAACGCTCTGTCCTCCTGGTTCAGGGTCGAGGTCTACCGCGACGGCCGCCTCTATCACCAGGAGTTCTCTAAGGGCGAGCGCCAGACGGATGTCCTCTCCGAGAAGGCTGACGACGAATGCGCCGAAAAGACCGGGACCGTCGTACTGTTCAAGCCCGACGAAGAGATCTTCACCGAGGTCCAGTACGACTTTGGAGTGCTGTCACAGCGCTTCAAGGAGATGGCCTACCTGAACAAAGGCCTGTCGATAAAGTTCCGCAGCGACTGGCACTTCAACCTCTGGCCGGCCAACCAGGTTTCGTACTACTTCGACGGCGGTATCTCCAGCTTCGTCAAGAGTCTCAACCAGGACCGCGCGGTCCTCCACAACGAACCCATCTACGTCGAGAAGCAGGTCAACGGCACCATCGTGGAGGCGGCCCTACAGTACAACGACAGCTTCACCGAGTTCACCTACTCATTCGCCAACTGCATCAACACCGTGGACGGGGGCACCCATATCACCGGGTTCAGAGCGGCCCTGACGCGGGTGATCAACGACTACAGCCGCAAGCAGAACCTCCGCAAGGAGGGCGAGCCCAACCTGGCCGGTGAGGACACCCGGGAGGGCCTCACCGCCGTCATCAGCGTGAAGCTCACCGACCCACAGTTCGAGGGCCAGACCAAGTCCAAGCTGGGCAACCCGGAGGTCCGGAACCAGGTCGAGACCGTTCTGGCCGAGGCTCTCACGATCTATCTGGAAGACCACCCGCAGGACTCCAAGCGGATCGTCGAAAAGTGCTCGACCTCCCAGCGCGCAAGAGAGGCCGCTCGCAAAGCACGTGACCTGATCATTCGCAAGAACGCGATGGACGGTGGCGGCCTTCCCGGCAAGCTGGCCGACTGCTCCGAGAAGAACCCCGAGCTCTGTGAGCTGTACCTGGTCGAGGGCGACTCCGCCGGTGGTACCGCCAAGATGGGACGCGACCGCGCCACGCAGGCCATCCTCCCTCTCTGGGGCAAGATTCTCAACGTCGAGAAGGCCCGCGCCGACAAGATGCTGTCCCACGACGCCATCAGGGCCATGATCACCGCCATAGGCGCTGGGCTCGACGAGGACTTCGACCTGACCAAGCTGCGCTACCACCACGTCATCATCATGACCGACGCCGACGTGGACGGCTCCCATATCCGCACGTTGCTCCTGACCTTCTTCTTCCGGCACATGGAGGACCTCATCACCCACGGGCACCTGTACATAGCCCAGCCGCCCCTCTACAAGATCGGGCAAGGCAAGAACGAGAGCTACGCATACAGCGAGGCCGAGCGGGAGGGCCTGCTCCTGCAGCTCAACGGCAAGCGCAACGTCAACGTGCAGCGTTACAAGGGTCTGGGGGAAATGAACGCGACCCAGCTCTGGGAAACGACCATGAACCCGGAGAGCCGCACGTTGCTGCAGGTGTCGCTGGGAGACCGGGCCGACGACGACCGCATATTCTCCGTGCTCATGGGAGACGTCGTCGAGCCGAGGCGCAACTTCATCCAGGCCCACGCCCTCGAGGTCAAGAACCTCGACGTCTAGGCGTTCCGCGCCTCAGCCTTGATAGGCGCGTCCCACGCTTCGAGCCCACCCGCCGGGCGGCGTTCGAGGTGTCATCCTCGCGGTTATCCACTCACCCTGTTCGTCACGTACGGGCTGCTCCTCGTCGCGCAAGTCCCGTCATTCCGGCGAAGGCCGGGATCCAGCATCTGGAGACAATCATGTCCAGACCCGAACGGTACGATACCCGCGAGTTCTGGGACTCCCAGTGGTCCGAGCATGACCAGCCACCCTCCGGGCCCGATGAAATGCTAGTAGCCCAGACCGCTACGCTGACGCCCGGGCGCGCCCTCGAGATCGGCTGCGGCGCCGGAGCCAACGCCGTATGGCTTGCAGAGCGTGGCTGGAAAGTGACGGCTATCGACTTTGCGAAGGCCGCCATCGAACAGGGCAGGCGGCTGGCCGGGGACCGGGGTGTTGACGTCGAGTTCGCGGTAGCTGACGCGGCGTCCTACAGGCCTGACCACGAGTACGACCTCGTGACGTCGTTCTACATACAGCTGCCCTCCGCGGAGAGGGCCGCGATGCTGAGGGCCGCTGCAAGCGCGCTGGCCCCCGCAGGCACATTGTTGTTCGTGAGCCACGACCGTTCCAGTCCGCCTCCGGGTTGGACCGAGGAAGACCTCGATACACTGACGACAACCGACGAGATCGCGTCCGAGCTTTCAGGCCTGGAGATCAAAGAGGGTTATGTCCTCGAACATGAGCATGGCGGGGCCCATGCGTCATCCGCTCCCGAGTCCGAAGCCGGTCAGGACGCGCACGACGGCGCTGCCGGCGACTCACCCCTGGCCCGAACAACCGTCGTAATAGCGGTCCGCACGTTGGGAAATCATGAGCGGCCGCGCAGCCTGGGCACCGGGTCGTCAGGGCACCGGGACACCGCCCGCCGAGCCGGCGAGGAGGACCCAGAGCCCCGCTCGTTTCGCTGATCCTCGTCAAGCGGCGGCCGAGCACCGCGACCGGCAAGGCCCGTCATTGGTATGAAAATAACCTGGGAACCAATGTCATCCTGAGGGCACGAAGGATCTGGCGATGTGTAGGGTGCCAAACAGCCGTGGCGACACATACGCAGCCCTGCATAATCCCGTCGTTGGTATGAAAACCGCCTGTTTTCATGCTTTGTTACGGTGGTGACAACCAATATGGGTGATCCCGGCTTTCGCCGGAATCCAGCATTTCGGATAGTGGTGGAGCTCCCTGCTCCCGGTGGGCTATATATCGGTGACCAGGCCGTTTAGATGCGCGACGTCGCCCACCCGCTTGAGGATGGCATGGCGGGGCGCGCCGCCGAGGACTCGGCCACGAGGCCAGAGCTCGATCTCGGTGATAGACGCGTTGGCGATTTCGAAGTCGTGCACCCACGGACTGGTGGCCGCGATGCCCATCGACCATCGAAGGACCGCATCCATCGTCCCCGCATGGGAGACCACCACCACGCGCTCTCCCAGGTGTCGGTCTACAACCTCCTCGCAGAAAGCGGCAACGCGGGCCGAAAACTGCCCCAGAGTCTCGCCGTCGGCGCCCGTGTGCTCGGGACGCCACACCAGCAGGTCGGGCCTCTCGTCCACCGACTCGACGGTCGCTGGCCCCAGATCGAACTCGGTAAGGCGCGGGTCAACGACGGCTTCAAGTCCCAGCCGCTCGCAAATAGGCGCCGCCGACTCCACGGCTCGCGGCAGGGGGCTTACGTAGACGGCCGTATGAGGGCTGCGTCGGGCCAGCTCCGAGGCGACCAGTGCGGCCTGCCGGAGCCCAAGCCGGCTGAGCGGCGTCTTGGGCCCGAGGGATAAGTCGTCGCCGACTCGGGCCTGGCCGTGGCGGACAAGCACTAACACCGTCGTCCGGTAGTCTTCGGACAGATCACCAAGCTCCGGAGACGTGATGGGGTTGCCGGACAGGACCCCTAGTCCCACATGCCGGTGGAGAAGTAGCGCTCGCCGAGGTCGTTGAAGATCGTGACCACCACGCCCGTGTCGAGCCCTCTGGCGACCTCGTAGGCGCCCACCAGGTACGCGCCAGACGACTGCCCGACGAACAGGCCCTTGGCCGACAGCCGCTTCGACATCTCGTACCCGGCGTCGATGTCGATTCTCACGGTCCTGTCCACCACGCTCTCGTCGAAGGTGTCGGGCACGATGTGCCCCTCGCCCAACGGCTTCAGGCCCTCGACGCCGGGCCACTCGTCGAAGTTGATGGTCACGACCTGGACATCGGGGTTGGTCTCCTTGAGGCGTCTGCCCACCCCAGTGATCGTGCCGCCTGTGCCGACGCCCGCCACGAAATGGGTGACGTCGGGGGTCTGGCGCAGGATCTCCTCGGCCGTAGTCTCGTAGTGGGCCAGCGGGTTGTTCTGGTTCCCGTACTGGTCGCACCAGAAGTACTTGTCGGGGTCCCCCTCATACCTCCGCTTAACCTCTC
>CAZGRI010000034.1:0-8792 GCA_964528205.1 uncultured Dehalococcoidia bacterium | reverse complement strand
CGTACCCGAGCATCGAGTCGGTGAAAATGATGTTGGCCCCGTGCGCCCTGACCCTCTTCTGCCTCTCCTGGCTGGCGTTGGACGGCATCACCAGCTCGACCCGGTAGCCCAGGACCGCCCCGATCATGGCGTAAGCGATCCCGGCGTTTCCCGACGTTGCATCGAGAATGGTCTTGTCCTTGGTGAGCTCGCCCGACAGGACCGCCTCCACCAGCATCCTGAGTACGGGCCGGTCTTTGAGAGAGCCGCCCGGATTGAGATGCTCGTACTTCGCGTATATCTCGACGTCGCCGTTGTCCAAGGGCAGGTCGACCTTGGCCATCGGCGTATTGCCGATGGCTGACAGCGGTGGATACTTGGAGATGAAATCGAGGTACTCTTCCGACTGGGGCAAAGCAAGGGCCTCCGGATGATGCGTCCCTAGAGTATAGCTACGTCGCTTCGCGTCGTCCACAGACCTAGGCGTCCGCCGTCCCAAATTTCGCACCTTGAGCGAAGCGGTCTAAAAGGCCAGCGTCTTCGAGGGGACCCTCCCTCTGGGTTCTCAGGCCAAGCGCTCTGAGAAGGCCTGGCTCTGTTGACAACGTCGAAACAGGGGGATTCTAAGGGGGATGTGCCTCCTTTCGTGGGGGTTTGGGGGAAACCCCCAGAGACATTGCGGGTGGGTGGGTCGAATACGCTGGGTGTAAACAAAGCCAGAAGACCTCAGACCGTGATAGGACCAGTCGGCCCGGCATCGGCGTTCGTAGTTGCTCCGCGATGATTTATACTGTAGCGGCCCGTGACATGTGAACGCCATCGCCGACAGCGGAACGAGGATGACTGATTCGAACTCGGAGCGAGCCAGGGCCTTAAGGTACCAGCTCACCCGCCACAACCACCTGTACTTCGTCCTGGACCAGCCGGAGATCAGCGACGCCCAGTACGACGAGCTGATGCAGGAGCTCCGGGCGCTGGAGGCCGAAGACCCTGGCCTCGTGACTCCCGACTCCCCCACCCAGCGGGTTGGCGCGGAGCCCGCAGAAGGGTTCGCCGAGGTCCAGCACTCGCAGCCCATGCTCAGCCTGTCCAACGCATTCGACGACGAGGAGCTGGCGGCCTGGCACACCCGCGTCTCGGGCCTGCTGGAGCGGGACACCTTCGACATGGTGTGCGAGCTCAAGTACGACGGCCTGGCCGTGGCGCTGACGTACGAGGACGGCCTTTTCGTAAGGGGGGCGACGCGCGGCAACGGCCTGGTGGGCGAGGACGTCACTCAGAACCTGCGGACCATCAAGTCGGTCCCGCTCCGGCTTCTCTCCAACGGTGCGCCAAGCAGGTTCGAGGTCCGGGGCGAGGTCTACTTCCCCAAGTCCAAGTTCCGGAGATTCAACGAGGAGCGCGCCGAGAAGGGACTGCCGACCTACGCCACGCCCCGCAACACGGCGGCGGGCTCCCTGCGCCAGCTCGACCCGCGGATGACGGCCGAGCGTCCGCTCGACATCTACGTCTACGGCCTGGGCTACGCGGAGGGCCCGGTGCCCGAGACCCACTGGGAGACGCTGGCGTTCCTGGGTGAGCTGGGCTTCAAGGTCAACGCGAACAACACGCTGGCGGCCAGTCCAGAGGAGGTGGTCGACTACTACAAGACCTGGCTGGAACGTGTCGAGGAGCTCGACTACGACTGCGACGGCGTCGTCGTCAAGGTCAACCGGTTCGACTACCAGCAACACCTGGGCTTCGTAGGACGCGAGCCGCGCTGGGCCATCGCATACAAGTTCCCGGCCACCCGGTCCGTCACCAGGCTGCTGGACATCCGCGTCAACGTGGGCAGGACCGGCAGCATGAACCCCTACGCCGTCCTGGAGCCGGTCGACGTCGCAGGCGCGACGGTCAAGCAGGCAACGCTGCACAACGAGGACTACATTCGCTCCAAGGATCTCAGGATCGGCGACTGGGTCGTGGTCGAGAGGGCCGGCGAGGTGATCCCGCAGATCGTCAACGCCATGCCTGAGCGGCGCACCGGAGACGAGCGCGAGTTCGAGATGCCGGTGGTATGTCCAAGCTGCGGCCAGCCGGTCGTCCGACCCGAGGGCGAGGCCATGTCCTATTGCGTCAACTCCACCTGTCCCACGCAGCTCGTGCGACTCCTGGAGCACTTCGTGAGCAAAGGGGCCATGGACATCGAGGGCATGGGCGGCAAGCAGGGCATCATGCTCATCGAAAACGGGATGGTCAAGGACGTCGCGGACCTGTACACCCTGGACCGTGACAAGCTGCTGGCCCTGGACCGGATGGCCGAAACCAGTGTCTCGAACCTGCTGGCGGCCATCGAGCGGAGCAAAAGCCGGCCGCTGGCCAGCGTCCTGGTCGCCCTGGGCATCGACCACGTCGGCTTCGAGGTCGCCGAGCTTCTGGCCCGGCAGTTCCACACAATCGACGCTCTGATGGAGGCCGGTGAGGAGTCACTGAGCGCCATACCGTCGATAGGCCCAAAGATCGCCGAGAGCATCGTGACGTACTTCGCCAACGAGGGCAACCGTGCGGTCATCGAGAAGCTCCGTGCCGCGGGCGTGAGGCTCGCCGACGAGGCTCCGGCCGAGGTCGCCGAGCGGACGCTGGACGGTCTGCGGTTCGTGGTGACCGGCAGGTTGAGCCGGTTCAGCCGCTCGCAGATCGAGGACAGGATCAAGGAGCTGGGAGGCGCGGTCAGCGGCAGCGTCAGCAAGCGGACCGACTACCTCATAGCCGGCGAGGACGCGGGCTCCAAGCTCGCCGACGCCCAGGAGCTCGGCACCAAGGTCCTCGACGAAGAGGGGTTCCTCGACCTATTGGAACAGGGGCCGCCCGCTCTCGAGCCGTCAACAGACTGACACATGCAGACCGATGTGCAAGCCAAATTGGACCGTCAGGCGGCGTTCTGGAAGCGTCAAAACAACGACCGGCCGCTCGTCGGGTTCACCGGCGCACATTTCCAGGGCGAGCTGGTCCGCGGGCTCAAGCCGGCGGACGGCTACGTGACGGCCGAGACCATCGACCTGGACCGTGTCGTGGAGACCTGCGACGCCGAGTACGCCCTGTGGCGTGACTGCATGGGCGACCTCTTCTGGTCCACGAGCCCGTTTCCGGACTTCTACGGCTGGCTGTGTGCGATCCTGGGAGCGCCTCTGCGTCACCTCGGCGAGGTCATCTGGGCCGAGCGGTTCCTCGACCGGTACGAGGACTTGGCCGTCGACGTAGACAGCGAATGGAGGGACCGGCTGTGGGCCGTGACGGACGCTCTCGTCGAGCACGCCGCCGGCCGGTACCCGGTAGCGCCGAAGTCGGTCTTCAGCCCCCTGGCGACGCTGGGCGAAGTCCGAGGAATAACCGAGCTGGGCTTCGACCTTCACGACCGCCCCGGCGAGGTCCAGCGGGCGATGTCGGTGCTGACCGATGCCTGGGCCCGGCTGGTGCAGGAGAACTTCGAGCACCTGCCGGAGTGGCATGGCGGATACACCAGCGCGCCGCGTCGCATCTGGGCGCCGGGCCGCATCGTCGAGTTCGAAGAAGACCCCGTATTCATGTTCTCGCCCGATGCCCACCGGCGGTTCATTGTGCCATCTCACCGGGAGCTGATGCGCCGTTTCGAGTACGCCTACATCCACCTGCACTCCGCCCAGCTCCACACACTGGACAACCTCCTGGAGCTGGACGGCCTCGCGGCCATCGAGCTGACACCAGATCCTCCCGCGTCCGTTCTCGGCCTGATACCGACCATCGCCAGGATACGGGAGCGCACGCCGTGCATCGTTCACGGCTACATGACGGCCGAGGAGATGCGCACCGTCATGGAGCAGGTGCCGCCCGAGGGCCTGTGCCTGATCGGCCGGGTCGACTCGCCCGACGACGCCCTGCGCCTCCAGGACGCCGTCGTCCGCTGACCGGCGCTTCTTCAGCACGACGCCGGCCTGCAGCGCACTCGTAGAGGGCGTGTGAGGTCGACTCTCACTGCCCTTCGACAAGCTCAGGGCGAACCGGCCCTTCCGTTCGTGGTGTGCCTGTCGAACCAGGGCCACACTTGCTTCTCACACACGTTCCTGTTGCCGCACGCCTCCGTCCCTTATATGATTTGCGGGAGGCTGGCCGGCCTCTGCCGCCGCTCGCTCCGGAAGGACCTTGAAGAGGAGGGCCTCGAATGGAATACGTGAACTTGGGCAGGACGGGCCTCAAAGTGTCGCGGCTGAGCTTCGGGACTGCGAACTTCAACCGCGTGCGAGACGACGACGCGTGTATCGAGGTGCTGGAGGCCGCCCTGGAGGCGGGCATCAACTTCTTCGACACGGCCAACATGTACGACGAGGGCAGGTCCGAGCAGATCACGGGCCGCGCGTTCCAGGGCCGGCGACATGACGTCGTCATCGCGTCCAAGGTCGGCATGAGGCTGGGCGAAGGGCCCAACCGTATCGGGCTCAACCGCAAGACGATCATGGAGGAGATCGAGGGGAGCCTGAAGAGGCTCCAGACCGACCACGTCGACGTCTACTACGCGCACCAGCTCGACGTCACAACCCCGATAGACGAGACGATGCGCGCATTCGACGATCTCGTCCGTCAGGGCAAGGTGAGGTACCTCGGTTGCTCGAACTTCCCCGCCTGGCGGCTATGCAAGGCGCTGTGGACCAGTGACGCCAGCGGTCTGGCAAGGTTCGACTGCGTTCAGCCCCGGTATAACATGCTGGAACGCGGCATCGAGCGCGAGCTGGTCCCGCTGTGCATCGATCAGGGCGTCGGAATGAACCCGTACGCGCCTCTGGCAGGCGGGCTACTATCGGGCAAGTACCGCTGGGGCGAGGAGCCCGGGGAGAACACGCGCTACCACGGAGTCACGCAGTACCGGGACTGGTACTGGACCGAGGCCAACTTCCAGGCCATCGAGGGGCTTCGGGCAGTGGCAGAGGACAACGGGCACGGCCTGGCGGAGGTGGCGCTGGCGTGGATGCTCCAGAAGCCGGGCATGACGTCGCCCATATTCTCGGCCAGGACCGTGGAGCAGCTCGAGCAGAACCTGGCCTCGATGGACGTGACGCTGAGCGAGAACGAGATCGCCGCCTGTGAAGCGCTCAGTCCCCCGGCCCCTTAGGTCTCTCGTTGCCTCTGGCCTTCGTGGGCATTGGCGAGTTTGCGGCTCTTCTCCATCGCCGCCGTCACCGGCTTTGTTGACGGTATTCGTGAGGGATACTACCATGGGCTCTAGGCGAGGAAAGGGCGTTACTGTGCCCTGGCCCCCTTCCCGGCCGGCCGATGATCGGAGCCCCGCGACTATGAACCACGTCATCGGCACGGTGCACGCGAGCTCTCTGGAGCAAGGCAGGACGCTGACCGACGCCGAGGTCGAAGGTCGAGAATGAGCTCGAAATCAGCTCAGCTTCAGACAGCCCGGGCTCAGCCGGTCCGGATTGACCGCGTTCGGGGGCCTCTGCTGCAGCGAAAGCCCCTGCCCCTTTCAACCTCCCTCAACTGGTCGGAGAGCTCGGCCGGCCTGGCTAATAGGCACCAAGCGACCTCAGGGCCATTTGCTCCTCGGGATTTCGGCTACCTATCTAGAGACCTCACCGTGCATGAAGGCTCCCTGAAGGGGACACAGGCCAAGCTGGCCGTCAGTCAACCGGGAGACCGGCAGGAGAGGGAAGCGGACCGCATCGCAGACCGGGTCATGCGTGTGGCGACGCCACAGGTGCGGCCGGATTCCGGACCAATCTCGAACGACCTGGAGCCTCCGGTTCAAAGACAGTCAAGCGGCCTCCAGGACGGGGAAGAAGAAGGGTTGCTCCGGGCCGAAGGAATTCCGGCCCGAGGGCCGGATGTGGCCGCCGGCGCTGAGCAAAATGTCCAGCAAGCGCTCTCCGGCGGTGGCAAGCCGCTGAAGCCCGACACCAGGTCTTCCATGGAGGCACGCTTTGGGCATGACTTCAGCCGGGTCCGGGTCCATGACGGCTCGCGAGCCGCGGAGTCGGCACGGCGGGTTGAGGCGCGGGCCTATACATTGGGGCAGGACATCGTGTTCGCGGCGGGGAGGTACGCGCCGCAGACGGCCGGGGGTGAACGGCTGCTGGCACACGAGCTGACTCATGTGGTCCAGCAACAAGCGGGCCGGCAACCCAGGACCATTCTGAGGACGTGCTCTCCTCCGCAGGAGCGGGCAAATGAAGACCCCAATGAGGGTCAGAAGCCCGGGGTGTTTCAGATGCCCGCGGACCCCTGCGTATGGCTGCTACTAGGATTTCCCATCGGCAGCACCGAGTTCATGTTCGCCCATACACCGGCAGTTAACCAGCTCAACCGGTACCTGGCGGACAACCCGTCCGCGCGCCTGGAGCTACAGGGACTGAACGATTGCTTCGGCACCGACAAGATCAACATCGCGATCGGAACGGCGCGGTCTGGGAACGTTCTCAACGCGTTCACTTCGGGTGTGCATAAGCAGATCGACGTGGCTCCAAGCGACGGACGGACCTACGCCGTCCCCAACGATACGCCCATCCGCAGGTCGATAAACCGCAGCGTTCGCGTGGTGGTCACTCCCGCTGTGGGAGGACTCTGTCCCATGCAGGTCGGCCTGGGCAAGCAGCTCGACCCCGGCGTGGCGCGAGGCAACTGTGGAGGTGACGAGGGAGAGCTCTTGATGGCCACGAAAGGTGCGGTGCCGATTGCTATTACCGCGCTGTCCCGTGTGCGCAACTGGCGCCAGAATCCCACCACCGCGTCCCTGCTCGACATCTACTACGGGACCACATCCGATGCGGAGCGGGACACAGCCTCCATATCTGTGATCAACGGCCTGCAGTCCATCATTCCGCGCCTCCAGAAGCCGCTGGTCGACTGTTCGCTCCCCGGAGACCCGATTTACAAGAAGGTGTGCCCAGACAATACCATCGCCGACGCCCGAGGGGGGAGCGGCATTCTCATACCGACGTTCTGTTTCCCCCAGTTCATGACGCTCTTGAAGTCCACTGATTCGCGGTCGATAACCGTGATCCACGAGTTCGGACACCGCTACGCCGGAACACGTGACCACGGGGCCTACTATTCGACCGACACCTGTTTCCCAACGACCAGTACCGAAGCGCTGAGTGTAAAGCAACGCCTGGATCACGCTGATACTTTTGCCTGCTTCGTTGGCCAAACGGCCCTGAGGGGGCCATAAAGTATCGTTTTTGGGGACGAGGGGCTGAGTCGAGAGTCTGAATTCGTCGGTTCAGCAGCGCTTCTTTCAATCTCAATTCTTGGCACACAGCCCTTTTCCGCCGCAATCACCGCCCGAAGGACAGGCGCCTCCGAGACGATTGACGGGCGCCCCTTCCAAGTCAGTACCACGACTGTGGGTACCTCCGGCCCTTGGGTATGTTGTCTACCAAGAGTGCGACCACCAACATGACGATGGCGCCGGCTCCGACCGGCATAATCACATAAAAGTATCCCAGGTCATGAACCTTTGCGCTTCCGATGACCGCGATCAGGGCCGTGGCTCCGCCCGGGGGGTGCAGTGTTCTGGTCGCCTGCATGACGGCAATTGACGTGGCGACTGCCACGGACGCAGCCAGCCAGATCTGCGCATCGAGCAACTGATAGGCTGTCACTCCGACGATAGCTGATGTGACGTGCCCCCCTACCAGGTTTCTCGGCTGCGCCAACGGGCTTTCGATGGCGCCATATATGAGCACCGCTGACGCGCCAAAAGACCCAATGAGCATGAGTTGGTCGGTGTCTTCTTCCAGGACGACGTAATTGATAAATGCTATCGCGGCGATGCCGAGGAACGCCCCCACCGATGACCAGAAGATCTCGGAAAGGCTCACCCTCGTCGGGCTACTTGTACTCCCTTTCATCTTCCTGAAATAGTCCATCGGAATTCCCTGGTACCGGACTTGAAATGAGACGGGGCTCATCTTTTTGACGCGTGGCGCTGATGATATGCGCACGTCACGGGGTTATCAAGCCCGCTCAGACGCTGTCCAGGACCTGGAACTCGGCATGGACAGAGAATTGCCGGCATCGAAGCGAAGCGAAGGCGATTGGCATGTCGACGTTGGGGCCGGCGAAACGGGCCTTGACGCCCTCATTTGGCCGGTGTAGCATCCGCATCAGTCAGAGTTCAGGGCATGGGTTGCCCGCTTGGGCTGATATGGGTAATTCTCACTAATAGGAGGTCGACATGGGAGCAGTACTGGCCCCAATCGTCGAAGGCAAGCTGGACGCGTGGAAGCAGTGGATCGGGGAGCTGAACGGGCCTCGCAAGGGGGACCTTGCCGACTTCAACCGTCGGTACGGCCTAACGCGGCACGCCGCCTGGCTCGCCGAAACACCAGCGGGCCCCATGGCGGTGGCCTTGCATCAAGGGCCCGGAGGGGACGAGCTGATGCCGAAGCTAGGCCCTTCGCAGCATGAGTTCGACGTTTGGTTCAAGGAAAAGATCAAGGAGGTCCACGGCCTGGACGTCACTCAGCCACCTCCCGGTCCGATGCCCGAGCTTCACCTCGACAGCGGGTCTTAAGCTCTCTGGGACCCCGCCTGGACAACTACTCCACTTGAGTCAGAGCCATCGCCGCTTCCGGCGTGTATGCCTGGCCCAACTCGACGGTATTCCAGCTAAGCAGCCGAGACTCCAGGAGCACCATCTCCGCCGCCTCGTAGCTGGGAGCGTCCAGTATCATCACGTTGGTATGGGACCCCAGCATGACGTGAATCCCAAGGTTCTTCACGTTGTGCTTCTTCTCCAGGTCCGGGATCTTCGGCATGGACTCGGCGACGACGTTGAAGACGTCCTCGTTGGA
>CAZGRI010000033.1:248-17004 GCA_964528205.1 uncultured Dehalococcoidia bacterium | reverse complement strand
AAATCTAAACAGCAAACACTACACAATTTACATAAACCACGAACAAAAGAACATATTCGCCCGGAGCACTCGCGTTCCCTCGTCGAACTCGCCGGCCTTCATGCGGTCGAACAGGTCCAGGTTCTCCTCGACGGAGCGGTCCCGGTACGGGCTGTTGACGCCGGGCTCGGTCAGCGTGCCCCGGTGCTCGTGGATCTCCTCGGCGCTGAGGTCGTCGACGTAAGCCACCCCTTTTTCGATAAGGCGGACCGCGAAGCCGTATAGCAGGTCGAAGTAGTCCGAGGCGAAGTAGAGGTGCTCTCCCCAGTCCCAACCGAGCCAGCGGACGTCCTCCTTGATGGACTCGACGTACTCCTCTTCCTCCTTGGCCGGGTTGGTGTCGTCGAAGCGCAGATGGCACCTGCCGCCGTAGTCCGCCGCGATGCCGAAGTTGAGGCTCGTACTGAGGGCGTGGCCGATGTGGAGATACCCGTTGGGCTCCGGCGGAAAACGGGTTACGACCTGGCCGTCGAACCTGCCGGTCTCCATGTCTTCGTCGACGATGGCACGGATAAAGTCGTCCCGACGGGGCGTTTCGATTGTCGTCATGTCATGCGTCTCTAGGTTAGTTACAGTCCCCCGGACTGAAGTCCGGGGTTTTCGCTTGTCGTCGCGGCTTATGCGATCTTGGCGATGGCGCGCTTGATGTCGTGGAGGACCCTTTCCTTGCCCAGGACCTCCATCGATTCAAACAGGGGCGGGGATACCTTGAGTCCCGAAGTAGCTACTCGGAGGGTGCCGAGCAGCTGCCCGGTCTTGATGCCAAGCTCGTCGGCCAGGGGCCTCATGGCGCTCTCCAGCGTGGCGGCATCGGAGGAGTCCAGGCTCTCGATAGTCTTCAGTGATGCCTCCAATGCGCGCCTGGTCCCGGCCTCGTCCATCTTGCGCTGGACCAGTTCGACCGGCTCGTAGTCGAAGTCTGGATTGAAGAAGAAAGGTATCCGTGGTGCGGCGTCCGCCAGCGTCTTGAGGCGCTCCTGGACTACAGGCACGACCGTGGCCAGCCGGTCCCGGTCGGGCAGCTCCGGGAGCTCCGGCGGAGGGTAGTGACGCCAGTAGTCGAGAAGCGCATCCGCAAGAGCCCCCGGCGTCATCCGGCGGATGTAGACGCCGTTCATCCAGTTGAGCTTGTCGTAGTCGAACACAGCCCCGGCCCTGCTCACCCTCTCAATCGAGAAGCTCGCGATCAACTCATCGACGGCGAGTACCTCGGTCTTGTCGTCCAGCGACCATCCAAGGATCGTAAGGAAGTTGAACAGCGCCTCCGGCAGCAGGCCGAGCTCCCGGCACTCGAGTAGCGAGGTGGCCCCATGACGCTTGCTGAGCTTGGACCGGTCCGGGGCCAGTATAAGCGGCAGGTGGGCGAACAGGGGAGGCTCCCAGCCCAGGGCCTCGTAGAGCCGGACATGCCGGGGCGTGCTGGACAGCCACTCCTCGCCTCGCATCACGTGGCTGATCTCCATCAGATGGTCGTCCGTGACGTTGGCCAGATGGTAGGTGGGAAATCCGTCGGACTTGAGCATCACGAAGTCGTCGATCAGCCGGTTCTCGAACGTGACCCGGCCTCTGATCATGTCGTCGACCACGGTGACTCCGTCGAGGGGCATCTTGAAGCGCACGACCGGCGTTACTCCGGACGCCTCCAGGTCTCGCCTCTCGCCCTCTGACAGGTCCCGACAGTGCCTGTCGTATCCGGGCGACTCCTTCCGGCTGGCCTTCTCCCGCCTTACCTCGGCCAGTCGTTCCGGGGAGCAGTAGCAGCGATAGGCGTGCCCGGACCCCACCAGGCGGTCGGCCTCCTGGCGGTAGATGTCGAGCCTCTGGGACTGGTAGTAGGGGCCATATGCGCCGCCGGCCTCAGGGCCCTCGTCCCAGTCGAGTCCCAACCAGCGAAGGGCGTCCAGGAGCTGTTCCGTGGCGCCTTCAACCTTGCGGGCCTGGTCGGTGTCCTCTACACGGATAACGAACGCGCCACCGTGGTGTCTGGCGAACAGCCAGTTGAATATGGCGGTGCGTATGTTACCCACATGAGGCTCGCCGGTGGGACTCGGCGGAAATCGGACGCGCACTTCACTCATCGCCGGACTCCCGGTCGTTTGGAGGGCATTCTACCACGGCGGCCTACGGGCGCCTCACCGCTATACAATCGGCATTCCTTCCGCCGGAACGGTGACATGTTGCGTATCCGTCCGCGATGGAGAGGGAATCCCTCGACGACACTCTGCCGGTGGACAAGGCTGAGATGAGCGCTGTTTGACTCAGGCTTCGCCAATTGATACCATGTCTCGACTCCAATATTAAAGCCCTGGACTCTGATTCCGGCTAACTGAGATTCAGTATCATGGCGGCGCGTCCCACCAGACCCGACCTCCAGGCGGTCCTAGAAGACCGAGGCTACCGGATGACCGGACCGCGTCGCGCGGTTACCGATCTTCTGGACCGGAAAGAGGAGGGGTTCACGGCTGAGCAGGTCTGCAGCGAACTGCCCGGCGTGGGCCGTGCCACCGTATACCGAACGCTGAGGCTGCTGCTCGAGGCTGGGGTAGTCTGCAAGCTGTCGCTGCCGGATGGCGTCCCGATGTACAGCCTGGCCCGCGTCGAGCACCATCACCACTCGGTCTGCATTCGCTGCGGCTCGGTCACCGAGTTTCGTGACGTAACCGTCGAGCGGCTGCTGCGCACCGTCGGGGAGGACATCGCGGGCACGATCGTGGGGCACCGCATGGAGTTTTACGTGGTCTGCCGCTCCTGCGCCGAGAGCTCGGACCAGTTGAGCGGCATACCGTACTCCATCGGCCGAGCCGGAGTAGTGGCCACAGATGATGCACGACTTCGATAGTCTGATCGTTGGAGCCCTTGGAGCCTCGGTAGCACGGGTCATCCGTATACTAGGCGAGGGAATGCGGTGAACGAGTGGGGCTACGCCCTGGGCAGTGCCGCAGCTATCAGCCTCATCTCGCTGATAGGCGTGGTCGCGCTCATGGTTGGGGTGCGCAGGCTCGACCGCGCCGTGCCGTTGCTGATCAGCCTGGCCGTCGGCGCGCTGTTCGGCGACGCGCTAATACACTTGCTGCCGGAGGCGTTCGAGGACTCGACATCGACGACGATGACGTCGCTCTACGCCATCGCGGGCGTTCTTCTCTTTTTCGTCATGGAACGGTTTCTTCACTGGCATCACCAGCACCAGGAGCTGACGGTCAAGCCCGTGCATCCGGTCGCCTATCTCAACCTGGTCTCCGACGGAGCACACAACTTCCTGGACGGTCTGCTGATCGGGGCCGCCTACCTGGTCAGCGCGCCAATCGGATTGGCGACTACGATAGCGGTGGCGTTCCACGAGATTCCGCAGGAGCAGGGCGACTTCGGCATCCTCGTTCACGCGGGATTCACACCCAGACGCGCCCTTCTGATGAACTTCCTGACGGCCACGCTGGCCTTGCTGGGGGTTGTGATCTCGCTGCTGGTGGGCCCCAGCGTGACTGAGTACACGGTCTTCATGCTGCCGTTCGCGGCGGGCGGGTTCATATACATCGCGGGCTCGGACCTGATCCCCGAGCTCCACAGGGAGCGCGAGGTCCCGAGGTCGATTATGCAGCTCGTGATGCTGTCGGTCGGCATTGGGCTGATGTTCTTCATGCTGGTCCTGGAGTAGCTTCCGGCAAGCCTCTAAGGCGCTCCCAGGCGGTCCAGGAACGCCTGTAGGTCGGGCGGCAGATCGGAGCGGAACTCAACGTGTTCGCCGGTCGAGGGGTGTCGGAAGCCCAACGTGCTGGCGTGGAGGAAGTGCCGGTCGAGCGTTGGCTCTCTCCTGCCGTACGTTTTGTCGCCGACCAGGGGATGGCCGATGGAGGCGAAGTGTACCCGGATCTGGTGCGTTCGGCCGGTCGAGGGCCGGACCTCCACCAGCGTGTGGACCGGAAAGGCGGCGACGGCCTTGTATGCGGTCGAGGACTCCCTGCCACCGTCCACCACGGCCATGCGTTTCCGGTTGCGCGGGTCGCGGCCCACCGGGGCCTCGATGACCGCTTCGGGAGCAGAAGGCCTCCCGTGTACCAGGGCGACGTAGACCTTGTCGAACTGTCTCCGCTTTAGCTGGTCCGAAAGCGCCGCATGGGCCCTGTCGTCTTTGGCCACGACGAGCAGTCCGGAGGTATCCTTGTCCAGCCGGTGGACGATCCCAGGCCGCAGGGTGCCGCCGATCCCCTTCAGGTCTTCACAGAGCGCCAAGAGCGCGTTGGCGAGGGTCCGGTCGGGGTGGCCCGGAGCGGGGTGGACCGTCAGGCCGGCGGGCTTGTCGACGACGATGATGTCGCCGTCCTCGTAGACCACGTCCAGTGGCTGGGCCTGGGGCTCCAGACGGCTCGGCTGAGGCGGCGGAACGGTCAGGGTGACGACCTGGCCGGCGCGGAGTGCAGCCGACGGCTTGGCGGGCGCTCCGTCCAGCGTTACGGAACCGGAGGCGATGAGACGTTGGACCCTGGACCGGGACAGCTCGGGGTGTTGCTCGGCGACGAACCGGTCCAGCCTGCCACCGTCGGTGTCGACAGTGAGATGTAGGGAGCGGCTCACTGGACGGCGGGTTCTTCGCCGTCTCTGTCGACTCCCTGCGGTGTTGGACGGGGCGCGGTTTCGCCAAAGGCGAGGACCCAGATGAGCACAGCCATCCCCACTACTATTGAGGAGTCGGCTAAATTGAATATCGGCCACGGTCCGACATCGATGAAGTCGACGACGGATCCCTCTCTTACACGGTCGATGAGGTTCCCCAACGCTCCGCCCAGTTGAAGTCCTATCGACAATCTCAGTATGGATGTAGGGCGGACCTGCGTTCTGTAGAAGTAGGCCAGGAAGCCAATGGCGATGACGGACGCCACGATCAGCGCGACGGTCTGGTTGGGGAGCAGGCCGAACGCCGACCCGGAGTTGGTCCCGTAAGTCAGACGGAACAGGCCCTCGGCCGGCCACGACTCGCCCAGCGCCATGTTGGTACGCACCAGATACTTGGTAAACTGGTCGGCGCCCAGCGCCGCAACTATTGCGCTAAGCAAGACCCGGTCGGCGTACCAGCTAAGCCTCTCCATCCGCCCTCCCTTCACCTTGATCTGCATGCGTTCAGGGGATTCCGGCTCTGCCATCGTGTCTTCCACGATCAGCCTCTGTTCTTCCATCTAGAATAGCATACCCCACGAAGGCATCTGAACCTGGAAGGCTAACCCTTTTTTCACCCTCTCTGCCACCCTTTCGAGGGATGCGCCGATCGAGCCCCCGGTACATATTGGTGCCAGGTGAGAAGAGGACTGACAGATGATCTACTTCAAGTCGTGCATCCGGTGCTCTGGGGACGTGGTGTTGGCCGACGACGCGTTTGGCGCGTACACCAGCTGCCTGGCGTGCGGTCACGTGACGTACCCGGAGGTAGAGCCTGCGGCGGACCGCTCCCGGAATCCGCTTGTGTGGAGAGAGGACTCGGTGCGCGCGTCGCGCCCTTACGAGCAGACCAGGGCCGCCCTCTAGGGCGACGGCCCTACGAGGAGCTCCCGCTCAGAGATTGAACTGGGGCTCCAGGTAGTCCTTCACCTTCCGGTATATCTGGACACGGCTGCGCTGGGTGTCGGCTACTATCAGCCGGCCTCTCGCCTCATCGAACTCAACCGCCCTCGGCAGAGCGAACCGCCATTCGGGCTCCAGGCTGTAGACTCTCCTCCGCGCCTTGATGACGTCGGCGTTGGCGGCCACCGTGTTCTGCTGCCACTGGGCCAGTTGCTGCGCATCCCCGATGAGGCTGGTGATGAACGTGCCGTCCGGCGCGTAGGCCTGGACCCTGTTGTTCGCCCAGTCGCATACGTAGACGTCGCCGTCGGGGTCTACCGCCACGTCCGTCGGTCTGTTGAGCTGTCCGCGGCCGTCCCCGAGCTCCCCGAAGATGGCCACAGGTTCTCCATCGGGCGTGAACTTCTGGGCCCGATGGTTCTTGTGGTCGGCCACGTACACGTAGCCGTTGCCGTCTACGGTGACGCCCCAGGGCGAGTCCAGCTCACCCATGCCACTACCTCGACGGCCCCACTTGGCCAGGAAGGCGCCGTCCCCAGTGAGCTTCTGGACACGGTGGTTGAGGCTGTCTACTACGAACAGGTTGTGGTCGGCGTCTATCGCTAGTCCCGAGGGCCGGTTGAACTGTCCGTCGCCATTGCCGGACGAGCCCCATGACGCCAGGAACTCGCCGTCTGCGTCGAAGACCGATACGCGGTTCATCCACTCGTCGGCCACGTACACGTTGCCGTCACCGTCCAGTGCGATGCCCGCGGGCCAGATGAGCTGACCGTCGCCGTCGCCGTACTTGCCGATTTCGCCAAGCAACTCTTCGTCGCCGCGGGCCGGCCCCATGCGTATGCGGCTCACCTTGGCATTGACGCCTGTCTTGTTCCAGGGGACATCGGATATCCGCTCCTCACCCCTACAACAGACGTACACGACGTCGTCGGCGCCCACGGCCAAACCGGCCGGGAAGGCGTTATTCAGCGGCCCTCCCCCGACGGCATGGCTGTAGTCGTATACGCGGTTGGCTACATTCTGTGTGAGCATTTAGAGTCTCCAAAGGGCGGACCCGCCGATTGATAGCTGAGGTGTCCGCCAGCGGTGGTTAGCCTATTCCAGCGGCGGTAAGACTAGTAATTGGTCAAACGTGCTTTAGGGGTAGGGCTTCGCCCCCATCCGAACCTGCCCCCTCAGGGGAAGGGCCTTACGCTCTCCCCCGTCGACGGGGGAGAGTTAGAGAGGGGGCACACAGCTTGCTTGAATCGCTCCCTTGATCCTTGACACAGGGCTAGAGGAAAGCCGGCTTCTCGAAGGTGCCGTTTACGATCGGTGAGGCCTCCAGGCCCATCCACTCCTCGAGCAGGGTCGAGTAGACGCCACGAAAGTCGGTGTTCGGGACCAGGTCGCCCTGCTCCAGGTTCTCGGGTCTCCTGGATGGGTACTCGCTGTACTGGCCGCCTTTGACCTCGTCCCCGATTATGAAGGTGGGACCGGCGGCCCCGTGGTCGGTGCCCGAGCCGTTGTCGTGGGTCCGGCGGCCGAACTCCGAGAAGAGCAGCATCACCACGTTGTCGGCGGCGTCGTGCTCCCGGAGATCGTCGAAGAAGTCCTGGATGGCCGTCGATACGTCCCGCCACAGCGTGGCGTGGACCCCGGCCTGGTTCGAGTGTGTGTCGAAGCTGCCGTGGTCGCAGTAGAAGACGCGGGTCCCCAGGTCCGCAAGGTGCACCTGGGCGATGCCCTTGAGCTTATGAGCGATAGGGTTGTCGGCGTACTCGACGCTGGAGGAGTACCTCTCTGGAGCGACGCTCAGAATGTCGGCGCCCTGCAGGGACTCCAGCCCAGTGCGGCCAAGGAAGTCCATAACGGGGCCGCTGCCTATAGCGGGGGCGTACAGACGCTTGTACCGGTCCAGCAGCTTCTCCCGCCGCCGCTCGTCCGAGATCGCTGTCAGTAGTCCGTAGTTGTCCAGATCGTCGACGCAGGACACCGGCACGCCCGGCAAGGCCAGCGCCCTGAACAGGCTGGGGCCCATGCTAACGGCCGTTACGACGTTCTCTTTGTTGGGGTCGAGCTCTCGGATGACCCTCCCCAACCAGCCCTCGGTGCCCAGCGTGTCGGGCTCGCATGTGTGCCAGATGTCCATGGACCGGAAGTGGGACCTGGGAGAGTTCTGGTAGCCAACGCCGTGGACGATGGCGACGTCGCCCTGGGCGTACATCTGCTCGATGGGGCCCATGCTCGGGTGCAGGCCGACCTGGTCGTCGAGCCTCAGCACCTGGTCCTCTGAGATTTTGACGGTCGGCCGGTAGTCGTAGTAGAGCGAGTCGGTATAGGGGACAACCGTGTTCAGGTAGTCGTTGCCGCCGGTCAGCTGGAGGACCACCAGGACGGGATCTTTTTCCTTAGTCGTCATCGCCCTTCTCCCTTGATACGGCTTAGACGGAAAGCGCTGCTATATAGCTCGCGCCCCACCCCTACGCATCGCGGACCTGACCCGGTAGCCTCTAGGCGAACTGGTAGTCCCTCACCGAGACGATGAGCTGGAGCATCTCGCTTACGCGTTCCGTGGATGTGTCGATATCACCGCGAGAGTCCCATCGTAGGTCGCCGCCCTCGGCGGCATGGCTCAGCAGCTCGCTGCGGGTCCGGTCGTCCACCTCCAACGGCCCCATGATGGCGAGGCAGGTGTCAACGAACTCGCCCGGTGACATATCGCCCATCGCCCTGAGATCGGACACGATCGCCTGCACGCCGGGCCGCTCCAAATCGCCCATCACGTCGGCGAAGAAGTTGGTGCGCCTCATCAGGGACCCGCTGTTGATCCACTCGGAGCCCGTGTGCCAGCCCTCGACGCTGGGCGCGTTCATCAGGTCCTGTCCCATGTACCCGGTCTGCCTGGAGAGAATGCCGAAGCCGGGCGCCGGGAACTCCGATCCTCCGGCCAGCCGCAGAGTGCCTATTACCACCTCCGCCGGACTCTTCATCCTGGAGAAGCGGGCCTCTTTGAAGAAGTCGGACTTGAACAAAAGCCGGAGCACCGGCCGCATCTCGTAGTCGTTGTCGATCAGGGCCTTTTCCAGGACGCCGACGGCTTCGGGGTCTCGCGGGCGGGTGACCGACCACGCCGGGACCTGCGCCTCGTCTGCGACGAAGAAGTTATACATGTGACGGGCGAGGAAGCGGGCGGTGGACGGCTGCCGGCAGATGATGTCGATTATGTCTTCGCCGTTGAACCTGCCGGAGTGTCCGAGGAAGAACTTTTCCTCGTGGTCGTGGTCTTCGTCCCTGTACTCGAAGTACCAGTCGAACCGGCCCATGGGGAACCTGGGGAGCTTCGGCGTGATGGTCCAGCCGGTGAACGCCCTGGAGCACTCTCGGACGTCGTCCTCCGTGTAGTTGCCCACGCCCATGCTGAACAGCTCGAGGAGCTCTCTTCCCCAGTTCTCGTTGACCGCGTCGGCGTGGTTTTCGTTGTTGTCCAACCAGTAGATCATGGCCGGGTTCATGGCCACTTCCCGCAGCAGGTCGCGGTAGCTCTGCAGCCCCTTCTCCCGGAACATGTCGACCATGTCCATGATCTCGTCCCAGTGGTCGACCTTGGAGACGCCGGTGGCGAACACCTGGTGCCAGAACAGGGCGATCTTCTCCTCCAGCGGCGCGGGGGTGTTAACGAGGCGGTAGGTCCAGGAGGCGTTCCCCATGCCTTGGATGGTGCCGGGCTTCCACGTCCACGGCTGGTACCGGATCAGGTCGAGCATGTCGACCTCGTCCTGCTCCTCCGGACGTAGGAGCTCCTCGACCGTGGCGTCGTACCCCCTGGCCACCCGTTCCTCGAGCTCGGACCGCGAGGCGCCGAACCCGGCACGCCGCATCAGATGGGCCATAAGGGCTATGTCTTTGTCAGCCATCGGACTTCCTCTGTGTTCAGACCCGTAACCTGGGGCCACATTCGGGGTATCTTGGTCTTGCCGCTGCATGGAGAGGCCGCTGACAACGATGTTAGCGCAGCGAAAAGTAGGTGTCAATTTCGTTCAACCTGTCCGCGGGACTAGCTGGCTGGGACTCACTGAGAGGCCCTCTCCTCGCACTGGAAGGGCAGTACCCCTTGGTCCATAATGGGTGCACGTTGCTGAGAGCAGCGTCCGTCGATCGTAATCATCCCGGCCCGCTCATCACGAGCGTCGGCGGTGCCCGACTTTTGTTCGTCGTGGATCAGGTGCAGGAAGGGAAGGCAATGAAGACCATAACCAATAAGGCGGGGGACTACTCTTATGTCATAGGGCCGTACCGGGAGCCGGTCGAAACCGTGAGCCCGGGTGAGACCTTTGTCGTCGAGACCCTGGACGCGTTCGAAAACAGGATCGATTCGCCGGACGCCGACATTACGCGGATCATCCAGCTCCCGTACGTCAATCCGCTGACGGGCCCGATCTACGTTGAGGGTGCCGAGAAAGGGGATACGCTGGCCGTGACGGTGCACTCGATCGAGGTCACGAGAGACTACGCGGTCAGCGCGCTGATACCGGAGTTCGGTGGACTGTGCAGCACTGTCTTCACGCGGACTCTCAACGCGCCGCTTCCGCCGCGGGTTATGCTCCACCCGATCTCCGACGGCGAGATCACGTTCTCGGAATCGCTGGACATCCCGACCTATGCATACGAGCCGTTCTACGGCACCATGGGGACCGCGCCCGAGCTGGAGGCGATCTCATCGCTGGCTCCGGGCGTCCACGGCGGAAACATGGATGCCGCCGACCTGTGCCCCGGCAACACCGTCCTCTTTCCGGTCAACGTGGAGGGCGCCCTGCTGTATGTCGGCGACGGACACGCCGCCCAGGGCGACGCCGAGGTCTGCGGAGTAGCCGCCGAGATACCGACACGCGGCACGATGACCGTGGACGTGATCAAGGGCAAAGGCATACGGACCCCGCGCGTCGAGTCCGACGACTACATCATGACCATCGGCAGCGCAAGGCCGATGGAGGACGCGGCCCGCATCGCGTTTTACGAGCTTGTGACGTGGCTGGAGGCGGACTACGGGATGGAGCGATTGACCGCTTACCAGCTTTGCTCCCAGATCGCCCGGGTGCGGCTCGCCAACATGGTCGACATCCTGTACTCCGTGGTGGCGAAGTACCCCAAGAGCCACCTGCCCCGGGCCCGGTCGTAGACAGGTCCTCGCGCAGCAACGTAGGGGTAGGCCCCCGCGCCTACCCGAAGGCCTGGCTGGATGACCCGGTGGTGGGCTCGATACGAAGGTCCGCCTGCAAAGGTCGGACCCGCGTCAACGTGGGGAGACGCCTACCGGGGTGACTCGGAGAACCTGGTTTCGTACAGGAACGTGAGCGTCGCCAGGACCCTTTGATGGATCGTGCCGTCCGGGGTCAGATGCAGCTCCTGATAGATCGCGTTGATGTAGTTCTCGACCGTCTTCTCCTCGACGCAGATGGCGCCGGCCACGGATGCGTTGGTGTAGCCCCGGGCGATAAGGCTGAGCACCTCGAACTGGCGTTGGGTGACTCGAGTCAGAGGAGATCCCCTCCTGATTCCCAGTTCCGCAGCCATTCGTGGGTCCAGTGCCATGAGTCCCAGTGTCCTCCCTTCCGCCGTTCGGACGGCTGCATCCGGCACCCGTCCGCCTGTTACTTGATTCCACGACACCGCTCAAGCGCCGGCGGTGCCTGACCTGCGCCTGAATGGACGCTGTACAAACGCTGAAACTCTGCCATCACCATCTTGGCCGGAGCGCCTTTCTCTTTGCGACGGGCGGGAGTGAACGGATGAGAATGGCCGGACCGCGGCGGGTGTTAACATATCGCGATGCATCTCCGTTACTCGGCCCTTTACTCTGGTCTCGCCTACTATGGGTGGCTGGTCGTCGGAGTCGTGTTCCTCTCCTCAGCGCTGTCCATAGGGCCCGGCTACGCCTTCGGGCTGTTCATCGAGCCGCTGGAGGACTCGTTCGGCTGGCACAGGACGGCCATCAGCCTCTCCCTTTCGTTCGGCGCGGTAGGCAGCCTGACCTCTCCGCTTCTCGGCCGGATCATGGACCGGTACGGGACGAGGCCGCTGATGGCCGGATCGCTGGCGGTCATGGGCGTCGGTTTTCTGCTTCGACCGCTTATGACCGAGCTGTGGCACTGGTATGCCCTCAGCTTCCTCCAATACGTCGCGTTTTCGGGCGCGACCGCGCTGCCGGTTGGCCGTCTCGTCGGTGTGTGGTTCAGCAAGTCCCGCGGCAGAGTGATGGGGGTCGCCACCACGGGCAACAACTTCGGCGGGCTCACCGTGCCGCTAATGACCGGGTTCCTCCTGGCGTCCGGCAACTGGCAGGCGGCCTATCTGCTGCTGGGCTCGCTGGCGTTCCTCATCGCGTTCCTGTCGCTGGCGCTGATACGCGAGCAACCGCCCGAGGCCGCGAGGGCGTCGCCGGACACACCGAGAGCACCTACGCCCGCGCTCACCGGCTGGACCGTACGCGACGCAGTGCGCAGCCGCAGCTTCTACGCTCTAGCCGTCGCAATGACGCTCGGCTCCTTCACCTACAGCGGCGTGCTGCCCCAGGTCGCAGACCATCTGATTGTAGAGGGGATGTCCCGCACTACGGTGCCCTTCGCCATCAGCCTCCTTGCCGCCTTCGGGATGGTCGGGAAGCTCAGCTTCGGATACCTGTCCGAGCGCTACACGGCGCGGCGCATGATGATGGTCAGTCTCGGCGGCCAGGTGGTGTTCATAGCCTTGATGGTGGCCTTCCCGACGCCGCCCATCGCCTGGATGGCCGTGCCGTTGTTCGGCCTGTTCATGGGCTCCTACGGCGCGCTGATAAACCTCGTGATTCAGGACAGCTTCGGACTCAGGAACTTCGGCACGATCTCCGGCCTTATCATGATGACTTCGGTCGTGTCCTTCTTCGCCGGCCCGATCCTGGCCGGCAGGTCCTACGACGTGACGGGACACTACACCGCAGGGTTCATCGCCGTGGCCGTGATGTTCGCCATCGCCGTGGTCGCCATGACCAGGGTGGATGCGCCCAGGGACCGGTGAGCCGCGCCGGTGTCATGGTGGCGGCAAGATGCGAGGCCGCGGATATCCATGTGTCTGTAACGCCTCTGTAACATGTAGATGCTCTAGTATGGGCCATAGCTGTTGGAGGCGCTGCATCCAAAAAGCGTCGACGATTCCGCCGGCGGCCGCGATGAAGTCCGGCGGCAGGTACGGGAGGAGTGACATGGTTGACGTAATTGAGACGGTCGCGGACGTGGGAGCGGAGATCGAGGAGCACGCCAGGTCGTTGGGAGCGGAGGTCTACGGGGTAGCTTCGGCTGAGAAATACGGCGAGCTGTTCCCGAAGAAGCCGCAGCCCAGCAAGTTCGTTGAGGATGCCCGATCGGTGATAATCGTGGGGTTGCCGTTCAGTCGCGAGATCATGGACACCGTGGCGAAGCCCTGGCTCGCCGAGATTCACCGCAAGGCGGCCGACGACGCCGCGTCGGACCAGCGTAGCCTGCAGCGCCCCGCGGCCGGCGCCGAGCGTTACTACCATGGACCCGAGAACACCATGCTGACCCACGAGGTGAGCATGATCGGTTACAGGCTGGCCCAGAGGCTGCACCGGATGGGCCACCGTGCGTTCTACTTCCCCGAAGTGTTGACGGAGCCGCGCTTCAAAACGGCCCCATTCTATTTCATGCCCGCCATGTACGTCGCGGGAATGGGCCAGCTGGGTATGAACTGCGCAATCATCACTCCCAGGTGGGGACCGCGGATCCGTGTCACGGCGGTCATAACCGACCTGGAGCTCCCTGCCGGCGAGCCGATGGAGGGTATGTTCTACCCCGAGTGCGAGACCTGCATCGAGTGCGTTAAGCGCTGCCCCAGCAAGGCCATCAACGGTAGGTACTGGAAGAACGTGTTCGCCTGCTCCTCATACGGCTGCTCCGCCACCTGCCTGAGCGTGTGCCCCGCCGGCGAAGAGGTCTGAGAACGGGGCTGGTCACGGACCAGGGCCGTAGGCAGGACGCGGACCACCTAGAATACGACGTAAGGCCGGAACCGTTACCGCCAGTTCCGACGGGTGATTTTGTACGTGGAGAGGACGGACGACATGGCCGAGATGACGAGGCGTGAACGGCTGTTGGCGGCGACTCACGGGGAGCGCGCCGACAAGCTGCCCTTCTTCCACTACTGGAGACACAGCCAGGTCGGCTGGGCTGAGCGGGAGGCCCGAAACCGCGGAATGGGCATGAACTGGAATAGGCCACCCTACGTCGAGAAGCTGCACGACGTGGAGGTGACCGAGGCCCAGGTGGCCCTGCCCTCCGGTCAGACGGTGACGCGGAGGACGTATAAGACGCCCGTCGGCACCATCTACCAGGACGATAAAAAGGAGCCCGGCACCGGTCAATGGCACGCCCAGCGGGGCTGGAAGGACGTGTCGCCCTGGCAGGTCTCCCGCTACGTCAAGGAACCCGAGGACTACGAAGTCCTGAAGTACGTTGTCGAGCATACGGAATACGTCGCCGATTACTTTCCCATCGAGCAGGCCTTGGACTGGCTGGGAGAGGACGGCCTCGTCCTCGACTCCCTGCCCCACTCGCCCATGCAGATGCTGATGATCGACTGGGTCGGAAGCGAGGGAGGACGTTTCTTCTACCACCTTGCCGACTATCCCGACCTGGTGGAGGACACCTACAGGGCCATCAGCAAGAGCCGCGAGCCCATGTACGAGATCGCCGCCAAGTCGCCGGCGGCGATCACTCTCTGCGGTGACAACGTCGATGGTTTCCTGGTCAGCCCCGGTATCTTCGAGAAGTACTTCCTGCCGGAGTACGAGAAACAGGCCAAGGTGCTGCACGATCACGGAAAGCTCATGGGAGTCCACATGGACGGAAGGGTCCGCTCCCTGAAGGACCTGATCGCCGACTCCCCAGTGGACATCGTGGAGGCACTGCATCCTCCACCCATGGGCGACCTGCCCATCGGAGAGGCCCTCTCCCTGTGGAAGGACAAGGCGGTCTGGGTAGGGTTCCCGGCGGGAATCTACGCCCTGGGCCCCGAGGCCACCCAGGAGCACGCGCTCGAACTCCTCGGGGACATCGATCCGGGAGACAGAGTTGCACTGGCAATGTCGACCGAGAACCTGGTCTCCAATGAGAACCTGCTGGCGCTGACCGCGGTCCTGGAGGGAGCGGACCTCCCGCTGACGGAAGAGAAGATCGCCGGAATTGAAAGCTCGCTGGCCTGACGCCACAAGGGCTGTCCGCGGTTTGTCCTGCCGCCACCGGTTGCGCTAGAATCTCGACACACCGGGTACCGGGATCGAGGTCATGCGCGTACCGTTGGACAGAGCGATCGGCGAGTCGACCTACGGCGGAAAGGCCGTTAACCTGGCCGTCGCCCTCCGTGCGGGCTTGCCCGTTCCGCCCGGTTTCGCCCTGTCGACGGATGCCGTCGACTCCATCGTCGTCGGCGACCCGGACACGGTTTCCTTGTTGCACGATGCCTTCGCCACGCTCGGCGGGCCGGTGGCCGTCCGCTCCTCGGCGGTCGGCGAGGACTCCCTGTCGGCCAGCTTCGCCGGCCAGTACACGACGCGGCTCAACGTTTCCGACGAGTCGGACCTGGTCGCCGCGGTCCACGAGGTCTGGGAATCGGGCCGGTCCGAGGCCGCCCGCCAGTACCGGGGGCGCCTGGGACTCACCGGCAACGCCGCCATGGGCGTCGTCATGCAGAAGCTGGTCGTACCCGACATCGCAGGGGTGCTGTTCACACGCAACCCGATTACCGAGTCCGACGAGCGGGTAATCGAGGCGTGCTGGGGGTTGGGCGAGGCGGTTGTGATGGGGATGGTGACTCCGGACCGCTACCGCGTGAGCAGGCAGGGAGAGGTGCTGGAGCGCACACCCGGCCGGAAGGACCGTATGGTACTGCCTCGCCCCGGCGGCGACACGGAGGAGGTCATCGTGGTCCCCGAGCGCGTCCACGCGCACTGCCTGGACGATGGCCAGCTGGTCGCGCTGCATGAGCTGGCGTCGCGGTGCGAAGCGATCGCGGGCACAGCTCGGGACATCGAGTGGGCCTTCGCCGCCGGGGAGCTCTATCTCCTACAGCACCGCGCGGTCACGGGATAGGACCCTGGCAGGACACGTCGGGGACGATGGCTGACGCGATTCCAAATCAACCCACATCAATCGGGTCCAAGAAAACCATTCCGTCGCGTACGAGGTTTCGGCGGTTAGGGCAAAAAAAAGGAGGGATGATTCCGTGAGATTTCTGCTTGTTCCGACAATGTGGCTGGTCCTGCTGGGGTTGATGGCATGCGGAGGCGACGAGGGCGTGGAGGTGAAGCTGACCTTCAAAGGCGACGACCTTGAGCGCACCGACAATGGCGAGGCCCTTCTGCGTCTGGGGCTGACGAACAGCGGTGAAGACGTCTTCTCCGACGACGGTTTCGACGGCGTGCTGGAGCTCCGCCTCCTCAACAAGTACGGCGACCTCGTCGATCAGATGGAGGTGACCAGCGTGGGGCCCATTCAGCCGGGCGAAACGGTATACCCGTTAGAGTGGACCGGTGAGCTCGAGGGCAGCTACTTCTTCTGGTGGGGCTCGGAGAGGTACGGGGGAGTCGAGGTTCACTTCAACATCCGGTCCGGCGGAGGCATGGGCAGGGGAGCAGGGCCCGGGATCTACCTGCAGATGTACAGACCGATCCTCAAGTAGGCCCTCTAGTAGCTCCGACTTTTGGTTCAGTCGCCTTCTAGGGGGTGCGGCCTTGTGTGGACCGCTCAGATGTCCCGGTGCTCTCAAGTTCTGAGGCTTGCAATGACCCGCAGTCTATTGGAGATTGAGTAAACTGCTAGTTGGTGGCGTTGAGCTCGTCCCAGGCCCGGTCCAATTCGGCTCGCGCTTGCCGGAGCTCCGCGTCTTTCTTGTCCATGCGAGTCCACGCTTCGTCGTCCAGCGCCCCCAGACTGACGGTCTTGATGGGACCGGGACCACGCCCTCTGGCCGGCGCCCAGAGCGCATCGATTTCGGCCTCGATTCTCCGAACTGCTTCCTGGGCGTCCCACAGCCCGTAGCTTAATTCCTCGACTACCCGCCACACGAGGTTCCTAACGGTTCTGCCCTGCTCTGACTCCTGACGATGGAATGGCGAAGTTGGACATATTAGGGCCAATTG
>CAZGRI010000033.1:0-238 GCA_964528205.1 uncultured Dehalococcoidia bacterium | reverse complement strand
CGGAAGGCTTAGAAACAATAACAGATACTCCAACTTTTCGGCTCCCCCCAGAGGCAGTTTCAGCGTACCTCGTACTTTGAATCCAGGAGGTATGAGGTCAAACTCGCCCCAATCAAAAAGGTGACCTGTGTCCTTAGGTTCTCCAAGCATCATGCCGCGACCGTCTAAGGAGCCGAGTAGTGACGTCCATTGCTCCAGTCCGAGGTCTCGTTGGCGGGACAAGTTCTCTACCTCTAAT
>CAZGRI010000032.1:0-17015 GCA_964528205.1 uncultured Dehalococcoidia bacterium | reverse complement strand
TGCTGCTGCATATGCTGCAACAGACGGCAACGGGCCGGGTGTTGATTTTCACCCGCACCAAGCACCGCGCCCGCTGGTTGGCCGGAGACCTAGAGAATGCCAAGTATCGCGTGGCCGCGTTTCAAAGCAACCTATCTCAGAACCGTCGACTGCAGGCCATCAACGGATTCCGCGACGGCAAGTACGACATACTGGTCGCCACCGATCTGGCCTCACGAGGCATCCACGTGTCGGAAGTTTCCCACGTCATCAACTTCGACATGCCCAACACGGTGGACGCCTACATCCACCGCATCGGGCGCACTGGCCGGGTAGAGCAGAGCGGCGAGGCCTTTACACTCACTCTTCCAGAGGACGAGATACTGGTGCGTAAGATCGAAGCCGTGCTGGGAGCACGGATTGAAAGGCGACGCCTGCCCGATTTCGACTACGGCGGCTTCACACCGGACGTCCAGGGCCCGCAGAGCCGTCCAGGACCCCAACGAAGGGCACCGCGTCATCGCTATGGTGAGCCCGCCCGGAAGAACACCCAACGCCGTCAAGGGCCAAATGTGTGGCCGGTTGCCAAATCGGCCCAACCACGGGCGTACGCTCCGAACACCCCAAACGGCTCCCGGAGACAGCGTCCCCAACGGGGGAGTCCCGCTCCGGCGGCAAATCCTGCTCGGTAGCCGTTTATCACGCTTCCCAAGCTATCCACGGGTGTACGCGCCTCTCCCTAGCCTTCCTACGCCCTGGCCAGTGAATCCATGCCAGCTAGGACAGCCGACGATGGGACGGGTGATCTCCAGGAACGTCGTAGACTGCGCCACACAGGGCGGACGCTACAGACCCGACCTGTATTCTGCTTGCCTCAAGGGAGTGGGGCTTCGAATCCCTTCCTGTGCACCAGTAGTAAAACAACCGTCACTTGAACTCACACTGTAGACAACTCACAGAGGGCGTGTTATTGAATGGAAGGGGTTGAACTATGAAGATCGTCGACGTAAAGACCTATATCGTTGAAAACCCGCCTCCCCACTGGGGTGGACCCAGGTGGATATTCCTGAAGCTGGTCACCGATGAGGGAATCGAGGGCGCCGGCGAGTGCACGTACCACAACAGACTGAACCACGTGGCTGTGGAGCTGATCAAGGACCTCGGCGAGCGCTACGTCATTGGGGCCGACCCGTTCCAGATCGAGAAGCTCTGGTGGCAGATCTACGAGGGACAGGGCTCCAGGCACTCCGGCCCCATAAGCACGCCGGTGCTGAGCGCCATCGAGATGGCGTGCTGGGACATCGTTGGGAAGGCGCTGAATCAGCCCATCTACAACCTGCTGGGAGGCGTGTTCAACGAAAAGCTGAGGGCCTACTCGTACCTGTCAGGCTGGAGGGCGGGGGACCCGGCAGAAAAAGCCGCTGACCTGGCCCTCGAGTATGTCGAGCAGGGATTCACCGCGGTAAAATTCGACCCCGTGGACATGAGGACGTCCGACCGTTTGGAGACCCTCGGATACGCCGAGGGAGTGGTGCGGGCGGTCCGCGAGGCCGTGGGCGACAGGTGCGACATCCTGATCGGCACCCACGGTCAGTTCACGACGGAGGGCGCAATCCGATTCGCCAAGCGGGTGGAGCAGTACGACCCCCGATGGTTCGAGGAGCCCGTCGCTCCGGAGAACATCAAGGAGATGGCGCGGGTGGCCCGGTCTACCAGCATCCCGGTCGCCACGGGAGAGCGCCTGCTGACCAGATTCGAGTTCGTGGAGCTGTTGGAAAGACAGGCGGCGTCAATTCTGCAGATGGACCTGACGATCACCGGCGGGATACTCGAAGCCAAGAAGATCGCCGCCATGGGGGAGGCCCACTACGCCAAGATTGCGCCCCATCTGTACGGCGGGCCCATAGGGGGCGCGGCCAGCATCCAGCTCGACGTGAGCTGTCCCAACTTCCTGATACAGGAAGGCATTCACACCTGGGGCGGCTTTCACGCCGATATCTTGAAGGAGCCGATCAGGTGGGAGAACGGCTACATAATCCCGCCGACCAGTCCGGGCCTCGGGGTCGAGCTGAACGACGACGTTCTCGATAAGCACGCCGTGACCGTCTGACGAATTGGGGAATACCGGGAGGTTGTAGATGGCCAAGCTCGACTTCGTGGACGCCCACGTTCACTTCTATGACATGCAGCATCCGGAGCTCGTTTACGGACACTGGCAGCCCGGCGTCCCGCATCCGACACTGGGCTCGCAGATACAGAAACTCGCGGAGCGTAGCTACTTCGCCGAGGACTACATCGCGGAGAGCCGCGACGCGAACGTGACCAAGGTGGTCCACGTTCAGGCGGCGATAGGAAGCGAGGACCCGGTCAAGGAGACCGCGTGGCTCCAGGAAGCGGCCGAGCGAACAGGCTTCCCCCACGGCATCGTCGCGTACGCTGACCTGAGGCACCCCGACGTGGAGGGAGTCCTCGAGCGCCACTCCGAGTACCCGAACATGCGTGGCATCCGGGACTTCTCCTACGGTGACTATCTCGTCGAGCCCGACTTCCACCGCGGTTTCGAGCTGCTCGAGAAGTACGACCTAGTGTCGAGTATGGGGGCCCGCTGGCAGGACATGGAGAAGCTTCGGGACCTGGCCGCAAAGTACCCCAACGTCAGGATCGTGATCGACCATACGGGACTACCGGAAGAGCGGTCCGACGAGTACTTCAGCCGGTGGAAAAACGGCATGGCCGCTGCAGCCGAAGCGGACAACATCATCTGCAAGATCTCGGGCCTGGGCATGAGCGACCACAACTGGACCGTCGACAGCATTAGGCCGTTCGTACTTCACTGTATCGAAACGTTCGGCGTCGACCGCTGCCTGTTCGCCACCAACTGGCCCATCGACTGGCTTTGGAGCTCCTACGATGCCGTCGTCGACGCCTACACCGAGATCGTCGCCGGCTTCAGCCGGGACGAGCAAACAGCTCTGCTATCAAGGAACACCGAAAGGCTCTACAGAATCTGAAGGGGCCGTTCCCGGCCTACGTCCGCACCACAGTCCGCCACAGCTTTCGAGAATCACGAGAACAGGGGATCAACGCCCATCAAAAGGCTGACCCTCCCGCTCACCCGTTTGCGGACGGGAGTCACGGCAACGACCGGCAACGTCGACGCGAGCCTCACCCAACCGTGTTTCGCACGCCGGCGACCGTCCATTGTGCAGGTCTCATCATTCCGGCAAAAGCCGGAATCCAGAGGTCTGGACACGTAGTCTGGACAAAGAGAGAGGGAAAAAGAGGGGTGCCGTATGAGTAGCGGAAAGGGGCGGGCCTGCCCGCGTCGGGTTAGCGGTTCGTGTCCGCCCTCTCCATCGATGGGCGGTCTGGCCCAGCATCGGCGGCCACGGCCAGAGACCGGAGCTGTTCCGCCGTTTTCGTGACCCCGGCGATCAGCTGCCGGTACGCCGTCTCCATGTGTTGGCTGCGGCTGATGTGCCTCTGGAACAGGTCGTTGAGCGCATTTAGCTCTCGTATTCTCTGCTGCAAGTGGAGAGTCTGCTCCGCGACCTTCTCTTCCAGGTTCTTGCGATAGTCCCGGTTCTCGAGGACGAGCCGCCGTCTCTCCAGCGCTCGTCGTACACTGGCCAGGACCTCCTCCATCGAGGCAGGCTTGACGATGTAGTCGAAGGCCCCGCTGTTCCGTGCTGTCCGGTTTCGGCGCGATGGGCATAGTGCTGAAGTCGCAGGCCCTGAGCGTTACCGTGAAGCCGTACATGGAGGCGGCCCGGGCCGCGGGTGGCGGGCATCTGTACGTTATCGCGGTCCATCTGGTTCCGAATCTGTTGCCTCTCTCATTCCTGTACATGATGTTCACCGTGACGGCAGCCATATTCTCGGAGGCGGTGCTGGCCTTCCTCGGGCTCCTCGACGTGAGGATGAGCTGGGGCATAATGATCCACACCACGGAGTCTGCCGGCTATCTGCTCCAGCTCGACGACTACTGGTGGCTGGTCCTGCCCGCCGGCTTGTCCATCACGCTGCTCTGCTCCTCTTTCTACCTGGTCGGAAGGGCCATGGACGAGATCGTCAATCCGCGGCTGAGACGGTCGTGAGCGGCCCCCTGCTAGCGGTCGAAGGACTGACGGTGCGGTACCACACTCGCGACGGCGAGGTCAGCGCCGTGGAGGGTGTCTCGTTCAGTGTGGACAGAGGCGACGCGCTCGGACTGGTGGGGGAGTCCGGGTCCGGCAAAACGACAGTGGCCAACTCGCTGCTGAAACTCCTCCCCGACAACGCCAGGTTGGTCACCGGACACATATACCTCGATGGCGACGACCTGGTGCCGAAGACCGGCTCACAGATGCGAAGCGTACTCTGGAGCCGGATCTCGATGATATTCCAGGCAGCCATGAGCTCGCTGGACCCGGTGTACAGGTTGGGAGACCAGATAGCAGAGGCCATGGAGGCCCACGGAAACGCCCCTCGGGCCGAGCTGTCGCCCAGGATCGGCGACCTCCTGCAGATGGTCGGATTGGAACGGTCGCTGTCGGACAAGTATCCGCACGAGCTGTCGGGAGGCATGAGGCAGAGGGCGGTGATCGCGATGGCGCTTGCCTGCGACCCGGACCTTCTCATAGCGGACGAGCCGACGACGGCCCTCGACGTCATCGTCCAGGACCAGGTCCTGAGAGAGCTCCGTAAGGTCCGGTTGCGTATGGACATGGCAATGATCTACATCTCCCACGACATTGCAGTGGTGGCCGAGACCAGTGACAGGATTGGCGTGATGTACGCCGGGAAGCTGGTGGAGCTGGGCGGCGCGGTCGAGATATTCAGCCGTCCCATACACCCCTACACCGAGGCGCTGCTCTCGGCGTTCCCGAATGTACGCGGAGAGCGGCGTGATCTGGCGACCTTGCCGGGAGAGTCGCCTAATCTGACACGTCCGCCGGAGGGCTGCAGGTTCCACCCGCGGTGTGCCTACGCCACCGATATCTGTCAACGGAAAGAACCGCCCGTCCATCGCCGGGGCGCCCAGTGGGCCGCCTGTTGGAACCCTATCGAGCAATCCTCGTAGAGCGACGGCCGTGACCCCACTGACACAGGAAATACCACGGAGCCCACTACCTTTGCTGCGCGTGGAAGACCTTGTCAAACACTTCCCGGTCTCGCAAGCACTATGGACGCGGGGGAAGGGCCTTGTTCACGCGGTGGACGGCGTTTCGTTTGAGATCGTTCAGGGGTGGAGCCTTGGCTTGGTCGGCGAGTCGGGATGCGGCAAGACCACCACCGGCAGGCTGCTGGCAAGGCTGCTCGAGCCCACGTCGGGCGCCATCCTGTTCAGGGATGAAGAGGGGGCCCTTTCCGAGGTCACCCGCATCAAGGGTCGCAAGCTCAAGGCGTTCCGACGCCGGGCCCAGGTCATATTCCAGGACCCGTACGAGTCTATGAACCCCAGGCGCACCGTCCTCGACACGGTGGCGGAACCCCTCTCCGTGCAGGGTATCGGCGGGTCGGCCGAGCGCCTGGAGCGTGTCGAGGAGATGCTGGATACGGTGGGACTGCAACCTAGCTCGAGCTTCCTGTTCCGCTACCCCCACGAGCTGTCGGGGGGACAGCGGCAGCGAGTGGCTATCGCCAGGGCGCTGGCCGTGGGACCGTCCTTCGTAGTGGCCGACGAGCCCACCTCTATGTTGGACGCTCCCACTCGCACAGGGATCGTGCGCCTGATGAGCGACCTGGCCGAGAGGCTGGGCCTCAGCTACCTGTACGTTACACACGATCTCGGGGTTGCGAGATACATGTGCGATCGGATCGCCGTCATGTACCTGGGTAAGATAGTGGAGGTCGCCGAGACCGAGGACCTGTTGCGGGCCCCGCAGCACCCGTACACGAAAGCTATGCTCTCAGCGGTGCCGGTAGCGAACCCAACCCATCGACGGCCGCCGGTGGAGATCAAAGGCGCCGTGTCCAGACCCGTGGACCCAGACCCGCGATGCCGGTTCTACGATCGCTGTCCCATCGCCGAGGACATCTGCCGCACGAACCCCCACCCCGACCTGGAGGAGAAGCGCCCCGACCACCTCGTCGCCTGCTACCGGGTCTGATGTCATGCAGGCATTCGCAGACCCTAGACCCTAAACCCCGTACCCTATAACTTGTACCCCCGGGAGGAGGTGCGCCGATGCGTTACTACCTATACGTGACCCTGCAGGACGAAGACAGGCTGCTTGTCTTTGAGATGGACCCCGAGTCGGGCCGGCTGGACCGGCAGGGCGAGGTCGCGGTCCCTGAAGGACCCGCACCTCTCGCCATCAGTCCCGATCGAACGATTATGTACGCGGGCTGCCGGGTCGAACTGGGAGTCACCAGCTTCAGGGTCGATCGGGACACCGGAAGCCTGTCGGCCATCGGCACCTCGCCTCTGGACGCGGACCCGTGCTATCTCGCTACCGATCGCACTGGCAGGTTCCTCTTCTCCGCCTACTACGCCGCCGGTGGTGTCGCGGTACACAGGATCGGCGACGACGGGGTGGTCCAGACACCGCCGGTAGAGCGGATCGACACCTCTCCCGGCGCGCACTCGATGCAGGCAGACAGGTCCAACCGCTTCGTATTCGTTCCCCACATCGCTGGCGCGACGGGCCCTAACCGGGTCTTCCAGTTCAGGTTCGATCAGACAACCGGCCGGCTGACCCCGAACTCGCCGGCGCAGGCCATACCGGACGACGGTGTCGGGCCCAGGCACTTCTGTTTCCACCCCGATCTGGACGTCGTCTACTTCTCCAACGAGCAGGGATGCAGCGTCTCGGCCTACCGTCTGGACCCCTCGACGGGTACGCTTACAACGTTCGACACGGTGTCGACGCTGCCCGACGGCTACGACGGGCTAAACTCCTGCTCCCAGATTCAGATATCCCCCTCCGGACGTCACGTGTACGCTCCCAACCGCGGACATAACAGCATCGCATGCTTCAGCGTGGACCCGGCGACCGGGCGGCTTACGCCTGTGGGCCATGCAGCGTCCGAGCCGGTGCCCAGGGCGTTCAGCCTAGACCCCGACGGGAGGTTCCTGTTTGCGGCGGGTCTGGAGTCGGGCCGGCTGGCCTCGTACAGCATCGACCCGCAGAGCGGCATGCCTGAGCCTCTGGAGGTCTACGAGCTAGGCAAAGGGCCGATGTGGGTCCTTGCCACGACGCTGGGAGAGTAGCCGCGCTAGTCAGACGCCGGACGGTCCACCTCGCTCCGCAGAGTCGGCGAGGTTGCACGGCCCGTCGTACTGATGAGCACAGGTGGCGGCAGCCGCTAGCCCCCGCCGCGTCCCAGTGCGCGGTCTAGGTTGAACGCGGCGCTGATCAGTGCCAGATGCGTGAACGCCTGAGGGAAGTTCCCCAGCGCCTCGCCGTGGTGGCCGGTCTCTTCGGCGTATAGCCCAAGGTGGTTGGCGTACCCCAGCATCTGCTCGAACATCAGCCGGGCTTCCTCGAGCCGTCCGGGATCGACTCGCCCGGCGCGGGTCAACGCCTCCACCAGCCAGAAGGTGCACATGTTGAATGTACCCTCCTGGCCCGGGAGGCCGTCCTCGGTCATCTCGACGTTGTACCTGTAGACCAGGCTGTTGGACACGAGCCCGCCGTTCTCAGGAGACTGGTTTATGGCGTCCAGTGTGCTCAACATCCTGGGGTCCGTGGGTGAGAGGAAGAAGACCAGCGGCATCGTCAAGTTGGAGGCATCCAGGCTCTGGCTGCCGTAATACTGCACGAACGCCTGCCGGTCCTGGCTCCAGCCCTTTGCCATTATCTCCTCGTAGATACTGTCTCTGCACCTGAGCCACCGGCTGCGGTCCGCTGGGAAGGAGCGCTTGTCCGCCAGTCGCAGCGCGCGGTCCAGCGCGACCCAGCACATCAGCTTCGAGTAGACGAAGTGCTGCCGGCCGCTGCGCACTTCCCATACCCCCTCGTCGGCTCTCTGCCAGTTGTCGCACACCCAGTCGACCAGCCGTCGCAGATGGGCCCACAGATCGTATGAGATGGGCGTTCCGTACTTGTTGTACAGGTAGACGGAGTCCATCAGCTCGCCGTAGATGTCGAGCTGGAGCTGTCCGGCGGCCGCGTTGCCGACTCGGACAGGCCGCGATCCCATGTATCCCTCAAGGTGGTCCAGCGTCTCCTCGGTCAGCTCCTTCCTTCCGTCCACGCCGTACATGATCTGAAGCGAACCGTCCTCGTTCATTTCGGCGCACCTGGCTTCCAGCCACTGCATGAATTGTGCCGCTTCGTCGGTGAACCCTATGCGCATCAGCCCGTACAGTGTGAAAGCGGCGTCCCTGATCCACGTGAACCGGTAGTCCCAGTTGCGGGCGCCCTGAGGGTCCTCTGGTAGGCTGGACGTCGGCGCCGCCACTATCGCCCCCGTCGGCTGGTACGTCATCAGCTTCAACGCCAGCGCCGACCTCTGGACCACCTCCCTCCATCGCCCCCGGTACGTGCACTTGCCGACCCATCGGCGCCAGTACTCCACGGTCGCGCGGAACAGTTCGTCCGCTTCAACCTCGGAGACCGGGGACGGGCCGTCCGACGATGCGTCGGTCTCGCGCAGCACGAATACGCGTGTCTGGCCTTCCTGCAGAGTGAACTCGGCGGAGACGCCGGTGCCGTCGCGCTCCAGCGGGATCGCCGACTCGAGAGTGAGGCCGACCTCTGACGACATGAAGGAGGCCCCGTTCGGGCTCAGCCGGGTCTCGTGCGGGCTCCGGGCGTAGTCGAATGCGGGCTGGCACTCCACACGAAACGTCATGGTCCCACGGTTCGTCGTGACCAGGCGCACGATGCGGTTCCACGAGCCTGTGTCGTCAGTTCCCTCGATAGGCATGAAGTCCCGGATCTCACCAACGCCGTCGTGGGACAGGAACCGGGTTACGAGAACGTTGGTCTCGGGCCAATAGATCTGTTTATGGGTAAGCTCTATGTTCGTGGCGGCTATCTTGAAGTGGCCGCCCTTCTGATCGTCCAAAATCCCCGCAAAAACACTTGGCGAGTCGATTCGCGGAAGGCATAGCCAGTCGATCGACCCGTTCATCCCCACCAGTGCCACGGTCCGCATGTTCCCGATGATGCCGTAGTTCTCAATGGGTTGGTACGCCATACTGCTCCTATTCCTTTGCGACCTGCACGCAGGTCCTGCCGCCAGCGTCCTCGGACCTGGACCCTCCCTCGGTCCCTGCCCGCTAGTATATTACGGATGCCGGTCCGTCTACAGCCGTCGTACCGACGGCACGGCGATCCCGATAGCTCCGACGATCAAAGCACACACCGCTCCCAGGAGCACCATGCCCACCGCAACACTCCAGGTGTCGGTGATGCTCCCCGCCATTATCGCCGCCAGTGATTGGACCCCTGTATCCAGGAACGTCATGCTCATGACACGCCCTCTGAGCCGTCCCGGCGTGATCTCCAGCAGCGCGCTGTTGTTGGCTGCCCGGAATACGGTCTGCGCCGCACCGATGATCGGCACCGCCATGAATGCCAGCATCGGGGCGCTCACCACGCTCAGGAGCATCAGGACAACCCCATAGGCGAGTCCTGCGACAAGCATCGTCTGACCTTTGCGCCTGACGTGGCCCATCGAGGCCAGAGTGAAGCCCCCGGCCAGCGCTCCGACGGCAGCGGCCGACTGGATCGTCCCGAATCCGGCTGGGCCCATGTCCAGCACTTCCGTAACGAACACGGGCAACAGCGTGATGTAGCTGAACCCGAACGCCAGCGGGCCCATCGCGACGACGATAAGCGCCAGAACAGTTCGGTTCTCCAGCAGCATATATCGGAATCCTTCGACCAGGTCGCTGCCCATCGAGACCGCTCTGCCCTCGCGCTGGACACCGGGCGACCGGATCATCAGCGTGCTCACGATGACCAGGACGTACACGGCCGAGGCTACTACGTAGGACGGGCCCACATTGTCGTTGAACGCCGCTATCAAGAACCCTATCGCGGCCGGTCCCACGAGGCGTGTTACGTTGATGGCTATCGAGTTGAGAGACAGTGCGTTCAACAGGAGGTCGCCGTGAAGAAGCTGCGGGATAAATGACGTGCGGACCGGCTGGTTCAGGGCCATGCCTGCTCCCAGTAGGAACGCCGTCAGGTAGACGTGCCACAGCTCCAGCCAGCCTCCCAGGATCAGCACGGCCATGGCGACGTAGATCGAGAGGCTCCACATCTGGATCACTATCAGCGTCCGGCGCTTGTCGAACCGGTCCGCGATCACACCGCCGAAAAGACCCAGGACGATAAGCGGCAAGGCGCGCGCGACGTTGACCAGGCCCAGGGCCGTCGCGGACTCCGTCAGCTGCCACGTCAGCCAGTTTCGTGCAACCTGCTCTGCCCACATGGCAGAGGCCTGGCCGAGCTGTCCCAGCCACAGCATTCGGAAGTTGTAGTTTCGCAGCGAGGCAAACGGGACCAGCGCCCTCCCAACCCACACAGCGAGCGCACCCGGGGCTTCGCCGGTCTCACTGGGAGGAGGGGCTCTTCGCCGGTCGTGTGCCAGTTACGTTCGCTCCGAGTTCAGGGGTACCGCCGTGGCCCAGGCCGTTCCACCACCTGCGACTGGCGCTAGGACGTCGGAGAGTCCTTCAGCCCCGAGCCCGTCACAGGCACCACGACCACATCACCGCGGTCGATCTCGCCCAGTCTGACCAGCTCTTCCAGGCCGGCAAAGGCGGCGGCGGACGTCGGCTCCGCGTATATACCCTCCTTCTCAGCCAGGAATTGGTGCCATCTCAGGATGTCCCGGTCTTCCACCGCCAGCGCCGTGCCGCCCGTTGCTCGCAGCACGTCGAGGACCAGGCCTTTGCGTGCCGGGTCTATCGCGGAGATTCCTCCCGCGATCGTGGTGGCCCCTGGAGCGGGCGACCACTCCTCGCCGACGTGCGCTGCAGCTATCGGCATCGCGGAGGTCGACTGAATGCAGTGGAGCCGAGGGACGTCCGTCATTTGCCCCGCTCGCCGCAGCTCTTCGAAGCCTCTCCACGCACCCATGTAAAGGGAGCCGTTGCCCACCGGGACCACCACGTGCCCTCGGGCGATCTCGGGCAGTTGCCGCCAGAGCTCGTAGGCGAACGTCTTGGTCCCCTCTACGTAGTAAGGGCTCAGGTTGTGAGATGTGTACACCAGGCCTCGCTCGGTGTAAAACCGGACGGCGGCCTCCGCCGCGGCCTCCCTCGGCCCGTCGATGGGGTGCACCTCGGCTCCGTAGACCGCGATCTGTCTTATCTTGGGGCCCGGCGCGGACGCCGGGGCGAACACATGGGCCTTGATGCCGGCCCTGGCGGCGTACGCCGCCGCCGAGGCCCCGGCGTTGCCCGACGAGTCCTCGACGATCTCCTCCACCCCCTGCTCTCTGGCAACGGACATCATTACCGCGGTGCCCCGGTCCTTGAAAGAGCCCGTCGGGTTGACGTACTCCAGCTTGGCGTACAGCTCGCTCAGACCCAAAGACCGGCCCAACGAGTCCAGCCGGACACATGGGGTATTGCCTTCCCCCAAAGACACCACCGCGTCGCGGTCGTGCATCGGCAGGGGTATGTCCGGGCCACGCCAATCGCTAGGCTGCGGGCCCAGGGGTCCGCCGGCGTACTCGACCTCTAGAAGCGCCTCGCACTTGCGACAACGCAGCGTCCTCATGTCGGTGGCGTGCAGCGTGGCGCACTGGGTGCACTTGAGCGCGACGTGGGACAATCAGGCCTCCGTGTGTCGGAACGCCAGGGTTGACGGCTACTAACCCTACCGACGCGAACCCGGCCTGTCAATCGGGAATAAGATCGCGCTGTCCTTAAGCGCACCGGGAGTCGAAACCCGAGTAACGAAGGCTGTCGCCACCCGCCACCTGTCGTTCTGAGCTTGCTGAAGAATCTGGGGTGGAGTGGGTCACCCCGCAGCCTCCAGACCTTTCGACAAGCTCAGGGTGACATTTGGTGAATGCTAAACACAGCATCATGTGATTCATCGGCTGACGTATTTGCTTGAGCAGTTCCAGTCTGGGAGCCGCCTCGGGCGATTCGACCCGGTCGCCATCCCTGTTCATCGACTCGTTTGGAAATGCTCCGACCGTTGTGCTAACCTCGACTCAGGGCGCCCCGCCCCCTCGCCGACTCTTCAGCGTCGATGCGTATTCGTAGGTTGGCCCGGCGCTTCGTGAGACTCATGGCCTCTTCCTTTCACCGCTTGATCTCGTCCCTGCAAAGTCGCGTCCGGCCCGTCACCGAGCGGATCGGTCGCTACTTCGTGATCGCCCTGCTGCTGCGCACGATGCACGAGCTATCCGACGACGACGGTACGCACATGGCGGCCAGCGTCGCCTACTACGCACTCTTCTCGATGTTCCCTCTCCTGCTGGGGCTTATCGCGCTCCTCAGCCTGTTTTTGGAGTCCCAGGACGTCCAGTCTCGACTGACCGACTTCACAACCGACTATCTACCGGGCTCGGAGGACCTTATAGACCAGAACGTCGACGCAGTCCTGCGCCTTCGCGGCGCCATCGGCGTCGTGGCATTTCTCGGCCTGCTCTGGTCTGGCAGTGCCATTTTCGGCTCCGTGACGAGGGCCGTGAACAGGGCCTGGGACGTCCACAGGGACCGGCCGTTCTTCATAAGCAAGCCCCGCCAGCTAACGATGGGGCTGGCCGTCGGCCTCCTCTTCCTGGTTTCTCTGAGCGCTTCGGCCTTCGTCCGCACGGCCGAGCGCTTCGCCGATTCAGACGTGGCAGGCGTCGGCTTCCTGATCAATGCCGGTGGACAGGTGCTGCTCCAGGGGACCTCGTTCGTGTTGATGCTGGCAGTCTTCCTCCTGATCTACAAGTTCATGCCCAATACAAAGACCTACTGGCGGTACATCTGGTCAGGAGCGCTGGTGGCCGCGGTGCTCTTCGAGCTGGCGAAGAACCTCTTTATCCTCTACCTGGACCGAATCGCCAACTTCGAGAACGTATACGGGACCCTGGCGCCCGTCATAGTGCTCCTGATGTGGACCTATGTCAGCAGCTTCGTCCTGATCCTGGGCGCGGAGCTCAGCTCCGAGTACGGCCGGCTTCGGCACGGCGTCGCCCGCGGCGTCCTGATTCACCCCCATCCTTCCACGGAAGGACTACCGCACTCAGACGAGCCAGCCACCTGATCCCCAACTCCCAGCCCCCAAACCCTAATCCCTAATCCCCATCTGCTAAACTTGCGCGGTGAGCTACTTCGGCTTCGCCTCCCGACCCCACCCCATCAAGGCCGCGCAGGACCTGTTTTACGGCTGGAAGCTGGTCGGCGTCGCCACCGCCCTGCTGACCCTGATGGCCATCGTCGTGTTCCAGGGATTGGGCACTCTGATGGTGGGCCTGGAACGGCAGTTCGGCTGGAGCCGGTTCGCCATGTCGGGCGCGTTCGCCTTAGGCCGAGCCGAGGGCGCGCTGCTGGGCCCGATTGAAGGCTTCATCATCGATCGGTTCGGCGCCCGGCGAATGATCCTTATCGGCTACATCCTCATAGGCGTCGGGTACATCCTGATGTCCCAGGTCAACAGCCTGTGGCAATTCTACGCAGCGTTCCTGGTCGTCACCCTGGGATCCGGACTTGGCGGCTGGCTGGCCGTCATATCCATGGTCAATAACTGGTTCATACGAAAACGTTCGCTGGCGATCGCCACGGCGATGTCAGGAGTCCAGTTCGGAGGCTTTCTGGTGCCGGTCCTGGCCATGGGCATAGAGTCCCAGGGATTCCGAACGACGACTCTTGGGATCGGCATCTTTCTTCTGGCCATCATCGTGCCCATCACCAGGGCTTTACGCAATCGGCCCGAGGAGTACGGACTGCGCCCAGATGGGCTTCCGTCGCCTCAGGAAGCGGCCCAGGGCCAGAGTTCGGGAGCCATCTCCCAAGACGATGAGGAGCCGGAATTCACGGCGATGGAGGCGTTAAAGACGCCAGTGTTCTGGATCTTGTCGATCGCCCAGGTCACCTCCAGCGTCTCCACCACGACCCTGTCTCTGCACCTGGCGCCCAAGCTCACCGACATAGGCATGTCGCTGACCGCGGCCGGAATGACAACCCTCACCTACACGGCTGTCGCGTTGCCCTCACAGTTTGCGTCGGGATATGCGGGGACCCGCCTGCCCAAGCCCCTGCTGATCTCATTCTTCTACCTGCTGCAGGCCATCGCCATGACCCTGATAGCTATGGCCACTATGGTCCCGGTGGTGATCGTCTTCGCAGTGTTGTTCGGAATCAGCTTCGGAGGGAGAGTGCCTCTGACAACAGCCATCCGCGGCGACTACTTCGGTCGAAAGGCTTTCGCGACCATAATGGGCATGTCCCAGTTCGCCAGCAACCTGGCCATGATGGGGGCGCCGCTGTTCGCCGGGTACTGGTTCGTTTCAAGAGGCTCCTACTTCTTCCCCTTCATGTCGTTCGCGGCCTTGAGCCTGGCCGGAGCGGTCCTGATGCTCTTCGTGAGGAAGCCCAAGGCCGTTCGGACCGAAGCGGAGTCCCGGTCCTCAAACCCGACCGAGAGTGCATAGGCGTCGGTAGCCGTGAAAGTGCTGGGCAGAGAGCTCGTTGACCCCTTCGACTCGTTCTGGGATAAGCTCGGCGCCGAAGTCGAGGTCACCGTAGAGGAGATCGAAGAGGGCGGGAGCTCTGTGTTTGGGGACCAAGGAGCCGACGTCACCGCGCCCGATAGGCCGGCGTGGGCATCGCTCCCCGACGACGACCTCGCGTACCACGTGGCCCATGAGCTCTCGCATTTGGCACTGATAGAGCGCGGCTTCCCCAGGACGTCCAGGGGGACCGGGTACCCACCCGGTTCGGCCGAGGCCAGGATCGGGGGCGACCTGGAGGAGATGGTCATCCACCCGGCCCTTCATAAGCTAATAGAGCCCTTTGGATTCAGATGGGAGTTCATCCAACGTCGAATGTTCGAAGGCGCCGTCAACGGCGTGCGGAGCAGTCCGGCGCCGGTGCCGGGCAGTCCCTGGTCGTTGACCTGGGCCATACGCTATTGCGAGTTGCAGATCGAGCTGCCCGACGAGCGTTGGAGCGCGCTGCGGGACGCATACCGGGAGCGGAGTCTCTGGGTATGCGAGCTGGGAGAGGAGCTGCTGGCCATTATGCGAGACGTGGGGTGGGGTACGAGGCAGCAGGCAGTGGAGGCGATGGTCCGGAGCAGGGACGCGCTTGCTATGGGCGTCGAAGACCGGGTGCTCGTGGTCGACGGCGTTAGCGGCGCCGTCCTCTAAACCCAGGCCCCAACCCCCGGGCCGCTAGCCGGTGGCGGTCAGCACCGAGTCGAAGCGTGACTCGAAGTCCTTGAGGAGCTTGCGTTCTCCGGGCGTCAGGTCGTTGGCGACCCAGTCGAGTATCCACCTGGAGTCCTCGGCCTCCGGATCGAGCAGCAGCCTCCTGGCCAGATCGAGCTGCTCGGCATCGGCCATGCGCTCCCGGACCTCGGGCAGGACGAACGCTTCTTCGCTCTCGAGGTGGTCGTCCTGGCAGATCTTCAGCGCCACAACCTTGCCGTAGAGGTGGCGCTTGGTGCGGGCGATGACCCTGGTCCGGCCTATCTCCTCGTTCAGGACACCCAGGACATCTTCGAGCCTCTCCATAAGCTCCACGTGCTGCTCCTCGTGAAGCGCGACGATGGCCTTTCTAACCGTGCCTTCCAGCCCGGTGTCTTCGCGGCCGTCGACATAGGCGGTGAGGTCCTGGAACAGCCCGTCCAGCTCTTTGTGCTCGGCTTCGTTGACACGGGCAGGCTGGAATCCCTTCATGGGGCCCGTCATATACTGGTCTTCCGCGTCGGCGTGGTACATCAAGGCGGTGGCCCAGAAGTTGAAGGCGGCCCTGAAGTTTTGAAGGCTGTCTCCGGAGGCGTAGCCTTCGATCAGGCTCTGTACTCGCGATCCCTCGGCGACTAGCGCCTTGTGGATCAGGGCCATTACATCTATTGGGCTGTCGAGCTCGGTAATCTCTTCGGCCATGGGAGCAAATTACTCCAGTGCAGCTACCGGTCCGCCAAAGCCAGCCACCCGCGCACACCCATGGCGATGGATTATATGATGCAGGGAAATCAACGTCAAGCCATTCCTGAATGTATAGACACCCAAAAATGTAGTGTTGCGACACCCAAAGCTCGCCTGCCGCTAGATCGTGGGCCGCGTTGGCTCAGCGATCCTTCTTTCGGAGAGCGGGCAAGAGGCGCCGCACCGTCGGACCGAGGATGGCCCATGTCACCAGACCGGCGGCCGCACCCAGCGCGTCGTACCCGACGTCGATAAGGCTGGCCTGCCTGCCGGGCACGAACGACTGATGCATCTCGTCGACGCCGGCGTAGAGCAAGGCCAGCAATGCGGATGCGGCCCAAACGGCCTCGCGCCGTCGCCGAGTGTTCGATTGGACCAGCCTGAGCAGCAGCACAGCCAGAACGGCGAACTCGACCACGTGGCCCACCGTCGGAAGCATCAGGAACGAAGGTAGTCTAGAGGTGGTGCGTTCGATTGTGTCAGGCGTCGAGCTCGAGAGCACCCAGATCAGGGCCATCCACGACAGCGCGGGCAGCCAATAGAGCACGAGCTTCAAGGAGGGCTTGGACGATCGAGCAACACGTGAGGCGGGTGGCCTGGCTCTGGGTCGGCTTCGGCGCATTCGTCGCTGTAGGAGCCGGAGCTGGCACTGCTCGGAGAAGGCATCACCTAGCGGCGAGCAGAGCAGGACCGTACTCCAAGCCTATCTGAGCAGCTCGATGCGCTTGAACCGCTCTGCGAACTTAACGCCGATCGCCTTGCCGGCCTCGCCATAGCGCAGTTCCGCGCGCTCTCGTCGCTCCTCGGTCGGCTCCCCGACCTGGCTGACATGGCGGTACAGCGCTTTCATCTTCGTCTCGAACGTGTCGCTGATGTCCTGGAAATAATCCGCGTCGTCCGATCCCCACAGGTACACCTCACGGACCTTGTGGGGCTCGAGGCCCTCCTCCAGGTGCTCGGGGAACGCCAGGTGGTCCCGAGCGTACGGGAACACG